>NZ_JBEZXR010000100.1:0-26398 GCF_040638135.1 Streptomyces sp. NPDC026673 | reverse complement strand
ACGTCGAAGTACTTCGCCATCTGCCGAGCTTATGCCGTACCCGAGTACCGCACTCGCGGGGCCGCGCCCCGTCGTCGCAACCACCGCTTCGGACACGGACAAGACCTGCCACCCACGCTCCTGGAAGCCGCAGCCGGCAGCGGTGTCGGATGAAACTTCGATGAGACGAACAGCTCAGTCGTCAATCTTCGGTGAGACCGGCGCATCTTCGCTGAGACAGGACAACAGGCCGTCGTCAATCGTGGGCGAGACCGGTACATGCACCTTGCCGAGATGGGTGAACCAAGCCTTCATCGAGGAGGGAGACGGCGAAGGCAGGCTGGCGTGGTATCACGGCGTGATAATCAGCAGCCGCCGTCCTTCGGGAGGTGCACTGGTCGGCAAGCCACGACAGGCTCGCCGTTGCTGCCCCGAGGCCGTTGTCGACGTTCCTCACCGGTGGGACACCCGATGCGGTACCCGATTCGTGCCCAGATAGCCGTTGTTGTCAGCTGTCGACCATGATGCCCCCTGGCGGCTGAACGAACCCGCCATCCAAAACTAACGTGCCGCCGCTTGATGCGGGCAACCGCGTTAGTAAGGTATCCATCATGGCTTCTCCTGTATCAACAGGCGACCGCGAGAAGGTCGTCTCCAAGCTTCCGGCTCAGCTGCGTCAGGAACTCAAGGTACGCACTGCACAGCTCGGCATCGAAATTCAAACCGCCGTCGAACAGGGCATCGCCCAGTGGTGCAACCTTGCTTCGGCTCCGGCCGCAGTCGACACTGCTGGTGCCGATCCGTTCTCCACCTGGCTGCCGCCCGGTCAGTGGGAGACGTTCAAGACCTCAGCGGTCGACCGTAAGGTCTCGCTCATCCAAGGGCTTGCCCAAGCCGTGAAGGTGTGGTTGCAGATGAATCCTGCCCCTGCCGTAAGCCGTCCGGAGATCCCTCGCCGCATTGTCGTCTGCAACCAGAAGGGTGGTGTCGGCAAGACTGCGATTACCGCTGGTGCAGGTGAAGCCATGGCCGAGGATGCCAACACCCTCCATCCGGTTCGAGTTTCCAAGCACTTTGCTGCTCTTCTCGAGGGCAACAACGCCGAGGCGCTGGACCTCGATGACTTGCCTGGACTCGGTCTGCGTGTGCTTCTGGTGGATTTCGACCCCCAGTGTCACCTCACCAAGCAGCTCGGGCACTCTCCCCTGCCAATGGAGGGCGACAGTCTCACCAAGCACATGGCAGGCGACCCCGCTGGCCAGCTTCGGGACCTGATCGTGCCGATCGACGAGGATCGATTCGGCGATCGCCTGCATCTGCTGCCCAGTTGCAATGATGCCTTCCTCCTCGACGTCCGTCTCGCCGGCGTCCGAGCTCGCGAAGGCGCACTGGAACGAGCACTGGCCCCAATCGAGGGTGAATTCGACGTCATCATTGTGGACTGCCCGCCCAGCCTGGGCCTGAGCATGGACGCGGCTGTCTTCTACGGCCGCCGCAGGCCTGGCGAGGCACCAGGGTCCTCTGGTGCCCTTATTGTCGTCCAGGCTGAGGACAGCTCCGCCGACGCCTACGACCTCCTGACGACTCAGATAGAAGATCTCCGCGCGGACCTCGCGCTCGACGTCGACTACCTGGGGATTGTGGTCAACCACTACGACGCCCGCCGCGGCTACATCGCCACGTCCTCGCTGCAAGCCTGGATGGACATAAAGGATCCCCGGGTCGTGGGCGTCATTGGAGATTTGAAGGAACAGAAAGAAGCAGTGCGGGTCAAGCGTCCGCTTCTCGCATACGCCCCCAAGTCCGACCAGGCCGTCGGCATGCGTGCACTCGCAAGGGAGATCTCATGAGCAAGGCAGCTCAGCTGGGAGCTGGCGCCTCGTTCGGCAATGCTCGTTCTGTCAGCGCACGCCGCGCTGCGATTGGAGCCGCCACTGCAGTACCTACCGCAGGCGTCCCAGAGCCCACGGAGCTCCCGGTAGGTTTGATCAGTCACAATCCGGATAACCCGCGGGATCACTTGAGGGACCTCGACGGGATGACCGAGAGCGTCCAAGAACTCGGTGTCATCAACGCCATCACTGTTGCGAGCGTTGATGCCTACCTCAGCGAGCGCCCGGATCGTGCCGCGGACCTGGACTCGGACACGAAGTACATCGTCGTGGACGGACACCGCCGACTCGAAGCCGCGCGTCGCGCTGGCTTGGCCGCTGTCAAGGTTCATGTCGATGACGCACGAGTGGCCACCGACGAGGCACTGCTGGAGACGGCTTTTGTAGCGAACTTTCATCGCGACAACATGACCGATCTGGAGCAAGCCCACGCCCTCGAATCACTGGTCGCGTTTTACGGCAGCCAGACCAAGGCAGCAAAACGCCTCGGCATCTCGCAAGCCACGATCTCCTCCAAACTGTCCCTGCTCAAGCTTTCCCCCGAACTTCAGGCGGAGGTTGCCAGTGGAACGCGTCAGGTCGAACACGTCCGCAACCTTGGCAAATTGAGTGCCGAAGAGCAGCGCGCTGCAGCCGATGCCCGAGTTGCCGAAGCCAAGCAGCGATCGGGGCGCAACCGTACTGCTACCGTTGCATCGGCTCCATCCACTCCCCCACCGGCTGATTATCACGCCGTGATAAGCCAAGATTCGACTGAAGAGCGGCAGGATGCAGCAGTCAGTGGTTCCTCCACGCTGCAGCCCGAGCCCGATCTGACCTCCGCCGTCCCACCTCAAAGTTCCACGCGGAAGACATCAAAGTCCCACAGTTCCGCGGCATCGGTTGCATCCCGAGGCAAATCGGCGGCAGCGGACGTCGTGCCCTGGCATGACGTGGACAAGGTCGCCGAACTCATTCGAAGCCACATGACAGAGGACGACAGGGCGCTCCTTGCTGAACTCCTGCGGAAGGCCCCGCAGGACACGTAGACGTCCGGTGAGCATCTGCTCAGGCGCCGTTCTCCACTGAGTTCTGGTGGGGTACGGCGCCTGCTGCTTCCGCGGCCTACACAAGGGGTCTGTTGTCAGCCCTGGCATCGGAGGTGATGACGTTGCGATGAATTCATCCCAGCCGCCCGCGGACCTACGTTGCAGGGCCGCGGCATCGATCGGGCGCGTCCGCTGCACGGCGTTGACCGGGAGAAGCCTCCACCGAACGGTGCCCGTACTCCCCCAGTGACCGATTATCACGCCGTGATAATCGGTTGTTCCTTGTAGGCCGGGGCATGTCGGCTACTGGGCCACCGATGCGGCATCTGATCACCCACTCCGGGACCAGGATTCCAGGCGTTGGTGGTGGGGGAGTGCCGTCGCTATGAACGACGACACTCCCAGCCGACGACGGACGTAGCTCCGCTGCCGCCGGACAGCTACTTACTGATCGTTTCAGAGTGAGATCGGCGCGTCGGCTGGCATTCGGTGATCTTCGCTGGCAGTGCCTGCGAGGTGTCTGATGATCTTGTCCCGGATGACCTGTGAGAACGCATAGCCCCGCTGCTGCCGCCGCAGTCCGCGCGAAGGCATAGGAACCCAGGCTGGCTTCGGGTGTCTGACCGTGTTGCACTGGCGGGCATCGTCTATGTACTGGGCGAAGGTGTGGCCTGGCGGGATGTGCCCGCCGGCGTGGTGGGCTGCTCGGGTGTCACCGCCTGGCGTCGGCTGCGGGACTGGACCGAGGCCGGCGTCTGGCCCCGACTGCACACCGAACTCCTCGTCGAACTGCGCAAGGCTGGCTTGTTCGAGATGGACTGCGCGATCGACGGCTCCCATGTCACGGACCTCAAAGGGGGCATCACGTCGGGCTGTCGCCGGTCGACCGCGCCCGACCTGGCTCTCCAAGCACCACCTGATCGTCGAGCGGCGTGGAACCCCGCTGTCCGTGACCGGCGGGAACCGGCACGACGTGACGCAACTGATCTCGCTGCTGGACTCGATCCCTCAAGTACGAGGCCTCGGGGCCGCCCATGCAGCAAGCCCAAGCGACTGTTCGCCGACCGCGGCTACGACAAGTACCGTCGACTGCTCTGGCAGCGCGGCATCAAGCCCCTCATCGCCCGTCGCGGCGTCGCCCACGGCTCCGGCCTCGGCGGACATCAGAGCATCGGCGAACGATTGACCGTGCGCAGCGGATCGGGACTTGCCGCGGCAAGATGTCCTCGGCCAGCGGGTACAGAGACAGACCTCCCGATGCGGTCATCGCACTGGTCTCAGTCAAGATCTTTGTCGTTCCCGAAGCATCAGGCAGTGGGTCGTCGACGTATCCGGGCACCCATCCGAACGTCGCAATAGTTCCCCGCATCAGGCAGAGCCCCCTACATCACTTCCAAGAAGCAACCCTGCACAGCCCTCTTCTGCCGGGTGCTGCATGTTGCGGTCGCCGAGGGCGAGGTCCTTGTCATCCCGCCGCAACCACTGACGCAATTGCGCATCGCAGGTCAGGGGCCCAATGCGCATGCAGGAGCATTAGCGACGTCGATAGCTGGTGGCCAGCACTCCGGCGCGAGCCAGCACGTGGTGAGCCCTCGTTGTACGGGCTGGCGCCTGCCCTGAGCTTTCTGCCAACTCCAGGATGCCCTCGACAGCAAACCGGAGGTGGGAGGCAACGCTTCGGCGACGCTGCTCTGTTTGCCTCTTATCGAGGAGTTCCTCAAGATCATCAAGCCATTCATCGACCCCATCGTCGGTGAGCAGGCTCTCGCGTTGTGCGATCAGATCCGTGGCAGCTTCGCGGACGTCGATGTAGTGCTGCGCAATCCACGATTGCAGGCGCTCCTCATCCGAGGCTCGTGTGCGTACGGCATTGCGTAGCGAACGGGGGTGTCGTGGAACCGATGCGCCAAGCTCGCTGGCTACCCGGAGTCGTTGCAAGCGCTGCATCACGCCGTTTTTGGTGGTGATCCCGAGGGGCGCCCCGAGGCGGACCCAGGCGACGCCAGCCGTGCGGCCGTCTCGCAACGCACGCAACTCCGCGTCATCCAATAGCTGCCGCAGACGACGAATGAGAGTGAGGCGATCCGTGACTTCTGGTCCGCGTTGTACGCGTGGAAGGTGCTTCGTGTTCTTCGACGCTGCCAACAGCGTCAACGCTACGAGTTCGAGTTCGTCGGCCCGAGCGTCGGGATCGGGGAAAAGCTCTAGATCTGGATCGTCAGCCGCGTCATGACGCTGCACGATGCGGCGCAAGATCTCCTTGATGTCGACAGGGGCCATCGGCAGGGGGAATCCACGGGGCATGCACATGTTGTACATCCTCGAAGGGCCAATACTCTATTGGCCACCCCTGGAACACTTCCGAATGCAACTCTGTTCGCATGCGGCACCGGGGTCGTGCGCGTCAAGCATTTCAGCAGGTCAGCCTCGGGGGAGACACGGAAGATCAGCCCATCCCTGCACTCCCAAGGGGCGGTCAAGCTCCAGCTTTCCGTCTGATCACGAGCGACGAGGCGCGCGTGCGGTACGGGATTCCCAGCCGTACCGGCGCTGCGGTAACGGGCGTACAGCGGGGGAGCGCCTGATACACGCATCCGATGGCTTGCTGCAGGCGGGATGGCGTCCCTTCTTGTGGTGTAGCCGATCCTTGGAAGGTTGGGGAGGCGATCCATTCGTCGTCATCCCCAAGAGGACGGCGGTGATCGACCGTAGCCACTGTGCGCCGGGGTGTGATGGAGTTGTCTTTGGGGGTCGGTCCGCTGCTGGGTGGGCGAGTTCGGTTACCGGGCGGGGGCCGCGGGCGGGTCGGGGCGACCGACCGCGGGATGGTGAAGGGCGCTGATGGCACTGGTCGAGCCGGACGGGCGCGGGGATCCGCAGTCTCCGCTGCGGTGTACGGCCGAGTCGCTGTGTCACCTGGCGGACGAGCCGGCCGGGCAGGGGTTTGGGTGTCCGCGCCGACCGTGGGCCGCCTGCTCAGGCAGGCTGGCTTCAGTCTGCAGGGCAACGCCAAGACCCTGGAAGGCGCCCAGCACCCGGATCGGGACGCTCAGTTCCGGTATCTCAATGAGCAGGTCAAGGCCCATCAAGCGGTGGGTGAGCCGGTGGTCAGCGTGGATACCAAGATGCGCGAGCAGATGGGCCGGCTGCCCCTGGCCGGGTGGTAGTGGCGCCCGAAGGGTGATCCGGTCCGGGTCGAGGACCACCACTTCTTCTTCAGCGGCCTGGATATCGAGCAGGCGATCCCATGCGGGGTCTACGACCTTGACCGCAACACCGGTTGGGTCGACGTCGGTATCGACCACGACACCTCCGTCTTCGCGGTGGAATCCATCCGCCGCCGGTGGACCGCCCGCGGCAGCCAGGATTATCCGACCGCGACCCGACTGCTGATCACCGCCGACGCCGGCGGCTCCAACAGCTACCACTACCGGGTATGGCTATCGCACTAGCCCCCGCTCAGGCCGCCCGCACCCCAGCAACGATGGCTTGGTCGATCCGGCGCCGTCGTTCCAGCAGGCTTGGGAAGAAGCTTCCCGACCGCAGCTTGGGGATTGCGAGGTCCAGGTCGCCGGCTTGGGTGCTGAGCGTCTGGTCGCGGTGTCCGTTGCGCAGTGCGGTGCGGGTGTCGATGTGCTCATTCCAGCCGGCGTCGATCTTCGCGGTGGCTTCGGCCTCGATCAGTTCCTGCAGCATCTGCTCGGTCACGTTCCGGACTAGTGCGAGTCCGTCTGCCAAGTGTAGTGACTCCAGCCGGCGAAGTAGGTCAGACTGGGACAGGGCCACCACTCACCTATCGGGTTGAGCTGGCCGTTCGCCAGGAAGAGTTGCATGGCGGCCAGCCTCATGGGCAGGGAGCGGAGGCCACACAGTCAGTGCACCCCGACCACCCCCCCCGCACGTGACCGGCTGCACCACAACAAGGGACGCATACTTTCGTCGAGGCCCCTTACGCCCGTTTCCTCCGGAACCCGTCCCGGTGCGGTGCAGCAGCTCGGTCCGCGAAGCCGCTGAGCCCCCCGCTCGGCGGCCAGCCAGTCGCGCAACGTGACGGCAGTCCGGTCATGGGGTATCCCGATTGAGGCGGTCTGAGCGCGAAGTAGCAGGCTCAGTGGAAAAGTGTGTTCTCAAGCCGCCGAGCTACGCGTGCGAACGGGGGATTCGCCCCGGGCTTCGCAAGGTGGGGTTCATAGGTCTTTCGCGCTTGCGAGTCTGCAGGCGGGGACCAACATTTCCAGCATTGTCGCGCTTATCCCCTCGAGGGCTTTCTGCTGTTCCTGGGTCAACGGGTCAAAGACATATTGGCGTACCTCCTCAACGTGCCGGGCTGCTGCTTCGTGCAGCGCGGCCAGCCCGTAGTCGGTCAAAGTTGCCACGAACCCCCGCCCGTCACTGTCCGACGCGGTGCGGAGCACGTATCCGGACTTCTCCAGCTTGGCCACTGCGTGGGATACCTTGCCGCGGGCGGAGAAGCACTTGTCGGCGATTGCGGCCATGCGCAGACTTCGGTCAGGCGCTTCAGATAGATGCACGAGGATCTCGTAGTACGTGGCCGGAATGCCGGAAGTTGTCCGCAGTTGGTGATCGAGATGCGCGTTCAGCTTGCGCGCGACGGCGATGAAGAGTCGCCAGACACGTTGTTCCTCATCGGTGAGCCAGTGGGTTTCGGACATATCTCAGCCTGTCAACAGTCGAGCGACGTGCGGAAACGTGCAGTGATACGCGCATGCTGTACCAGCGTACGAGACCGGTCGGTCATCAATCCAATGCAGGCTGCTGGGAACGAGACGGTAACGAGGAACGGCACCCCTCCGTGTCAAGCAGAGGCAACCAGGGAGCTATCCCGACGTGGTGAATCGGTGCTTGGGAATGTGGTCGGCAACTACGATGCCGGGGCTGTGGCAGGGGTCGTTCAAGTTGCGCCTGCGGGCTGGCCTTCGAACGCGTGCGTCCCGGCCATAGCCGCTGGCGGGAGTGCTCGAGAAGGGTCTGCACTGTCCAACGTTGGTCTTGGCTCCTCGTTGGTTGCCCGAGGGCGACCACGAAGGGGTACCCGTCCCGTTGCCCCGCCGACGCCGACCCACAGTCCCTGGATTCTTGCCGTGTTCAGGCCGGCCGGGCTGGTTACCGCGATCCGCCCTGTGATGGAGCGGGCCCATGTGGATGGCGTCCCTTCTTGTGGTGGAGCCGATCATTCGGGGGTTGTGTTCGTGGTGTTGGGGAGTGCGGGGGCGCCTCCCGGGAGCTCGGCGGGGTAGATCTGTTTCATGCCGCCTTCGGGGAGGTAACGGCGGGGGAGGCGATCCATTCGTCGTGCATCTCGAAGAGGACGGCGGTGACCAGCGGTAGCAGGGCGTCGTCGTTGAGGAAGACGTGGACGACATCGATGCGGCGTTTGTCTCGCGGTTGACCCGCTCCAGGGGATTCGTCGACTGGATCTTCTTCCAATGTCGTTCGGGAAGACCGCGAGGGCCGTCAGATCCGCCTCGGTGTCCAGCAGCATCGTCTTGACCTTGGGGAGCTGAGCCCCGTGCATGTCGGTCAAGGTCTGCAGTTGGGAGCGTCCCGTCTGGGCGGTGGACTGGGCGAAGATCGTGCGGATGGTGGCGGCCACCACTTCGTCGGCGTCCTTCCGGATGACCGCGAAGGTGTTGTGCAGGAAATGGACTCGGCAGCGCTGGTAGGCCGTGTCGATCATCACCTGGGCCCTGACCTCGGATTCTGGACACGGGGTATGCGGCTTTGGCGAGCGTAGTTGATGTTGTTCGGGATGCTCGTTCGTAGGCGATGGGGCTGCGATGTCCGAGGCTGGAGTGGCGTCGGACGGTGTTGTAGCGGTGCAGCCAGCGGAAGAGGTCGAGGTGGGCTTCGCGTGCGGTGTCCCAGGCTCGGCGGCCTTGGAGGGTCTCGCGTTTGCAGGTCGCGTTGAACGACTCGGCGAGTGCGTTGTCCGCGCTGGAACCGACCGGGCTCATGGACTGGGTGACGCCGGCCGCGTGGCAGGCATCGGCGAAGGCCCGGCTGCAGTATTGGGCCCCGTGGTCGCTGTGGAAGGTGGCGCCGGCGAGGGTGCCGCGGGTCCGTTCGGCCGCGTGCAGGGCGTCGATGACAAGGTCGGCGCGCATGTGATCGGCGATCGTCCAGCCAACCAGGCGCCGGGAGGCGAGGTCGATGACCGTGGCCAGATAGAGGAACTTGCTCCCACCGCTGCCCATTAGGTGATGCCGCCGACGTACTTCGTGTTCACCGCGGTGGCGGTGAAGTCGCGGCCGATCAGGTCCGGGGCCTTCGCAGCGGCCGGGTCTGCGATGGTGGTGCGGGCCTGCGACGCAGCCGGACTCCCGCGAGATTGATGCTCCGCATCACGCGCGCGATCCGCTTGTGGTTGACCCGCTCGCCCTCCTCGCGAAGCTCAGCGGTGATCCTGGGGACGCCGTAGGTGCCGTCCGACCCGCGGTGCACAACCCGTATCCGGTCAGCAAGACGAGCGTCGCACGCCTGCCGGGGCAGCTCGGTCCGCAGCGGTCGCGCGCCAGTAGTAGTAGCTGGAGCGGGCGATGCCGAGGATGATGCACAGCCGCTTCACGCCATAACGGCGCTGGTGGTAGGCGACGAACTGGAAGCGGTTCAGGAGCCGTCAATTAACTACTGTCGGTTTCAGTCCAACTTCGGTGCGTTACGTGGTGGACGGGCTGCCGTGACGATACCGGAGGAGACCCTGGCGGTCCTGGATGCGAAGTTCGCGGCGGTGCTGCCGCATCCGGACGAGCGGCAGCGCCGCCTGTACCTGGCCTCCGAGGCCGAAGTCCTGGGACATGGCGGTATCGCGGCCGTGGCCAGGCTGGCCGAGGTCTCGGAGTCAACCATCGCGCGGTGGCGGGACGAGCTCGCCGCTGGGGCCGAGATACTGGGGCGGGTTCGCCGGCCCGGCGGCGGACGCAAATCGGCGACCGAGCGCGACCCGGGCCTGCGGCCCGCGCTCGAGGCGCTGATCGAGCCGCGAGAGGTCGGTGACCCGGTCTCCCCGCTGCGCTGGACCACCGCCCCGCTGCGGAACCTGGCCCGCGAGCTGGCCGAGACAGGGCATCCCGTCAGCGCCCCGGTCGTCGCAGACCTGCTGCACTCGATGGGCTTCAGCCTGCAGGGCATGGCCAAGACCCGGGCCGGCAGCCACGTGCCCGACCGCGACGCCCAGTTCCGGCACATCAACACTGCCGTCGAGCACTTCCTGGAGCAGGGCATGCCGGTGGTGAGCGTGGACGCGAAGAAGAAGGAGCCGATCGGTGACTTCGCCCGCCCCGGCCGCACCTACCGCCCCAAGGGAAAACCGATCACCGCCCCGGACCACGACTTCGTCGGCCCCGCCACCTCCATCGCCATCCCGTACGGCATCTACGCCCTGGGCCGCGACAGTGGCTGGGTGAACGTGGGCACCGACCGCAACACCGCCGCCTTCGCGGTGGAGTCCCTGCGCCGCTGGTGGTACGCCCGGGGTTGCCTCTACTATCCCGGCGCCGACCGGATCCTGGTCACCGCGGACTCCGGCGGGGCGAACTCGGCCGACTCCCATCTGTTCAAGATGGGCCTGGCCGCCTTCGCCGACGAGTGCGGGCTGAGCATCACCGTCATGCATTTCCCGCCCGGTACTTCGAAATGGAACAAGGTCGAACACCGACTGTTCTCCCGCATCACCCACAGCCTGCGCGGTCAGCCGCTGACCAGCTACGAGGTGCTGCTGCAGACCATCTCGGCAACCCGCACCAGCACCGCACTGACCGTCAGCGCCGTGCTGGACGAGAACGGCTACCCCACCGGGTGCGTGCTCACCAAGGCCGAGCGCAAGACCATCACCCAGCGGGTCGAGCGCGCTGAGTTCCACGGCGAGTGAAACTACACCATCGCCCCCTACGACCCCGAGTAGGCTCCACTGGCCGATCCGGAACAGGCGAAGGCACCCCCGATACCGGCCGAGGCCACCTTCCTGCTCACCCACCCGGCCGTGACCGGCATGTGCCGCGAGCGGCTCGACCACCTCGTGGAGGAGCTCGAGCCCTGCCGCCGGATCCTGGCCGAGGCCGAGCGTGAGAGGAGGAAGGGCATCAACCGGCGCGGATACAACCCCGGTTTCGGCTTCCTCGACCACCGCCACCGGATCCTGGCCGCCGTCCTGAGCCGCCGCAACACCGTCACCCTCACCCTGGCGGCCCGACTGCTCGGCCGGGACCGCAACACCCCGAGCTACCAGGCCCACCGGACCATGGCGCTGCTGGCTTTCGCTGCCCCCGACATTGCCGCAGTCATCGCCGGGCCCTGGCGGACCCACCCGCCTCGCGCGCTCGAGGCCCTCCAGAGCGCGATCACCGACTACGAGAGCAACATCAAGTCATGCAGTAGTCAATTGACGGCTCCTCACCAGCGCGTCTCCCCGGCGAAATACTTGGCCGCCTCCCGCAGGATCTCCCGCTCTTCTTCCAGCTCGCGGACCTTCTTGCGCAGGGCCGCGTTCTCCGCCTCCAACGGGGTGGGCGGCTCGGCCGGTGCCTCCGCGCGGCGCCCCGGGGCCGGCTCGCTCCGGCTGCCCTGACCCAGTTCCGCAGGGTCTCGGGATTGATCCCCAGATCGGCAGCGACCTGCCGAATCGTCGCCCCGGGCCGCGACTGGTACAGCGCGACCGCGTCCGCCTTGAACTGCGGCGGATAGTTCTTCATGACCACGAGATGTCCGTTCTCAGATCCTCGGGACTCAGTGTCTCGTATGTCCAAGATCAGTGGTCAAGGCCCCCTTGGATGGCTTTGACCAGGCCGGTGTGGTGGCCGCCGATCACGAGGCGGACGCCGGCGAGACCTCGTTCGCGCAGGTGACGGAGGAATTGGGTCCAGAACAGTTCGGTCTCGCTGTCCCCGGCCATCACCGCCAGGACGTCATGCCCGCCGTTTTCGGTCACCGCGATGGCAATGACCACGGCCCGGGAGACGATCTGGTGCCGGGCGCGGGCCTTGCAGTAGGTGGCGTCCAGATACAGGTAGGGGAAGCGGGTGTGGTCCAGAGCCCGGGTGCGGGAGGCGGTCGGCTGCCGGCCGAGGTCGGTGCAGATCCGTGAGACCTCGCTTTTGGAGAGATCCCGGTGTCCGCTCCGAGGGCTTTGACCAGGTCGTCGACCGAGCACCAGCAGGCGGAGTAGGTCGGACTGGGACAGGGCGACCACGGGCCCTCGGGCTGAACTGGACGTTCACCAGGAAGAGTTGCATGGTGACCTGCCTCATGGGCAGGGGACGGAGGCTACAGAGCCGGTGCATCCCGGCGTACACCTCCGACGTGATCAGCTACACCACAAGAAGGGACGCCATCCCCATGTGGGCCATCGAAGGTGCTGGCGGCCTGGGGTGCCCGGTTGACACCAGGCTGGCCGACGACGACAGCATGCTCACGGACGTCCCCGCCGGAGCTTGCCTGCCGGGCGCGACTGCTGTCCACCGGCCACGGCCGCAAGTGCCAGGAGGCCGACGCTCTGTCAAAGGGAATCGCCGCCCATGCCGCCACCAGACCCAGTACCGCCCGGATCACCTCACTTGGCCTGGCCGGAGCGGGGTTGCCTGAGACTACAGCTGAGATTGACGTTGACCACCCGGGGTGGGAACGGTTGCTTGGCCAGATGCGGAGGGATCCCCGTGGAGGCGTGCAGAAAGGACGGATTACGGCTGGTCGTGGAGAGGGGCGTGATTGGACTTGAACAGGCGCTCACCGGCGTGGCGGAGAGTGATATTGCGCAGTGGGCCGGGCAGGTTGCGGGCTTTGTCCCGGCGCTGATTTTGTGCTGATACCCAGGCGACGCGCTTGGCACGTCGATCCTGGAAGGCAGCAAGGGCCGTGGCAACGTCTGGCGTGCGCTCGAGAATGTCGGCGAGTACCACGGCGTCTTCGAGCGCCATTGCGCCGCCTTGGGCCATGCTGGGGGAGAGGGTGTGGGCAGCGTCGCCAATGAGCACCGTGCGTGCACGCGTCCACGCGGTGTTCCGACTCTCGTACAACGCTGCGAAGTGCGCGGCCGCTCCCTGCTCGAGCAACTGTGGGACCGGGCCGCCGAAGTCGACGAATAGCGTGCGCCAGTCTCCGGCAGGGGCCGTGAATGCTGGGCTGTTGATGTCGGCGTAGCAGTAAACGCGGCCGGCGCCAAGTTGTACAGTCAGGAAAGTTCGCCCCTTGGCGCCCAGACGAGCTGTCCAGTCGGTGATGCCGGGTATTGCTGTGTCGTCGGCGATGAACCGCCAGCAGAGTTGACCCAAGAATCGGGGGCTCGACCCCGGGAACTGGGATTTCCGCACTGCCGAGTTGATGCCGTCCGCACCCACAACGAGGTCGTATGTACTGGTGGTGCCGTCCGCAAAGGTCACGGCCCCTTCATCGGTTACCGCGATCACCTCGGTGTTGTAGCGCACGGCATCGCTGTCGACCATTGCGTGCAGCAGGTCGTGTAGATCGCGTCGGGTGGTTGCCATGCAAGGGCCGACTTCGCCCCAGATCCGGTCCACGGTGAATTCTGTAAGAGGGCGACCACGGTGGTCCTCGAGCCGTTGCCGCACCACCGGTTTCGCGTGGGTGGCCAAATCTTCTTCAAGGCCGATGGCACGAAGGGCGCGAACCGCGTTTGCGGGCAGGTAGATACCGGTTCCAAGGGCAGGGTCCTCGTTGCTGCGACGCTCGACGACTTCCACCGGGAATCCGAGGTCTACCAGCGCTTTGGTCAAGGCCAGCCCAGATATGCCGGCCCCGACGATCAGAATACGGGGCTTGTTCACGGGGTGTTTCCCTACTGGTAACGATCAATGTGACGGATCTGATGTGCGGCGGGGCCGTGGAGGCCTCACTGCAGTACGACGAAGGCAGTGGCATCAAATCACACCCTGCGTGGCGGCCGGTGCGGAAGAGGTTGTGGCTTCAGGCCGCGCGGGGAAATGCTGTCGAGTCTGGCGAGCGAATCAAGTGAGGGGAATTTCGCATATTTCACCTGGAGTTGATGCGCGTCACTCAGGAATTTACGGCCCATGGATTTAATGCCTTGGTGGAGCGTTGTCGCGTTCTTCGTCCGTGTGACCGCGGCGGGAAGTGCGAATGAACGTCGTGGCCGCGCGGATCGGAACTGACTCGCCGGGACGACGGCCACCTTCTTGGTGGCGCTTCTGTACAGCTTCTATCGAGCCTCTGCTTCAGCTCCATCCGGTACTCCGGGATCCGGCCCACACTGTGGTGTTGAAGTTTGAGGCTTGCAAGTGTGCCGCGTGACCGAGGCACTCCTCGCGGAGTATTTGACCGTCAGTTTGTGGGTGATGTGCTGGGTCTGCCCGATCGAACCAAGGGTGCCCCACCTCGTGTCCCGGTTTGGTTCGCCAGCCTGGCGTCGACGGCCGAAGCCTGTTGACGGAGGGAAGAACGGTCACCGCGGTTCCCAGGTGCGCCTCGATTGTCCCCGCGCGCGGCAGTGAATGCGGCGGTCAAAAGGCAGGGTTGACGCCCTTGTGTTCTGGGTGGGCTAGGTGAGCAGCCAGAAGCCCTCCTGGCCAACTGGACCGTGGTGCCTTTTCGGGGCACCGCAGGGCTTGCTCGACCACCGCATCGGCGAGTACAGCTTCGATGTTCATGCGGGGGAGGAGATCGAGCAGGGGGGCCAGTTCCTCTTTGTACTGAGGACCGGTAGGACCGGCTCTACCGAAGTCGGCCATGACGCCGAGGCGGACAAGCCTGGGCAACGTGCCCATGCGCTCGGCAATGCCCGGGGAAGTATGCAGGGCAATCGCCTCCCAGATCTTCTGGACCAGCGGAGCAGGCCAGCCGTGTGGAGACAGGAATTCCCGTGCAGCATCGGCGCCCTCGACCTCGAAACGCTGCGGGCCATCATGAGACCGGGCCGTTCCCGCGTCGTGGAACAGGCATGCCACGGCCAGTGCCTCGCGATCCCGTTCCGCGACTCCCTCTTGCCGGCCTACGTGGTCGGCCAGCAGCCACACTCGCACACTGTGATTGAGAATCGCCGGATGGAGGATGGACCGCATCTGCCTGTACGCGGAATCCGCGACCGGCCCCCCGAAAGACACAACCACCCCGCGTCCTCCCTCCTCGACGATTGCGATGACATCCGCAGGGTGACAATAGCGGGCTCCGTCGTCCGACCGTGACACAGCCGCGTGGGTTCTATTGCCCGGAGTCCCGCCAGGGGCGCTCGTCGTGAAGCGGTCAACCCATCATGGGACTGGCCGGGCCCAGGAGGTGCGGCTGCGGTAGTGGTAACGGGCGCCGGCCCAGCCTGTGCCAAACCCGGTGATCTTCGCGGCGGCCCTGTACTGCAAGGGTCTTTGCAGTGGTGGGTGGGCAGCGGGCTCGTTGAGGTGGGCATGGGGTGGGATCTGGTGCCGGCTGATGCGAGTCGGTGGTCGTTGGGCCTGTCGGAGTTGCATGAGCGGTTTGTGCACCGGTTCGCCAGGTCGGAGCCGCGTGAGTCTGCGCTGGCCTATATGCAGGGGCTGATAGCCCCGCTGGAGCGGAAGAACGGCTGGACGCCGGCTGAACGGGCCGGTCACGCGGCTTCGGACCGGATGCACCGACTGCTGGACCGGATCGAGTGGGACGCCGACGAGGTCCTCGATGACGTGCGGGACTACGTCGTCGAGCATCTCGATGACCTGACGCGGTGCTGATCGTGGACGACGCCGGCTGCCTGAACAGGGGGTGCGGTCGGCTGGAGTGCAGCGGCAGTACTCCGGCACCGCCGGACGCACGGAGAACTGCCAGGTCGGGGTCTTCCTCGCCTATGCCACCGACCGCGGCCACACCCTGATCGACCGCAGGCTGTATCTGCCGATGTCGCGGACCGACGACCGTGAGCGATGTCGCCAGGCCGGCATCACCGATGAGGTGGCCCCCGAGACGAAGGTGGCAATGGCAGGGCCATGGTCCGCCGGGCGATCACCGACAAGGTCCCGTGCCGGTGGATGACCGCAGATGCCGCCTATGGCTTCAGCAAGAGCTGGCGCACGGAGCTGGCACAGGCGGATGTCCTTCACGTCATGGCCACCACCCGCCATGACACCGTCGTTACCCGGTGCGCCAGCGAGGAGTGCGTCCAGACCGCGAAAAGTGAGTGCGGCCTGGACGACTACCAGGTCCGCCGCTACGACAGCTGGCACCGCCACATCACCTTGGCCATGGCCGCCCACGCCTGCCTGACCGTCCTGCGGGCCCGAGAACTGGATGCCGGGAAAGCAGAAACGGGTCCTCCGGCCTCATCCCGCTCAGCCTGCCCGAGCTCAGACGCCTGATCACCCGACACCCCACCGCCGACCACACTCCATCGACCACGTCTGCACTGGTCACTCTGGTGGCGCCGGCGACAACATCAAGCCCGCATAAGTCACTACAAATGACGCGGCTACACACGACCCGAAGCTGCCCACCCGTCACGGCAACGACCGTTGCAGTACTGGGTGACTTGGCGTCGTAGGCGCGGGCGAAGCCATCGATCGCCTCCTGGGCGCGGGCGGGGTTCTCCATGTTGTGAATTTTCTGCATCGCCGTTGTCGTGCCCGGCTGCGAGGATCTTGGTGGGCAGTTCGCAATGTTTCGGGTTCTGTGGAGCCAGCAGCGATGGTGCCGGTCGGCGGGTATGCCTCGGCCGAACCATCCCACGAGCCCTCGCGCCGTGGCCGACGACCAATTCGGTGCTTCCGCATGCCGCGGCGTCGAGAGTCATGCGGTGGTCCGATTCACGACCCGGTGGGCTCGTGCAGCCCCGAGCGCGATCGGCTCCTTGGTGTCGTTAGACACTTCCCGAGAAGGACCAGGACGCACGAATGCGCCTGCTCGAACCGGACTTTCGGGCGCACGCCATTGGCCTAGGCGTAGATGCAGTGGCGGGTCGGTAGGTCTCGGTCCTGGGAGGCGGCACGGTCGTCCCTGCTTCGGCAGCCGGGTCACGGCGGCCGGCCAGCCGTGCTCGACGGGGAGCTGCTCCAGCGCGGGCTCGACGTCCTTGGGGGACACGTCGTGCAGGTTGAGCAGAGGGGGGATTTCTCTTTTTGGGGAGTACCCTTCTTGTTTCGCCAGTCTCGTTATCGATTCGGCGGGCTTTGCTCCGGCGGCATTGGTTTGAACAAGCCCGGCTGCAGTGACGACGCTGCGAGGCTGGTGATGGCCCTTGCGGATCTGCGGGCGCCGCTCGTGCCCGCAGCGCTCGGTTTGGTCTCCAACTCCGCGGTCTACTGGCTGACTTCCACCTTCAGTGCTGCGGCGAGTACGCGGCGACCGCCCTCACGAACGATCTTGTCGATCATCTGGGATCCCTACTGGGCCGAGTCGTATTCGGTGACTCCGGTGAGTTGCGGATGCATCATCCCGACTCGTCGCTGCGACGTGGGACTACTCGGAGAGCTTCGAGGGATTGTCCGGGCGGGTGCGCGCGGCGACTCCCCGCCGAGCGGCTCATCCACGGATCTCGAGCTCGCTCCGGCGACCGGGCGGTCAGCTGTACCCGGGTTGATGAACGGAGGTGGTCACAGGTTACCTGAGATTCGCCGCGTGATGTCGCCCGGAGTAGCCCTCTGAACTGCGAAGATGGTCTCCTCACGGACGACTTCACTCGAAGATCACCAGGTAGGTATATGCGGCCCTGGCGCCTACGGAGTGAGGGACGTGCAGTCCTGACTGTGGTCCACGTCACTGCGATTCCGGCTGTACCCCCTCTAAGGGGGTACTTAAGATGATTGCGTGCGCTCGACGTTCTCCGGAGCCTCCGGGCTCCGGAGAACATCAGCTCAAACCGGTCCGTTGACCGATCGAGTCGGTCAACGGCAACCTCAGAGGCCAGCTCGAACGTGAACGACGTGGGTCAGAGTTCCCATAGGCGTCCTGGCCCGCGTCGACCGGCGTCATTGTCCTCACCACCGTGAGCAGACTCCACGCGCCGTCGGCATCCCGTCACACGATCACTGTATCGACCGCGGTCGTTGGCCCCTCGGGGATGGGCCCACTCGTGGTCGATAGCTGCGCGGGCAACCGAGCTGTCGCGACGGTTCATAGGGCGCCCGCACAGCACTGTCGAGGATGGGGGCGCTCCCTTCCGAGAATTTTATCTATCGTTCATTCCAGATAGAGTGCCTAGCGGAGCGTCGGAGCGTTCAATCCTGTGCCGCCCCCCTCAGGTGTGCGTCGCGTGTCAGACCGTCCCAGCGAAAATTCCATCCTCGCGGCCCAAAGCGGCCGTATCGGTACTTAACGGAGCGAATGTGTCTCACCGTCTGGAATCCAAGGTCATCATTGTTACCGGCGGTACGTCCGGCATGGGTTCCGCTTTTGCGATGCGCGCCGCATCGGAGGGGGCGGCGGTGATCATCGGAGCGCGGGACAAGGCCATGGGTGACGCGACGGTGGAAGCAATTGTCCGTGATGGCGGGACGGCGCTCTTCGTCCCCACTGATGTGACGGTTGAGGAGGAGGTCGCACATCTCGTTGATGTCGCGGTGCAGGAGTTCGGCGGTCTGCATGGTGCCTTCAACAACGCGGGTGGCGGCAACAGTCACGGAGCGGTTCGCGACATTGAGGCGTCGTTCTGGGACGGTATCGTGGCGCTGAATCTGACCAGTGTCTTTTACAGCCTCAAGTATGAGATTCCGGCGATCGTGGCCAGCGGCGGTGGTTCTGTTGTCAACAACGTCTCGGTCGTGGGTGTGGTGGGCGACCCCACCGCTGCGGCCTACTCGGCAGCCAAGCACGGCGTAGTGGGCCTTACCCGCTCTGCGGCGCTCGATGTGGCGAAGGAGAACGTGCGGGTCAATGCTCTGGTGACCGGCCTTGTCAACACCCCACTGTGGCGAGGCCTCATCCAGAGTAATCCGGAAGCGGCAAGTACGATTCTCAACCAGCAGCCGGCCGGTCGGGCTGCTTGCGAAACCGAGATTGCAGCCTTTGTTGCCTTCCTGCTGAGTGACGAGAGCCCGTTCATCAACGGTGCCGCACTCGCCATTGATGGTGCCCTCACCGCCGGCTACTGACCGCCGGCTACCAGTTTGATGCCTTTGCCCCTCGTCATCGTGTGGAAGTGCGTCGACGACGTGGGGGAGCAGGCATGTTGACTACATGCTTTGGGGGATGGCGGTTGCTTCGGCACGGGGAGCCGGGGGCCACAGCCGACCGCCCCTGACCACTACCGTGAGGAGTGGGTGTGTCCGCTGTCGATCCCCGGCTCCCGTAGCGGAGTCATAAAGTCCCCTGATCATGGTCCACTTCGCCCCAATGGTTGCGGCTGTGAGGCGCGGAGAGCTGGTGGTGCTGTGTTGCCGCTCAGCGGCCGAGCTGGACAGTCTGTGGGCTACCTCATTTTTGAAGGTGCAGCCCTGTGCCGCACAGATTATGCCTTGAAGGGGGGAAGATGATGCGCGTCGACCTGTGGTCGGACGTTTCCTGTCCATGGTGTTACATCGGCAAGACCCGATTCGAAAAGGCGTTGGCCGTGTTCCCGGACCGGGACGCTGTCGAGGTCGCCCATCGTTCCTTCCAACTCAACCCTCGTCTGACCCGCACCAGACCGGCGGTAGGCATGGCTCACGCGAAAAAGTACGGCATGACTGTCGCGCGGATTCGGGTGACCGAGGAACGCCTGGCTGCCATGGCGAAGAAGGAGGGGCTCGGGTATCTCGTCAACTTCAGGGATCACGGCAACACCTTCGACTTGCATCGACTGCTCCGTCTGGCCGGGGTCCATGGGCTGGACGATGAGCTGCTGACACTTTTCTACGAGGGCAACTTCGCCTCGGAGCGGAGCATTTACGACGCGGACCACCAGGTGGAACTTGCTGTGCGCGCCGGACTCGACCCATCCGAGGTACGTGCTGTGCTGGCTGACAAGCATGCGTACGCCGAGGAGGTGCGCAGGGATGAGGAGGAGGGCGTGGACCTGGGAATCACCGGCGTGCCGTTCTTGGTGATCGACCGGAGGTACGGCGTTTCCGGTGCTCAGCCGGATGAGGTCTTCACCGAGGCGCTGAAGCAAGCCTGGGCAGACCGTCGAGTCGGGCTGACGGCTCTCGAAGCAAGCGACCGAGGCCGAGCTACGCAGACCAATCTTGTGACGAGCCGCACAGAGTGGGATCGGACGGAACCCCGCGCACCGTAGCCGGCCGATTCCGGCTTGGGCTGGTCCCCGGTGCTTCATGACGGAGGACGGGCCGGTTCCCACCCCGGCAAAGTACGCCGGGGTGTTCCCGACATGTCCGCAGGACGGAGGGCACGTCGTAGCAGCCATCCTTCAGGCGCGCACCGTCCGTCGGCAGGTCGGACGCATGGGCTGTGCTCAACCTCTCAGGCAGAGTGGCCGCGGTCTGCTGAGAAGCCGAGGCTTGAGGTGCGAACGTTCGGATCTGGCGCCGAGCGCTGTGTCGACTCCCGATTGTGCGGCTGGCCACACACCAGCCGCCCACCCTGGTCCGCACAGATCGCGCAAGTCCGGTCGCTCCAAGACTTAAGAGGCGTGTTCGTGGGCCTCTCAGTCAACCCGCGCACTCCGCGGGCTCCCACACGTTGCACGCGGTTCCCACAGGGTTCGGTTTGGGGGCGCAGCTGCACGGAGCGTAGTTGTTCTTGTACCGGAGTCCGACAACTCCTGAGGCGGGCCTACCATGGAGTCATGAGGATCTCCACGCCGGGGATAACGGCATACACGCCCAGCGGAACACCGTATCTGTTTGATGCGGGGTCGCTGTGTTTGGAGTTCCTGACATCCGGTGGACCTGGGGAGCTGAGCCGCTACGACGTCCTGCACACCCCGCCCGACCTCGGACGCTGGCTCGGACTCTCGCGGCTGCGCCTCGAACCCGGAGACGTCCATGTCTCCGACGCGGAGCTGCACGCGGCACTCGACCTGCGTACAGCACTGTGGGGAATGGGTCGCAGTGCGGCACGCAACATGAAGCTGTCGCCGGACCAGGTGCAATATGTCAATGAGGCTGCGGAGCATCCGCCGCTCGTCCGGAGGATCGTCGGCGAAGCAGCTGAGTGGCGTTACCCGGCAAGTGGGGCGCAGGCGTTGTCGACGATCGCGAGGGATGCGGTCGACCTGTTCACCGGCGAGTTTGCCGGTCGTATCCGTGAGTGCGATGCACCGGAATGTTTTCTTATCTTCGTGGATACGTCCCGGCCCGGGCTGCGCCGGTGGTGCGCCAAAGACGCGTGTGGCAACAGACACAAGGTGCGGCAGTCGCGTTCCCGTGCTTCCGCCACTCGCCGACCGCCCAGCACGCGATGAGCGGCGTGATCGTCAGCTGAATGCTTCCCGTCACACGCTGCATGAGGCGCTTTGGTGGTTGCCAACGCTAGTAGGGACCAATTCCGACCGTGCTGCCGAACATCATGCTGGTGGCTGTTCTGTGAACAAATCGTGGCGGACATGCGGAGCCACGGAATATTCCGTGGGCAACTGGGGTGGGTTTGGTCGGATGTCGCTCCAGTCGGTGACTTCACCGTAACTGATGAGACACGTTGACGAAGGCAAGAAGTGGCTGGCCTTGCGCGCGTGGCGACGGTGCAGGCGCTGGAGGCCAACCGTTCATGGCACAGTCCTCTCGACCACCCGGGGGCGTCGGTCGACTCGTGTGGTGGGGGCGATGCCATTCGTGCGCTTTCGATGACGGATGCTGCGTTGCCTGAAGCCACCGGCGTGGGTGGGAGCAGTCGTAGCCCTTGCCGGCATACCGCTTGTCACCCGTCGACGGAGGCCGCGGCGGGATCGGATCGGTTTGCACGAGCGGCCGCAGTCCGGGGCTGTCGTGCCTGTTGGATCGGCGACGCTCATGGGCTGAGGCAGTCCGCTCGGGAGGGTGACCAGGTGGATCTCCGAAACGTGCTTTGCCGAGGTCTGTCGTATTCGGCCCAACCGGTCGCTTCCTTTCGATGGCCGGACGCCGACCCAGTCGATGCCGCACCTGGACCAGTGCTGCTTGTTGCGGGCATTGATCTCGTCCAGGACGACGCGATGCATCTGAGCCCAGACCCGCTCCAGCTCGACTGAACGAACGGCCGGCGGGCGGTGGGCCAGGCGCAAGCCTGGCCATCGTTCGCAACTGCCGCGGCATGCAGCCCGTGGTCGCCGCGAAGATGATTGTGGCCGGCGTCTTCCGATCTCGTGCGCGCCCCTGACCGCCGCCCCGGGATGCTTGCCGTGCGTCTGGGGTGCTGCCCCGCTCTATCACTCCGTCCCGTCCCGTGTCACCCGAACAGGGTGCTCCATGAGGTTGCGTCTCACTGTGCGAGCAGCCCGTGAGCGAAATTGTCCGATTGCTTGCGTACCCTGTATAAAGGGTTACAGCGCAGGGGACGTCTTCACTGCCAATGTGTGGATGCGCCCCCAAGTGACCAGGCGACGGGCTGAGATCCGGTGCTTCGGAGTCCCGGTGCAATGTGGCAGCGGGGCCAACGGTCCTGCGTGTTGTTCTCTGTGATGCCGAGAGCGTCCCGGAATCCGGCCTGCGTGAGCCGTGCAACCGGCTCTGTCCTTAGCCAGGGGTAGCGTGTGAAGATCGAGCAGTATCTGGTGAATGGCGTGTTTGTGCAGCACGCCCCGGCCAAGGGAGTAGCCACGGCTCCTCCCATTGTGTTCGTGCACGGTGGGAGTCATGGCAGTTGGCTGTGGGAGAAGTGGCTGCCCTACTTCGCCGCTCAGGGACGCGAGTGCTTCGCCTTCAGCTGGTTCAATCACACCGGCTCGCACGGGCTTCCGACGGAGCAGTTCGTCCAGCGGAGCATGCTTGACGCCACGGAAGAGCTGGACATCGTTGTCTCTCACGTTGGTGAGACCCCGGTGATGGTGGCGCACAGCATGGGTGCGGCGGTGGTGCAGAAGTACTCCGAGAATCACCCCGTGCGCGCGCAGGTACTTCTGGCACCGGTTGCCTGCACGGAAAGTGCGGGAGAGGCGATACCTCTTCCGTTGGATCTGTCGGTGCCGTTCCCCCCGATGCCGTATGAGATGGCGGTGGAGTGGTTCCTTGCGGGCTGTTCGGACACCGACGCCCGTCGGTACTACAGCCTGATGCCCGATGAGTCGCCCAGGGCGGTGTGGGAGGCCGCGCAGCGCGGAGCGGCAATCGAGATCGATCGGACACGGGTCAGCGGTCCCACGCTCATGGTCGCCGGCGGCAAGGACATCGTCTCACCTGCCCATCTGGTGCGAAAGCACGCTGCACACTTTGGCGCCGACTACCTCTTCCTCGCCGACCGGGCGCACAGCCTGATCCTCGAACCGCGGTGGCGTGATGTGGCTGGGCGTGTCAGCTCCTGGCTCAGCCGCACGGCTTGGTGAATCGTCCACCCAAACCTTCTGGGTGAGCGCGGATGTGACGGAGCAACAAGTGAGAACCGCGATCGGAACCTCAGCAGTGCACCCCAGTCGTGCGCATTGCCCCCCTTCTGATTCCAGCGATCCTGCGGACCCGCACCCGCCGATGTTGGTCTCCCATCGTCACGAACGTGCCGACGGAAGTCCCCGTCCTGGCCGACTCCATGGTCGAGGCGCCGCGTACGGAAAATTCCGTGGGCCGGCATGCCTCTCTCGCATCGGGACATCTCGAATTGTTGTCGACCAAGGCCGGGGACAGCCACCGGGGCAGATCCATCCCTTTCGCGATGTTGAACCTTGATCGGGGAGGGAACACGAGGGCACCCGCCGTTGCTGTGATACGCGTTCGGGTTTCAGCACGGTTCGCGCTGTGAGTGTCACTCGTGGTCGGTCAGCGGGGCGGATTTTCCAAGGTGCCGTCCACTCTCGGAGGAGCGCTTGAAGCCCATGGACACATTGCCGGGCCACTCGCGTCTGCTTCGGTCACAACCCGCCGAACGATCACACATCTCTCATCGGAGTAAGCAAATGGCCTTCCACAAAGGCCTCATCTTGGATTTCGGTGGTGTGCTCACCACCCCTCTGTTGCCGTCGGTAGCCGATTTCGAGCGGCGGGAGGAACTCGACGAGGGAAGTGTCATAGGGCAGCTGTACCTCGATCCCGAGGTCGTGCGGCTGACTGAGGATCTCGAGCGTGGCGCCGTCACGCAAGTGCAGTGGAATAAATTCGCCGCACGCCGTCTTGGAGTGGAATCGGACAACCTGCTGGGACGGATATTCTCGACACTGCGACCAGAACCCCTCATGCTTCAGGCGGCAATGGTCGCCCGCCAGAGTGGCATCCGTGTCGGGGTCCTCTCCAACAGTGTCGGAGCTGATCCGTGGGACCTGTACGAAGGTTACGAACTGGGCGTCAGATTTGACGCCGCACTGATTTCCGGGCAGCACGGGCTACGCAAGCCGGACACGGCGATCTACGAACGCATGCTCAAAATTATGGAACTTCCTGCCAACGAGTGCGTGTTTGTCGATGATGTTGAGCACAATCTGCTCCCCGCAGCCGAGCTCGGCATGGCCACGGTCTTGGCAGCGGATCCGCGGACAACCATCGAAAGCCTCCAGGAGATCCTGGGCATCAGCCTCTTTCCTTGAGGTGCGACCCGAATCTTCGTCGCCCCACCCTCGACGGGGATCCAGCCAGTGGGGTCGCAGAGCTGCACGCCGAGCGAGCACAAATGGGCCGACGCCGCCTGTGACCACCGAGAACGAATCATCCCTCCGTGTGGGGAAAAGGAAATTCCCATGCCAACAACGAAGAAGGCCGGGCCCCGGCCTCCCACCCCCGATGACATAGCATCCTCCGGTTCACAAGGCCGACCGACAAGCAGCGATTTCGGTGATGGATACTACGGAAAGCTTTTCAAGTCGCTCGGCGTTGGTGAGGACGGCAGGATCGCGGCATCTGAAGTGGTCTCGCGCCTGCGCGAGTCGGGCATATCCGAGTCCGATCCGCGAGTCAGTGAGGTCTGGGCGGCCTTGCGGCGAGCCACGGACATGGAGGGTCAGTCCCGGATCAGCCTGGATCGCTTCATCGCCCTGTGCAAGAAGGGCGGAGGCGTCGTCGCGAAGGCCATCAGAGGGGACTTCGTGATCCCGGACTTCGGAGCCCTGCAGACCGAGGTGTCGGGGATCTACGAGAGCTTGCGGCGCGTCGACGACGGGCACGTCGCCGACTACATTCCCCAGTTGGGCCGTGTGGATCCGGAGAACTTCGGGATTGCGCTCTGCACCACGGACGGGCAGCGCTTCGCCGTTGGTGACGCCGATTCGCTCTTCTGCGTCCAATCTGTGTGCAAGCCGATCAACTACTGCCTGACGCTCGAGGAGCATGGCGCCGAGGTCGTACATCGGCACGTGGGCCGGGAGCCCAGCGGCCGCGGGTTCAACGAACTGACCCTGAACAGCGACGGCCTCCCGCATAATCCGATGATCAACTCTGGCGCCATCATGGCGTGCTCCCTCATCCGGCCCGCGCATGACACCGCCGACCGCTTCGACTACGTCGCAGAGACCTGGCGTCGGCTCTCCGGGGGCGGCGCAGTCGGGTTCAACAACGCTGTCTACCTGTCTGAACGCCGCACCGCGGACCGTAACTTCGCCCTGGGCTACTTCATGCGGGAGCACGGTTCCTTCCCCGACGGGACCGATCTGGTCGAGACGCTGGAGTTCTACTTCCAGTGCTGCTCGATCGAGGTCGATGCCCGGTCACTGTCCGTCGTGGCGGCCTCGCTCGCCAATGGCGGGGTAAATCCGCTCACAGGAGAGCGGATCTTCTCCGCCGACACGGTACGCAAGTGCCTCTCGCTGATGTCTTCGTGCGGTATGTACGACTACTCCGGAGAATTCGCCTTCACCATCGGTCTGCCTGCCAAGAGCGGCGTATCCGGCGGCCTGATGATCGTTGTCCCGGGCGTCATGGGCGTCTGCGTGTGGTCCCCGCGCCTGGACACGCTGGGGAACTCCGTGCGGGGTGTGGCTTTCTGCAAGGAACTCGTCGCCCGCTTCAACTTCCACGTGTACGACTCCTTCGCCGCCGGCGAGGTAGCCGGCAAGCGGGATCCGCGTCGCGGCAAGAACGAAGAGGAGATCTCATCCACGATGCGGCTGCTCTGGGCCGCCAGCCAAGGGGACCTGGAAGACGTCCGCATCGCCCTGGCGACGGGCAAGGATCCGAACTCCACGGATTACGACAAGCGCACCGCGCTCCACTTGGCCGCCTCGGAGGGCCACTTCGAAGTCGTCCAGTACCTGCTGGACCACGGGGCCGACCGCCAGGCCGAGGACCGTTGGGGTGGCACACCGCTCGCCGACGCACAGCGCGGCAACCACGACCACGTGTTCAAACTTCTACAGCCTGTTCCAACGGTGGTGAGCTGACCGACCGCCGCGTCGGTTCATCGCGTCATCCCGACAGCGCCCTGCCACGCACACGCGCAGGTCAGTTCAGAAAAGGAAAACGAGAATGCCATTCAAGGCCGAGTACATCTGGATCGACGGTACCGAGCCGACCGCCAAGCTGCGCTCGAAGACCAAGATCCTCGCCGACGGCGCGGAGCCGGGTGTGT
>NZ_JBEZXR010000099.1:0-26438 GCF_040638135.1 Streptomyces sp. NPDC026673 | reverse complement strand
CTCCGGATGCTCATCCGCCGCGCCACCCCGCTCTACCGTTGGGACAGCCGCCCCACCACCAAGAGGCTCAAGTAACGCCTATTGCCGGGCACTCTAAAGGACGCCGCACTCCCGGGCCCGGGCCACCGCGCCGCTGCGGCTGTGCGCGTCGAGCTTCTGGAAGACCGCCCTGACCTGGGTCTTCACCGTGTTGCGGGAGACGTGGAGCTCGGCCGCGATCTCCCGCAGCGTCAGCGGACCGCACAGCGCGCGCAGGATGCGGCGTTCCCCGGCTGACAGCTCCCGGGTCCGCGCGGCCCCCGGGGGAGCGGGCCGGGGAACGGCCGGGGCGGGCAGGGCGGGCGGGAGCGCGCGCAGCCGCGCGAGCAGTCCGCCCAGCGGCTCCGGAATGCCGTCGGTCCCTTCCACGGGGAGGGCACCACCCCGGTCGGGTCCCCGCAGGGCCGTCCCCAGGACCCGTGCCAGGGACCGCAGATGCGGCTCGCCGGCGCGGGCGGAGGCCGCCATCGCCCGCTCGGCACGGGCGAACGCCTCGCCGGCCTCGGCGGCGGCGTCCTCCAGCAGCAGGCCCGTGTCGCACAGGTGGGCGGACGCGGTGACGAAGTGGCCGGTCAGTCCTTCCGTACGGGCCACGCGCAGCGCCTCGTCGGCGTACGCGCGGGCCCGCCCGCGGTCTCCGCCGAGATACGCGCACAGGGCACGGGAACCCAGCGCGCGGACGAGGACGAGCACGTGCCGGGCGCCGTGTGCCTCATGGGCCGCCTCGGCCAGGCGGGCGTCCGCCTCCTCCCAGCGCCCCTGCCACAGCAGCGCGGTTCCGCGGGCGACGCGGGCCAGCGCCCGCCACGGGGTCAGCGGCGCGGGGCGCGGGGCGTCGGCGCCGCCGAGCGGGGCGGAGTCCGTGCCGCCCCGCAGACAGCACACGAGCGCGTGGACGACGGCCGCCGCCTCGGCCACGGTGCTCCCCTCCCCCACGGTGCCCGCGCCGGACGGCCGGGCCTCCGCCGCCTCCAGCCAGCGCGCGGCCGCCTCGGCGTCGCCCCGCGACAGCTCGGTCATCGCGGCGACGACGCACATCCGGGCGTCCGCGCGGACCACGCGGGGCGGCAGCAGTCCGAGCCATCCCGCGACCTCCGGCGCCCGGCCCGCCGCGATCGTCTCCTCCCAGGCGTCCAGGACGGTCCCGACCGCCCCGGAGGTGTCGCCGGACCGTACGAAGTGCCGTACGGCGGCGGTCGTCTCGCCCTGCCCGCGGTACCAGTCCGCGGCCGCCCGGTGCAGCGCGGCCGCCCCGCCCGGCCGCTCGGTCGCCAGGACCTCGGCCAGCAGGGCGCGCAGCGCGCGGTGGTGCCGGTACGCCCCCGGCCGACTGCCGGAGGGCACGAGGAACTGCACGGTACGGGCCAGATCGCGGAGCAGCACGCCCGCGCGGTCGGTGCCCGCCACGGCCCGGCAGGCCTCCGGGCGCAGTTCGTCAAGCACGCTGGTGCGCAGCAGGAACGACCGCTGCTCGGTGGTGAGCCGGTCCAGGACCTCGCCCGCGAGGTAGTCGCCGACGGCGCGGCCGGCCGCGTCCGGGCTCCCGGCGGGGGAGGTCGCGCAACCCAGGACGCACAGGCCCGCCGCCCATCCCTCGGTGAGGTCGAGCAGTCCGCGCAGCGTCTCCTCGTCCACCGGACCGGCGGTCCCGCCCGCGAGCAGCGCGGCGGCCTCGTCGGAGGTGAAGCGCAGCTCCCCCGCCCCGAGTTCGCCTGCCAGGCCCCGCGCGCGCAGCGCCGGCACCGGCGCCCCGGGCACATGCCGGGTGGCCGGCACGACCCGGACGCCGTCGGGAAGCGCAGTCAGCAGGTCCGCCAGGCTGCGGAGGGCGGCGGCGTCGGTGATCCGGTCCACCCCGTCCAGGACGAGGGTGAGCGGCGGTCCGCCCGCCAGCCCGGCCAGCGTCCGCGGCAGCAGGTCCTCGACCCAGACGTCCCGCGTCCAGGCCCCGGGGGGCGGGGGTGTGGGCAGCTCCGGCCGGAACGGCCGCAGCGCCCGCAGGATCCCGCTCCACAGCCGCGCCGGGGTGTTGTCGTACGCGTCGAGGCCCAACCACGCGACGTGCCGGCCCCGGCCCTCCAGGGCGCGTGCCCACTCAGCGAGCAGCACGCTCTTCCCCGCTCCCGGCGGCGCCGAGACGACGACCACGGGTTCGGCGAAGGAGTCCAGCCGGCGCAGCAGCCGGGGGCGCGGCACGAACCGCCGCGGGCGTGCGGGCGGATGGAGCTTGTGCTCGGGAACGGTCGTCATGTCGCCTCCCGTCGGGCCGTGCGGATGGGGCCCCCGGTGCCCGGCGGGCACGACGTAACACCGGACACCGGGGGGAATGTGGGGGCGCGAGGGTGCGCCCGGAGCGGTCGGCTACCTCATACAGCCGAATCCGCCCGCGAAGTAGACGAGCGGACGGCCCGCCGTCTTGTGCGTGAAGTGCCGTGCGTCGCCGACGAAGATGGTGTGGTCGCCCCCGGGCAGCGCCTCCGAGACGTCGCAGACGACCGTGGCGATGGCGTCCCTGAGCACGGGTACGCCGTGGTCCTCGTCGATGTCCACCCCGGCGAACCGGTCGGGCACCGGTGCGGCGAAGGAGCGGGCCAGGTGTTCGCCCTCCTCGCCGAGGACGTTGACGGCGAAGCGTCCGTGCTCGGCGATCGCGGTGCGGGTGAACAGGTGGTTGCCGACGCAGACGAGGAGTTGCAGCGGGTCGAGCGACAGGGCGGACACCGCGCTGGCCGTCATGCCGATGGGCGTGCTGCCGGTGCGTGTGGTGATGACGCTGACCCCGGTGGCGAGGCGGCCCATCGTGGCCCGGAACGCGAGGGTCGTGTCGAGGGTGTCAGTCATGGGGGACCTCCGAGAAGGGAGAGCTGAGCCCTGGTGGCCGAGGGACACTGTGCGCCGCGGCCTGTTAATGCCGGGGAAACCGCCCGGAGGGCGACGGTTCACCGGTCATCTGCGCAGCCGTTCGACCAGGCGTCTCATCTCCGCCGACGGCCGGATGCCGAGGTCGGCCATGGCCCGCAGGTAGCCCCGGTACAGCTCCAGGAGTTCGTCGTCGTCCCCGGCCGCCTCGGCTCCGGCCAGCGCCAGCCGCCAGGCCTGTTCGCGGTAGGGGTCGCGTTCCAGCGCGGCCCCGGCCAGCTCCCGGGTCTCCCGGATCCGGCCCAGGCGCAGGGCCACGGCGGCGGCGTCCACCTGTGCCTGGGTGAGGGCCCCGCCGAGTTCCTCCCGCCGGGCGTCCAGCCACGGGGTGGAGACGCCCTCGAAGTACGGTCCGCGCCCGGCGGTCCGCAGCGCCTGCAGCAGGGTGTGGAGCCGGTGCTCGCCGTCCTGCCTGCCCGCCTCGGCCAGCAGCCGCTGGAAGGTCCCGGAGGAGGCCGCGGCGGCCCCGGCGGGGGCGAGCCGGTAGACGTCGCCCTCCTGGAGGAGTTCCACGCCCTCGGGGAGCACCTCCCGCAGCCGGTACACGGCCTGCCGCAGGTAGCTGCGGCCGGCGGCGTCGCTCCGGCCGGGGAACAGGGTCGCCAGCAGGGTCGGGCGCCGGGCGGTGGTCCCGGCCCTGGACAGCAGGAAGGCCAGCAGCTCGGTGCTCTTCACCAGCCGGGGGTGCGCCTGTCGCCCGTCGGCCGCCAGCCGTACGGAGCCGAACTCCTCCAGCGTCAGCCGGGGTGAGCCGACCGCGCTGACGGCCCGCCCGGAGGAGAGCACCGCCACCAGCTCGTGCCAGGGCGAGGAGTGCGAGGGCTCGGCGTCGGCCCGGCGCGCGGCGACCGCCGGCATGTCGTCCAGGGCCTGCAGCAGCAGGTGCCGGCCGCCCTGGGCGTCCGCGACGTCCAGGGCGAGGTCGGCGGCGGCGTCGGCGGCGTCCGGGTCCCCGACCCGCCACATCGCCTCGCTCAGGTAGACGGCGGCGGTGGGCAGTTCGAGCAGCCGGTCGCCCGCGGCCATGGCCGCGACCACGACGGCGAGTTGGCCGGATGCCTCGGCGTCCCGGTCCGCCAGCAGGAGTTGCAGGCCGCGCCAGGTGCCGGCCAGTTCCCTGGTGAAGGCGTACCGGGCGCTGCCGCGCCGGGCGGCGTCGGTGAGCGCCCGCGCGGCCCGCGGCAGGTCGCGGTCGAGGCGCAGCGCCAGTTTGGCCTCCAGCAGCAGGCTGAGGATCTCGTAGACCTGCGATCCGGTCGCCGCGATCGCCTCGCGCCCGGCGGCCAGCGCGTTCCAGGCCTCCTCACGCCGCCCGAGGTCGGCCATCAGCTCGACGTCGTCGACGGCCGTGAGCCAGACCGGCCGGGGCCCGTCGCCGAGCGACGCGTACACCTCCCCCGCCTGGGAGATGCGGCCCGTGGCGCGGAGCGCCGCGACCGTCCAGGGCGCGCCGGTCGCGCGGCGCCAGGCACCGCGGGGTGCGGGGTCGTCCTGCAGTTCCGCGAGCCTCCCCGCCATGTAGGCGACGCGCATCAGCATCACCTCCGCCGGGCCCGCGGCGTCCGGCCTCGGGGCCGGCAGCGGGGCGAGGGGGCCGCCGTCGGCCAGGGCCATGAGCGCGGCGGCGATGTCGCGGTGGCGGCCGGGTGGCATGGTGCGCAGCATCTGCCCGGCCTCTTCTGTCCGGCCGGCGTGCCAGAAGCACCACACCAGCAGGGCCAGGTCCTCGGTGCCACCGGGCTGTTCGGGCAGCCGGCACCACCACGCGCGCCCGTGGTGGTCGGCCAGTCGCAGCCCACGCCAGCACTGTTCGCGGCCGAACGCGACACGCAGGGCCGCGGAGACCAGTCCCGGCGCGGGCGGCCCGGGCACCGGCCGCATCCGGTCGAGCCAGTTCTCCGCCGTGGCGAGGTCGAGCCGGTCGAGGATGCCGGGCAGGACGCTCTCGGCGGCGCTCCGGGCTGCGGCCGTCTCCCCTGCCATCAGCAGTTCCGTGACGGCCTCCTCGTGGCGGCCGGCCGCCTCCAGCAACGCGGCGTGGCGGCGGCGCAGTTCGCGCAAGGCGCCGGGCTCCATGGCGTCGGCGCGCTGCCGCAGGTACCGGCGGAAGTACGGCAGCGCCACCATGCGGTCCCCGTCGGGGGACCAGTCCAGCGGCAGGCCGCGCCCGCGCAGGGAGGCCAGGACCCGGTCCGGTGAGGACAGCCCGAGGGCGTTCGCGGCGTCGGCGGTCACCTCCGCCAGCAGGCTCGTGGCGAGGAGCAGTTCCTCCTCGGCGTCGGTGAGCTGCCGGAGCAGGTCGGCGGCGAGGAGGTCGAGCCCGCCGGAGGGGCCGGCGGGGTCGGTGGTCCACCAGTCGTGGAGGACGCCGGTGGCCCAGCCCCCGGTGGCCGCCACCCGGAACCGCGCCTCCGCGTCGCGTCCGCCGGGGCGCAGGGCGCGCGCGGCCTCGGCGACGTCGAAGGCGAGGTCGGCGTCGCCGAGGAGGGCGACGCGGTGGAGGTCGCCCAGACCGCCGACGCGCTGCGGCGGTCCGGGCCGGGAGACGAGCACCAGCCGCAGGTTCCGGGGAGGTTCCGCGACGAGCGCGGTGAGCGCCTCTTCGGCGGCGGGGCGGCCCGTGAGGTGTTCCAGCCCGTCGACGACGAGGACGGGGGTCCCCGCGCCGGCCGCCGGCAGGGCGGCCGCCAGGCGGTCGCGGAACCGTTCGCCGGTGGCGTCGCCCGCGGGGAGCCCGGCGGCCGTGATCCAGCCGACCGGGCCGGGCAGGGCCCGTGCCGCCTGGAGCACGGCGGTGGTCTTGCCCGAGCCGGCCCTGGCGGCGACGACGAGCACGGGGTGCCCGGCGAGCGCCTGCAGGACACGGCGTGTCACCCGCGGCCTGGGGACGACCCGCGCCGGGAGCCCGGGCAGGCCGCGGTGCCGCTCGTCAGGAGCGGAGCGGGTCATGAGCCGACCGTCCCGGCTCGAGCACGAAGGTGTGCCGCAGCAGGGTGTACGGCTCGTCGGTCGCGGTGCCGTACGGCCCGGTGCCGGCCGGGTGGCCCGAGTAGTCGGCGACGAGCGACTGCTTGACACCGAAGACCGGGTCCCGGTCGAGGTACGCGTCGTCGGAGGGGAAGAGCATGGTGGTCACGCGCTGGAAGCCCGGTGCGGTGATCCGCAGGTGCAGGTGCGCGGGCCGCATGACGGACCGGCCGGTGGCCCGCATCAGCTCGCCCACGGGGCCGTCGTCGGGGATGGGGTACGCGGCGGGTCGGATGGAACGGAAGCGGAAGCCGCCGTCGCCGCCTGTGCGCAGCAGGGCCCGCATGGCGGGGTCGGCGAGGCCGGGGACGTCGACGTCGTAGTGGCCGTCGGCGTCGCTGTGCCAGACGTCGACCTGAGCGTCCGCGACCGGCTTCCCGTGGACGTCGGTCACCAGTCCCTCGAAGAACAGGGGCGTGCCCGGGAGTCCCTCGGAGATGTCGGCGCCGTCCGGCAGTGCGGGGCGGTCGTCCCGGAAGAAGGGTCCGAGGACGCTGTTCTGCGTCGATCCGGCGGCGCGCCGGTTGCCGAGCGCGTCGACCAGCATCGTCACCCCCAGCACGTCGGAGAGCAGGATGAACTCCTGTCGCGTGGGCGTGCACTGCTGGCCGGTCCGGGTGAGGAAGTCCACGCCGCGCGCCCATTCCTCCTCGGTGAGGCCGGTCTCGCGCACGAAGTCGTGGACGTGCCGGACCAGCGCCTCGAGGATCGCGCCGAGGCGGGGGTCCTTCGCGTCCCGGACCGTGGACACGACTGCCTCGGTGATCGTGCCGTCGGTGAGGTCACGCATGGCGGGCTCCTGTCGGGTCGTCGGGGTGGGAGGGGGTGGCCCGGGGCGGTTCGCCCGCCCAGGCCCGTTCGAGGAGGTCGCGTACGGCGTCCCGGTGCACCGGCCGCGGGTTCCAGTAGCCGTCGCGGACGATCAGGTCGGCGGCCTCCCCGATGCCCCGCTCGGGCATGCCGAGGTCCTTCAGCGCGCGGGGGGCGCCGAGCCGGCCCGCGAACGCGAAGACCGCGGCGGCGGGGTCGGAGCCGGGCAGGGCCCGGCCGATCCTGTCCATGGCAGGGGCGGCGGCCGGGGCGTTGTACGCGATGGCGTGGGGCAGGACGACGGCGTGGGTCTCGGCGTGGGGCAGGTCGAAGGTGCCGCCCAGGACGTGGCAGATCTTGTGGTGCAGTGCCATGCCGACGGTGCCGAGGCAGGTGCCGGCCAGCCAGGCGCCGTAGAGGGCCGTCTCGCGCGCCTCGGGGTCGGCGGGATCGCTCAGGACCGCGGGCAGCGCGGCGGCGAGGGCGTCCAGGGCCTCTCCAGCCATGAGGAAGGCGAGCGGGTCCCGGTCCTGGGCGTACAGCGCCTCGACGGCGTGCGCCATGGCGTTGAGCCCGCTCACCGCCGCGACGTGGGGCGGGAGCGTGAGGGTGAGGTCGACGTCGTAGACGACGGTCCCGAGCAGTACATCGGGCAGCCGCCGGGTGGTCTTCGCGCCGTCCCGGGTCTCGCCCAGGATCGGCGTCATCTCGGAACCGGCGTAGGTGGTGGGCAGCGCGATCTGCGGCAGTCCGGTGCGCAGTGCGAGGGCCTTGCCGAGGCCGATGGCCGACCCGCCGCCCACCGCGACGAGGCAGTCGGCCCCGGCCGCCCGTACGGCGTCGACCGCCTTCTCGGTGACGGCGACGGGGGTGTGCATGGCCGCCTGGTCGAAGATCCCGGCGGCGAGCGGTCCGAGGAGTTCCGCCGTCTCGCGGGCCTGGCCGGTCTGGCCGGGCGTGCACAGCACCAGCGCCCGGCCGCGGCCGAGGGCCCTGACCTCGTCGGCGACCCCTCTTCGCGCTCCGCTGCCGAAGACCACCTTCGTGACGTGTCCCCGATGCACGAACGACTTCATGGTTGTTCCTCGCAAATTCTTTACGGGAACAGGAGTCTCACCGCCCGCGAGATGACGCGTCAATGAATCCTTCGCGTGATGGCACACCGACGGACCCGAATACCGCGTTCACGTGACGGGCCTTGGAACGGGCAGGTCAGGGGCGCTTCCGACATCCCTCATCCTGGCGATGCGCACGACGGCGGACGGGGTGAGAATGCATTCCCGACATCATGCGCCCGCGAAATCCCCCGGACGTCGTTCGCGGGCGTTCACGGCCGTTCGCGGGGTTCTCCGTATATGCCCCGGAGGGGATTCCGGCCGGCCCGGCCGCGGGCCGGCCGGACCGGCGCCGCTCAGCGGGTGGCCACGTGCACGACCCCCGAGGTCGCCGCGATGCGGTCGAGCAGGAAGATCGTGCCCACGCACGCCGCGATCCAGCAGCAGAGGATGACGACCCCGCGGGTGAGGCCGTCGTGTTGGAAGTAGGCGAGTCCGTCCATGGCGCGGACGGCGACACCGGCCGGCATGACCGAGGCCAGGGGCTGGAGCCAGCCGGGCAGGAAGGACGGCGGCAGGACGCCGCCGCTGGTGGCGTTCCCCATGATGAGCATGAAGATCGAACTGATGGGTACGCCGATCGGGCCGAAGAAGCGGATGAGCGCCACGGTGGCGGCGCCGACCGCGCCGGCCATGAGGGTGACGACGCCGAAGATCCCGAGGAAGGAGCCGGGTATCGCCTCGAAGGCCGTACAGGCGATGAGCGAGGTGGCCAGGCCGCCGACGACGGCGAAGAGGCCGAGGCTCAGGATGCGCTGGCCGAACGAGAGACGTGGCGCGACCTGGTAGGTCATCTGACCGAAGAGGAAGCCGGCCAGGATGAGGCCGAAGGAGGCGTAGAAGACCGACAGGCCTCTGCTGTCGCCGGGGGCCAACGGGAGGATGTCGACCACCGGGATCTTGTGCCCCTCCCCGTGCGGGACGGCGGCGAGCGGGGTGACCAGGGCGGACACCGCGGGGCCGTTCGCGCCGGCGTAGACGACCTTGGGCTTGCCGCCGTCGGAGAGGTAGGCCGCGTAGGCCTGCCGGTGTTCGACGGCATGGCGGGCCGAGGCCGCGTCGGGGTACCGGTCGACCTGGAAGGCCTCGGGCGCGATGCGCTGGAGCCGGACGTCGAACAGCGCCGCGGAGTGGTCCGAGGCGACGACCGCGACGGGCAGCCGGTGCGCCTGCGGGGTATGGAAGGCGGCGAGGAAGACGGAGACGAAGGCAAGCCCTACGGTGAGCACCGTGATCACCGGGGTGATCACGGCGCGCGGCCCGGTCAGTCCCGGCCGGGCGGGCGGAGCGTCGGTCTGCGGTCCGGGAACGTGCCGGTGCCGGTGGCGTGCCGGAGGCGGTTCCGACGGCGGGTGCGCGTCGGTGATGAGCACGGTGTCGGCCACGGGGAAACTCCTCCCAGAATGTAAGCTGACTTATATAAGTTAACAGACAAAAGGAAGGTGCCCGGCATGCCCCTGGGCGACCCGAGCGAGCGCATCGGCTACCTGATCTGGCAGCTCTCGCTGGCGTACTCGCTCCGCATCGAGCACACGCTGCGCCCGCTGCGCCTGACCCAGGCGCAGTTCAGCGCCTTGATGCGACTCACCCTGGACGGGGCCACCTCGAGCGCGGAGCTGGCCCGCCGCTGCGGAGTGACCGCCCAGTCCATGGGCACGGCCGTCCAGGGGCTGGCCGACCGCGGACTGGTCGAGCGGCGGGCGCACCCGACGCACGGCCGGATCATCGAGATCAGCGTCACGCCGGAGGGCGAGGAGCTGGCGGCGCGCGCCGAGCGGGCCATCATGCCCGCCGAGGAGGAGGCGCTCGCCCCCTTCACCCCACAGGAACAGGGTCGCGTACGGGCGGACTTGCAGCGGATGCTGGCGAACCTCAATCCACGCGCGCTCCACACGAGTGATTGAACTCTCAGAGGTTGACGATTCAACTATCGCTTGCCTACGGTGGCGGGACAACCGACCACGCGATCGCGCTCCGGTCGTCCCGATTATGGATTACACGATCCAGAACTTGTCTGGGGAATCCCATGCCTCACCTGCTGCACATCGACTCCAGCGCCCGCGGCGAGGGCTCCGCCAGCCGCCGGCTCTCCGCCGACTACGTCGCCGCCTGGAAGGCCCGCAACCCGCAGGGCACCGTCGCCTACCGCGACCTCGCGGCCGACAGCCCGGCCTTCGTCTCCCCCGAGTGGATCACCGGGGTCTTCGGGCCCGCAGAGGCCGCGGACGAGGGCACCCGGGGGGCGGTGGCCGCCGCCGAGCGGCTGATCCGCGAGATGGAGGAGGCCGACGTCCTGGTGCTCGGCGTGCCGATGTACAACTTCGGTGTCCCGGCGACCTTCAAGGCGTGGATCGACCAGGTGATGATGGCGGGCCGCACCTTCGCGTTCGGCGACAGCGGCCCGGAAGGTCTGCTGAAGGGCAAGAAGGCGGTCGTCCTGCGGGCCTCCGGCAGCGACTTCGGCAACCCGGACTTCGCGCCGATGGACTTCCACGCCCCCTACATCCGCGGTGTCCTCGGCTGGATGGGCATCACCGACGTGGAGATCATCGCCGTCAACGGCTACACCCCCGAGCAGCTCGACTCCGCGGTGCGCGGGGCCGGTTCCGCCATCACCGCCTCCGTGGACGCGGCGCCGCTCGCCGCCTGACGGAGCCGGCGTGCGGTTCGCCAGGGCCGGGGGCGCCCTGGCGGAACACGGCGGGCACGGCGGCGCGGGTCCGTCGGGGGGGCCGCGCCATAAGGCGGCGCGGGTGGTGCCCCGATGACCGCGCCCGCCCACGCGGACCGGTAAGTGCGCGGCCGCGCCGGACCGGACCCGGGCCCGTCGCGGGCCGCCTCGGACCGGCCGGTGGGCTCGCGCACCCCGCCTTCGGGCACTCGCGCCGTTCCGGCCCCGCAGAACACGGCCGGCCGCCGCCGAGGGGCCCCCGACCGCCCGGGCTGCGGAACGGGCCCGGCCGTACGGCACGGTGCCCGCCCGCGGCCGACCGCCGCCGCCGAGTCCGACGCCGCCAGGACCGACGCCGCCGCCGACCGGTGGTCAGAGCCGGACCGTCACATAGCGCCTGCCGGCCGAGTTCTCCACGACGACGGCGGCGACGTCGGCGGGGGCCACCGCCGCCGAGCCGTCGAGGCCGACACCGCCGCCCTCGCCGGTGGCCGACACCACCCAACTGCCCGCGATCTGACGGCCGCCGTCGGCCGCCACCACCACGAGCCGGCAGTGCTCTCCCGCCGGGATGCCGCCGACCCGGGCGTTCACCCGCACCCACCCGGTGGCCGGGGTGAGCCGCACGGCCAGCCGGGCCCCCGTGGACGGATCGGTGGCCGAGGCGACCCTCGGCGGACCGGACGGCGAGGCGGCGACGGGCGGCGGCCCGTCCGCCCGGCCGCCCCGGTGCTCCCCGATCAGCACGCCCCCGTACAGGACGGTCGCCGCCACGGCCGCCGCGGCGACACCGGCGGCCGTCCACCGGCGGCGCCGCTCCCCCGCGCGCTCGGCGCGCATCTGACGCATCGTCCGCTGCAGCAGCAGGTCGCCTCCCTCCGGCGGCCCGTCCAGGAATGCCTCCGGAGGGACCTCGCCGAGGGCCTGTGCCATGGTGCGCAGCCCGTCGAGTTCGGCCCCGCAGGACGCGCAGGACCCGACGTGCTCGTCCACGGCGCGGACCTCCTCCTCGGTCAGCGTGCCCAGGACGTGGGCGGTCAGTGCCTCACCCTCGTGCCGCTCCGGCGTGCTCATGCCGCCACCTCCCGCATCGCGACGGGCTTGTTCAGGCAGAAGTCGCGCAACGCCTTGAGGGCGTAGTGCGACCGGGACTTCACCGTGCCCGGGGGGATGCCCAGGGTCTTCGCCGCCTCGGCGACGCTCTGCCCCCGGAAGTAGATCTCGTAGAGCACGTCGCGGTGGTCGCGGGAGAGCCGCTCCATGGCCTCCATGACGACGACGGCGTCCACCACCGCCTCCGCGTGGTCGCGTTCCACCGGCGCGGTCGCCGGCGATTCGGCCACCTCGGTGGGACGCGCGGCCCTGGCCCGATGGCGGTCGGTGACGATGTTCCGGGCCACGGTGAGCAGCCACCCGCGCACGGACCCCTTGCCGTTCAAGAGCGCGTCGGGGTGCCGCCAGGCGCGGATCAGGGTCTCCTGGACGACGTCCTCGGCCGCGGCGCGGTCGCCGGTCAGCCGGGTCGCGTACGCGAGCAGGGCTCTGCCGTGTTCCTCGTAGAGCGCCCTCACCAGCGCCTCGTCACTCGTGCCCCGGCTGTGCCGGGCGCGGGACCGCACTGCCGCCATCCGCCCACTCCGTCCGCTCACCGACCGTGCCGCGGTGCTTCGAGGCAGACACGGACACGGTCCGGACCGGGTTCAGGTGAGCCGCCTCACACCACGGGCCGCGCACCCGGGACCGGCCGGGACGCGCCGTGCGCGGGCCGGATTGAACCGCCGGCCGGCGCGGGCCGTGTCTGGTCACACGCCCCGCGTACCCGGCCCGTCCCCAGGAGGAGAGGAACGATGCGGTACAGCCCCGCGATGAGGACCATCCGCCTGCTGGCGGCGGCCGCCCTCCTGTTCGCCGTCGCCCCCTCACCCGGCGCCGGCGGCGGCCCCTCCCCCGCCGCCCCCGTGCGGCTCGTACCGGGACCGGTGACCGGCCGGGAGCCCGGGCGCACGTCCGGACACCCCCCGCGGATCCGGGAGTCCGCGCCGGCGGCCGGCGGTACGGCGTCCGCGCAGCCGCACGGCGGCGCCGGCCGGCTGCCGTCCGGCGCCCTGGCGGCCGGGATCGCCGGCCTCGTGCTGACGGCCGCCCTCGTCGCCGCCCGCCGTCCGCTGCTGGCGGCGGTACGGCGGAGGAGGAGGGCGGCGCTCGGCCGCCGGCTCGCCGCCGACACCCGCACGCCGCTGCTGGTCCGGCACGCCCTGCGCGAACTGGCCCTGGCCGGACGGCCGGGCAGTCCGGTGCGGGTGCGGGGTGTGCTCGCCGAACCCGACCGGGTACTGGCCACGGTGTCCGCCTGCGGGCCGGCCCCGGCGCCCTGGACGGCTCTGACCCCGACCCGCTGGGAGCGTACCGGCCTGGTACCCGCCGAGGCGGCGGCCCCGGGTGCGGGCCCGCTGCCCCAACTCACCCGGCTCGGCGCGGTCGGCCGGGGCCAGGTGCTGGTGAACCTGGCGCGGATCGGCGGCGTCCTCAGCGTGCTGGGGGATCCCGCCGTCGCACGGGACACCGTGATCGCCTTGGTGGACGGGGTGTTGGAAGGGGCTCCGGCGGGCCGCACCGTGGTGGTCGCGGTGGGTCCCGGCGCCCGCGATCTGCCCGGTCCGCCCGCCGTGGTCCGGGTCCGGAGCATCCGTCAGATCGCCGCGCTGCGCGGCCCGGCGGCGCCGGGCGTCCAGGCCGGCCTGGTGGTGGTGCTGCACCGGCCGGACGCCGAGGAGGCACGGCTGCTGTCGGGGCTGGCCGGCCCGAAGGGCGGCGGCTGGACGGTCCTGACGGTGGGCCATGTCCCGGGCGCGCGCTGGCGCTGGTACGCGGCGGCCGACGGAACGGTGGACGCGGGGGTGCTCGGTCACCGGGTGGTCGTCCCCGTACGGCCGTCCGTCAGATGCCGCCTCTGATGCCCCGGCAGAGTGGCGATACTACAGAACCACTCATAGCGTCAGTTTTCGGGCGGCCACGGGGGCCGCCCGGAAAGCAGGTACGGCAGTCATGACACTTCGTCGGCCCCCAGCGGCCCCAGCGGCCGCGCTCGTCGCGGCCGTGAGCGTGCTGGGGCTGTGCGCCGTTCCCCGGGCGGAGGCAGCACCGGGCGCACTCGTCGTCCGTCCGGGAGAGTCCGTGCAGGCCGCGGTGGACCGTGCCCGGCCGGGGGACGTCATCAAGATCCTCCCCGGGACCTACCCGGGCGGCGTCAGCGTGACCAAGCCCCGGCTGACCTTGATCGGGCAGGGCGCGGACACCGTCATCACCCCCGGCGCGAAAGGCGACGGAAACGCCTGCGCCAGGGCCGGCCACGGACTCTGCGTCACCGGAACGGAGCAGAGCCCACTGGACGGTGTGCACGTGCTCTCCCTCACGGTGTCCGGCTTCCCCGGGAACGGGGTCGACGCCTCCTGGACCGACCGCCTGGAGATCAGCGACGTGACCGCCGAGGCCAACGGACGCCAGGGCATCGGCGTGCAGCACTCGGTCCGTTCGCAGCTGCGCGACAACCACGCGCGCCACAACGGGGAGTCGGGCATCTTCCTGGCCAACACGGCGGACGCGGAAGGCGGTGCGCTGAACACCAGGCGCGCCCGCGTCAGCGGCAACGACCTGACGGGCAACCGGATCGGGATCGTCCTGCGCCGAGTGCGCAACCTGGGGGTCGACGAGAACCACGTCACCGCCAACTGCGGCGGTGTCTTCGTCGTCGGCGACGAGGGCGTCCCGCGAGCCGGGGGCCTGACCGTCTCGGACAACCTCGTTGCGGCGAACAACAAATACTGCCCGCCCAGCGCCCGGCTCCCCTTCATCCAGGGCGCCGGGATCGTGCTGACGGGGGCGGAGCGGACCCTGGTGGTCCGCAACCGGGTCGTGGACCACCACGGCACCTCACCGATGTCCGGCGGGATCGTGCTCTTCCGCAGCGTGGTGGGCGCCTCCAACACCGGCAACACCGTCCGGGGCAACACGACCCTGGGCAACAGCCCGGCCGATCTGGCCGACCGTGACCAGGGCACCGGAAATGTCTTCCGTGACAACACGTGCCGCGTCTCCGAACCGAAGGGGTTGTGCGAGGAATGACCTTGACAGAAACCACCACCGCGGACGGCACCGCGGCCGCGGCGCCCGAGGCCGCCACGCCGCCGGCGATGCGCCTGCGCGAGCTCGTCTTCGGCGCCGCCTGTGCCGCCGCCGTGCGGGCCGCGGCCCGGCTCGGCGTGGCGGACGCGCTCGGCAAGGAGCCGTCGACCGTCGACGAACTGGCGGCGATGGTCGGCGCGGCGCCGCGTCAGCTGCGCCGGCTGCTGCTCGCCCTCGCCTCGTACGGGGTCTTCGAGGAGCAGGCCGACGGCCGTTTCACCCACACCGAGATGTCCCGGATGCTCCGCAAGGACAGCCCGAACAGCCTGCACTACATCGCGCTGTGGTGCACCGAGCCGTGGACGTGGGAGGTCTGGCCCCGACTGGACGAGGCGGTGCGCAACGGCCGCAACGTCTTCCCCGACGTCTTCGGCAAGGAGTTCTTCGCGTACCTGCACGACGACGCCCGCGAGAGCGCCCGGGTCTTCGACCGTGCCATGACCTCCTCCAGCCGGCAGTCCGCCGAGGACATCGCCGGGCTCCTCGACCTGACGGGCGTCCGCTCGGTCGCCGACATCGGCGGCGGCCAGGGGCACGTCCTGGCCGCGCTGCTGGAAAGGCACCCGGAGCTGCAGGGCACGCTGCTGGACCTGCCCAAGGTGGTGGCCGGGGCCGATCCCCGGCTGCGCGAGGGCGGCGAGCTCGCCGCGCGCGCCCGGCTGGTGCCCGGTGACTGCCGGGTGGACATCCCGGTGGCCGCCGACATGTACATCATCAAGAACATCCTGGAGTGGGACGACGACAGCACGCGCCGCACGCTGCGCAACATCGTCGCGGCGGGCGGCCCCGGCACCAAGGTGATCGTCATCGAGAACCTCGTCGACGACACGCCGTCCATGCGCTTCACCACCGCCATGGACCTGCTCCTGCTGCTGAACGTCGGCGGCCAGAAGCACACGCGGGACAGCCTGGTGAAGCTGATGACCGAGGCCGGCCTCCAGGTGGGCGAGGTCACCCCGGTCAACGCCTACCTGCACGCCCTGCACGGCACGATCGGCGCGAAGCGCTGACCGGCTAGCCGGTCATCTCCGCCACCAGACCGGTGGTGTGCCGGCCCGCCCGGAACTCCGGGCGGGCCAGCACCGTCCGCAGGAAGCCGGCCGTGGTGCACACGCCCTCGCCGCGCACCCGCAGTTCCTCCAGGACACGGTCCATCCGGGCCAGCGCCCGGTCCCGGTCCGGCGCCCACACGACGGCCTTGGCGAGCAGGGAGTCGTAGTCGGGTCCGATCCGCCAGCCGGGGAAGGCGTGGGTGTCCACCCGTACGAAGGGACCGCCGGGCACCTCGAACTCCGTGAGCGCGCCCGGGGTCGGCGCGAAGTCGCGCGCGGGGTCCTCGGCGTTGACCCGGCACTCGAGGGCGACCCCGCGGTGCACGACGTCCTCCTGGCGCAGGGTCAGCGGATGCCCCGCGGCGACCAGGATCTGCTCGCGGACCAGGTCGATCCCGGTGACCATCTCGGTGACCGGGTGCTCCACCTGGAGCCGGCAGTTGACCTCCATCAGATGGAAGTCCCGCTCCGGGGTGAGCACGAACTCGAAGGTGCCCACGCCCGTGTAGCCGACCGCGCGGGCGCCGCGCACGGCCGCGTCGCACATCGCCGAGCGCAGCCGCGCGGGCAGGTCGGGCGCCGGGGTCTCCTCGACGAGCTTCTGGTGGTGCCGCTGTACCGAGCAGTCGCGCTCGCCGAGGTGGACGACCGCGCCGTGCCGGTCGCAGAGCACCTGGACCTCCACGTGCCGGGCGCGCTCGACGAAGCGCTCCAGGTAGAGGCGGTCGTCGCCGAAGACGGCGCGGGCGTGCGCCGAGGTCCGCCGGTAGGTGTCGAGCAGCCGGTCGGGGTCGGTGACCACGGCCATGCCGCGTCCGCCACCGCCCGCCACGGCCTTGAGGATCACCGGGTAACCGGTCTGCTGCGCCGCCTCCTTCGCGTCGGCGGCCCCGGCCAGCGGCCCCGTACTGCCCGGCAGCACGGGCAGCCCGGCCTCGGCCATCAGCGCACGGCAGGCCGCCTTGTCGCCGAGCCGGGCGAGCACCTCCGGCGAGGGCCCGATGAAGGTGAGCCCGTTCGCCTCGCAGACCTCGGCGAAGTCCGGGTCCTCGGACAGGAAGCCGTAGCCGGGGTGGACGGCCTGGGCACCGGTGCGGCGGGCGGCCTCGATCACGGCGGGGATGTTGAGGTAGCTCGCCCTCGCCGGGGGCGGCCCGATGTGCACGGCCTCGTCGGCGAAGCGGACGACGGCCGAGTCGCGGTCGGCGGTGGAGTAGACCGCGACGGTCCGGATGCCGAGTTCACGGCAGGCGCGCGCGATGCGCAGCGCGATCTCGCCACGGTTGGCGACCAGGACGGTGGAGAACACGGGCCCTCACTCTCCCGCCGGTATCGGCTCCAGCGCGATCAGGCGCTGGTGGAACTCCACGGGCTGCCCGTCCGGGACGATGACCTCCACGACGCGGCCGGCCACGTCCGCCTCGACGGTGCTCATCATCTTCATGACCTCCAGGATGCCCACGGGCTGGCCGGGACGGACGAGGTCGCCCACGCAGACGCAGGGACGCTCGCCGGGGTCGGGAGCGTGGTAGAAGGTGCCCACCGTGGGGGCGCACACGTAGTGAAGCGGCGTGGAATCACGCGCCCTGTGCGCCTCTTGCGCCTCCGACGCGCCCGGGGTCTGAGCGGCGGCCGGAGCCGGCGCGGGCCCGGTCGCGGTCGCGGGCGCGGGCGCGGGCCCGGTCGCCGGCGCCTGGGCGGGCTCCGCCGGTGCCGCGGAGGCGTACGCGGCGGACCGCTCCTGGGGGTCGGGCCACTCGATCTCGACCGCGGTCTGCCCGTGCCGCAGCCTGATCCGCCGCGGCGGGGTGGGCATGGAGCGGGCCAGCTCGGTGGCGCTGCGGCACACGGCCTCCAGCACCGAGAGCGCGGCCTGCGCGCCGCCGGGAGCCGTACCGTTGAGGGCCTTGCCCGCACCCGGGGGGCGGGCCGTCCTGTCGTCGCCGTGGAGTGTCACGGTGCTGCCTCCTCCTCCAGTCGGCCGAAACGGTGGAACCGGTCGCGGCGCTCGGCGAGCAACCGGTCGGGGGCCCATGGACGCAGTTCGTCCAGGGCGGCCGAGAGCGCGCCGCCGACGAGGGCGGCGGCATGGGCGTGGTCCCCGTGGGCGCCGTCGGGCGGCTCGGGGACCACACCGTCGACGATGCCCAGCCGGAGCAGATCGCGGGCGTGCAGCCGCAGGGCCGCCGCCGCCGCGGGGGCGGCGGCGGCGTCCTTCCACAGGATCGCGGCGCAGCCCTCGGGGCTGATCACGGAGTAGATGCCGTTGGCGCTGACCAGGACACGGTCGGCGACGGCGAAGGCCAGTGCCCCGCCGCTGCCCCCCTCGCCCGTGATCACGGCGACGACCGGCACGGGGAGCCGGGCCATCAGCCGCAGGTTCTCGGCGATGGCCAGGGCCTGGCCGCCGGTCTCCGCCTCCGGTCCGGGGTTGGCGCCCGGCGTATCGATGAGGGTCACCACCGGCATGCCCAGCTTGGCGGCGGTCCGCATGAGGCGCGCGGCCTTGCGGTATCCCGCCGGGGTGGCCATGCCGAAGTGGCGCCGCCGGCGTTCCTCCAGCCCGGGGCCCCCCTTGTGGTGCCCGATGAGCATGACGGGGCTGCCGTGCAGCAGCCCGGGACCGCCGATGACGGCCGGGCAGTCGGCGGCCAGCCGGTCGCCGTGCAGTTCGTGGAAGTCCTGGAGCAGGTGGGCGGCGTAGTCGGCCGCCGTGGGCCGCAGCGGGTGGCGGGCCAGCCGGACCGTCTCCCAGGCGTCCCGCTCGGGCAGTTCGTCCGCCGTGCGGACGATGGGCACGGCGGGTCCGCGCGGTACGGTCGCCGGCCGGGGACGCTCGGCGGACGGACGCGACGCGCCGGCCCCCACCCCGGGACCGCGGCCGGCCGCGGCACCGCCGCCGGAGCGCAGCCGCAACAGCCGGGCCACCGTGGGGCGCAGCGCGGCGCGGGGCACGACATCGTCGATGAGGCCGTGCGCGAAGAGGAACTCCGCGGTCTGGAACCCCTCGGGAAGCCGCTCGCCGGTGGTCTGCTGGATGACGCGCGGGCCCGCGAAGCCGAGCCGGGCGCCGGGTTCGGCGAGGATGACGTCGGCCAGCGTCGCGTAGGACGCGGCGACGCCCCCGTAGGTGGGGTCGGTGACCACGGAGACCACCAGGACGCCGGCTTCGTCGAGTTCGGTCAGCGCTTGGGCGGTCCTGGCCATCTGCATCAGCGAGAGCGCGCCCTCCTGCATACGGGCGCCGCCGGAGGCGGTCACGAGCAGCAGGGGGACGCGCCGTCGCAGACTGGCCCGGGCGGCCCGGGTGATCTGCGAGCCGACACCCAGGCCGAGGCTGCCGCCGAGGAAGCGGAAGTCCATCGCCGCGACGACGACCGGGAGTTCCTCGATGGTGCCGCGCACGCAGACGACGGCCTCGTCCAGGCCGGTCGCCGCCCGGGCCTCGCGCAGCCGCTCGGCGTACGGACGGGTGTCGGTGAAGTCCAGCGGGTCGTGCTCCGCCGGCCGCTCGCCGCGCTCGGCGGCGAGCGGCTTGCAGGAGCCGGGGTCCAGCAGCAGGTCGAGCCGCTGCCGGGCGGTGAGCCGGCCGTGCGCGCCGCACTCGGGGCAGACGCGCAGCGCGCGGGCGTAGCGCTTGCCGTAGACGAGCGCAGCACAGCGCTCGCAGCGCACCCAGTCCGGCTCGGCGGTGGCCATGTCAGCCACTGCGCTCCCAGCGGTAGAACTCCCGGGCCATGGCGTCCTTGGGCTCGCGCCAGGTCTCGGGGTCGTACGCCATGATGAAGGACGACAGCTGGTCGCTGATGTCCCGGAACGCCGGGTGGTCCTTGTACTTGGAGACCTCCGGGCCGGGCGGCCGGTCGGCCTCGACCAGGTGCAGGTAGACGTCGCCGAACTGGAACAGGCTGCGTCCGGTGACCCCGATCAGACCGGGCAGTTCACCCTTGTCGGAGTCGGTGAAGACCTGCGCCACCTGCTCCTCGACGCCGGGCTTCATCCTGGCCACGATCAGGCTGCGGTAGGTCTTCATGCCGCGCCGCCCCCGTGGCGCTGCACGATGCGCTCGCGGATCAGCTCCATCTGGATCTTGGAGTTGTCGTTGATCCGGGCGGTCATCGCCTCGTCGTCGAGGGGGGCGCCCGGCTTCATCGCGAAGTCCTGGGTCCACCGCATCCGCGTGCCGCCGGGGACCTCCTCGTACTCCCAGTGGATGTCCATGTACTGGAACGGGCCGGTCTCCACGCGGTGCGCCCGCACCGTGCGGGTGGCGCGGTCGGCGACGCGCTCCGAGACCCAGCTCCAGACCTGGCCGTGCTCGTCGGGGTGCATCGTGAGCCGGAAGACGACCCGGTCGCCCTCGCGCTCGACGATCTCCACGGAGGCGTACTCGCTGAACAGGTCCGGCCAGCCCTCCAGGTCGTTGGTGACGTCCCAGACGACGTTCAGGGGGGCGGGGATGGTGATCTCGTTCTCGGTGTGGCCGGGCATGGTCAGACTCCTGCCTTGAGTGAGGTGTTGACGACGTCCATGAAGGCGCCGGGGGTCTTGCACGAGTCGGCGTCGCCGGCGATCGGGATGCCCCGGTCGTTCTCGAGGGCGCCGACGATGCCGAGCAGGCCGAGCGAGTCCAGGCCGTACTCGGCGAACGGCGTCTCCGGGTGGCCGGTCAGGGCGGTGACCTCGACGGTGATGCCGGCATTGGACTTCATCAGGGCGGCGAGTTCGCCGTAGGTCAGTTCCTTGCTCATGGAAGAGCTCTCCTTCACTGCGCCTGAGCTACGCCCGGACGACCAGGGCCGAGTTGGATCCCATGAGGCCGCGGCTGAGCACCAGCGCGGTCCGCAGATCCGCCGGCCGGGGCCGGCCGGTGACCAGGTCGAGGTCGTGGCAGGGGTCGGTGATGTTGGGGGTGGGGGGCACGACTCCGTGCCGCAGGGCGAACACGGCGGCGGCCACATCGAGCACCGGGGCGCCGCAGTAGGCGCGTCCGATGCCGGTCTTGGGGGCGGTCACGGGGATCTTCGAGGTGCGCTTGCCGAACACGTCGGCAAGGGCCTGCGCCTCGGCGCGGTCGGCCTCCAGGGTGCCGAGCGCGTCGGCGAAGACGACATCGATGTCCCCGGGGGCGCACGCCGCTTCCGCGAGGGCTCCGCGGATGGCGTGGGCCAGGCCCTCGCGTGACTCCGCCCAGCGCGAGGCCCCGGTGAAGGTGGCCCCGTGCCCCGCGATGACGGCCTGTACGTCGGCCCCGCGGCCGGCGGCGTGCCCGGGGTCCTCGACCACGAGCATCGCGCCGCCCTCGGCGGGGGCGAAACCCCGGGCACGCGAGGTGAAGGGCAGGTACGCCCGGTCAGGGTCCTCCTCCAGGCTGAGTTCTTCGTAGCCGAGCTGGCAGACGCCCGAGTACGGCGCCAGCGGCGCCTCGGCGGCACCGACGACGACGGCCCGGGTGCCGGTGCCGCGGGTGATGTTCCGGCAGGCGTGGGCGATGGCGTCGAGACCGCCGGCCTCGTCACTGGCCACCACGCCGCAGGGACCCTTGAAGCCGCCGCGGATGGAGATCTGGCCGGTGCTCGCCGCGTAGAACCACGCGATGGACTGGTACGGGCCGACGAAGCTCGGCCCCTTGCCCCACAGGTGCTGCAGTTCGCGCTGGCCGAACTCGCCGCCGCCGGAGCAGGCCGCGGTCACCACTCCGATGTCGAAGGGGGCCTCCTCGTCGAAGCGCAGGCCCGAGTCGGCCAGGGCCTGGTCGGCGGCCGCCATCGCGAAGTGGGTGAACCGGTCGGTCTGCACGGTGTAGCGGTCCTCGACGACCGACGACACCTCGAAGCCGCGGACCTCACCGGCGACGCGCAGCGGCAGGTCCCGGCAGCCCTCGCGGCTGACCGCGTCGAGGACGGCGACACCTTCCCTGGTCGCCTTCCAGAAGGCGTCGGCTCCGATGCCGTTCGGCGCCACGACGCCGATGCCGGTGACCACCGCTTGCGTGTTCATCGCTGATTCCCCTCCGGTCGGTTGAGGACCACCGCGGACTGGAAGCCGCCGAACCCGCTGCCGACGGACAGAACGGTGCGCAGCTTCAGCTCGCGGGCGGTGCGCGGGACGTAGTCCAGGTCGCACTCCGGGTCCGGGGTCTCGTAGTTGGCGGTCGGCGGCACCACACCGTGCGCCAGGGCCAAGGTGCAGGCGGCGAGTTCGATGGCGCCGATCGCACCCAGGGAGTGCCCGACCATGGATTTGATGGAGCTCATGGGCGTGGAATAGGCGTGCGCGCCCAGCGAGCGCTTGACCGCCGCCGTCTCGTGGCGGTCGTTCTGCTTGGTTCCCGAGCCGTGCGCGTTGACGTAGCCCACGTCGGAAGGGTCGATCCTGGCGTGGTCCAGTGCCTGGTCGATGGCCTCGGACATCTCCAGTCCGTCGGTGGTGAGTCCGGTCATGTGGTAGGCGTTTCCATAGGTGGCGTAGCCACCGATCTCGCAGTAGATCCGGGCGCCGCGGGCCTTGGCGTGCTCCAGTTCCTCCAGGATGAGCACGGCGCCGCCCTCGCCCATGACGAAGCCGTCACGGCGGGCGTCGAAGGGCCGGGAGGCGTGGGCCGGGTCGTCGTTGTTGGGGGAGGTCGCCTTGATGGCGTCGAAGCAGGCCACCGTGATCGGGGAGATCGGGGAGTCGGACGCACCGGCGATGATGATGTCGGCACGGCCCTCCTCGATCGTCTGGAACGCGTAGCCCACGGCGTCGAGGCCGGAGGTGCAGCCCGTGGAGACGGTCTGCACGGGGCCGCGGGCGCCGTGCCGTTCCGCTATCTCCGAGGCGAGCGCGCTGGGCGCGAACGCCCGGTGCAGATGCGGACCCGCCTTGCGGTGGTCGACGTCCCAGCGGGCGCCGCGCTCGCTGACGCGTATGTAGTCGTGTTCCAGCCGGGTGGTGCCTCCGACGGCGGTGCCCAGGGAGACCCCGACCCGCCAGGGGTCCTCGTCGTCCAGCTCCAGTCCGGCGTCGCGGACCGCCTCGGCGGCCGCGACGAGCGCGAACTGGACGTACCGGTCGGCGCGTTCCACGTCCCGCGGGCTCAGCCCGCAGGCCGCCGCGTCGAAGTCGACCTCCGCGGCGATGCGGGACCGGAAGCCCGTCGGGTCGAAGAGCGTGATCCCGCGGGTAGCCGTCCGGCCGGCGGTGAGCAGTTCCCAGAACGCGGGGACCCCGACACCGCCGGGGGCGACGACACCGGCCCCGGTGACCGCCACCCGGCGGGTCATGACGCCGCGTCCTGGTTCGACTCGGTGACCTCGGTGTCGACGTGCCCGAGTTCCGGGCGGGGCGCGAGCGGCCCGAGGTGGAAGACCAGGCGGGCCTCGGTGTCCCCCACGTTGCGGAAGCGGTGGCGGACGTACGGCGGGATCATCAGGCCCTGCTCCGGGCGGAGCACATACGGCTCCCCGTCGAGATCCACCTCGAGCGCGCCGCACACCACGTACACGAACTCCTCGGAGTACGGGTGGTAGTGCTCGCCGATCCGGTCACCGGGATCCACGAGCGCCACGCCCATGAAGCCGCTGGTGGCCCCGCACGCGGTCGGCGTGAGCATCGCCCGCAGATCGCCGCCGCGACGGCGGTTGGGCGGAGTGTCCCCCAGGCTCACGATGGTGGGCGTGAACGGGACGTTCCGGTCGTTGGTCAGAAGATCATCCATGCTTGCCTCCTCCGGCGGGGGCCGGTCCGGGGCGCACCCCGGACCGGCCGGTACCTGCCGGTTGCCAATGGCTCGGACGGGTCAGGACGTGGCCGCGCTGCGGTCGGTGACCATGCGCATGTCGTATTCGACGAGGAACCGCTTGAGGCCCTGCTCGTCCGCGAGGTCCCAGTCGGGGCCGAGGTCGAGCAGTCGGGCGAGGACGCCGGCCTTGTGCTTGCCGGCGGCGCCCACGGCGACGAGCGCGGCCTCCTCGACCGGGACCCGCAGGTCGACCAGCCGCACCACGATGTCCTCGCTCTCGCGCAGGAAGACGGTGCTGCGCGCGAGCGGCCCCTTGGGGACGTCCGCGGCCTCCTCGTCCTGCTGGGCGAGCATCTTGGCTACGGCCTGGCCGGAGCCCGCCTTGGCCGGGTAGATCAGGGCGTGCCGGCTCAGGTGCTCCGGCCGGTCGGGGCCCTTGGCGACGTGGTGCACGGCCGGGAGTGCGGCGCGGGCGAAGAACTCCCGTGCCGAACCCGGGTCGTTGAGGTCCCGGTCCACCTCCAGGTAGGGGTTGATGGCTTCCTCGACCGCCCGCACCTCGGGCTGGCGGGCGACATGGCGCAGCGCCCTGGCCAGGTCGCCCTCGACCTCCACGGCGCGCACGACACGGTTGCCGTGCATGAACAGCGAGGTGCGGCGCAGCCGCGTGTTCTCGTCGACCACGGCCTGCGGCGAGGTGTAGCCGGACAGGATGTCCGCCACCTGCTGTTCGCTGCCGGGCTTCACCGTGAAGGTGATGGCGTGGCGGATGATCCCGTCCCCGACCCTCGGCGCGGTCTGCATGCGACCGGACTCGTAGGAGGTACGGGTCTCCCGCAGCACTCCGAAGCGGAGCGAGCGGGTGTCCTTCACGCAGCCGTGCATCGGCTGCACCATCTCCAGATGGGTCGGGCTGTCCACCCAGGCGAGGAAGTGCAGCGCACTCTCCCACTCACTGGTGATCAGCCATTGCGAGGGATTTTCGATCGACTGGCAAAGCTGGTCGCTGACGTGTCCGGGCACGGCAGCGACGTGGCGGCACATCTGGTCATACGCGTCAAGAAACCGCAGCTCGGCACCGTCCTCGACATCAAGCATGAGGACGACGCGCAGGCGATTGCCATCGAGCGCGGACTGCGAGACCTTTTCGGCCTGGGCCGGCATATTCCACCTCTTCCGAGAGCGAGCAACCCCCGAGGTCCGTCGTCCAACGATCGTGCTGTGGTGGCCCAACCGGTGCGAGATATGTGATCCAATTGGGTGACGGGCGAAAATACCCCCGGTAATCGGGGATCAAGGGAGCTATGACTCCACAGGCCGAAGACCGGGTTCCGGTCCTCATCGTGGGGGGCTCCCTCGTCGGGCTCTCCAGCTCCGTCTTCCTGGGTCGGCTCGGCGTCCGGCACGTCCTCGTCGAGAAGCACCCGGGTACCTCCATCCACCCCCGTGGCCGCGGCAACAACCTGCGGACCATGGAGCTGTTCCGTACGGCCGGGGCCGAGCCGCTGATCCGGCGGGCCGCCTCCGTACTCGCCGACAACCACGGCATCCTGCAAGCCGAGTCGCTGACCTCCGACAACGCGGAGTGGCTGTTCCGGGAGATCGACCCGGGCGGCCGGCTCTCCGGCATCAGCCCAAGCGGCTGGTGCCTGTGCAGCCAGAACGACCTAGAGCCGGTGCTCCTGGACTACGCCCGCAGGCTCGGCGGCGACCTGCGCTTCAGCACGGAGCTGATGTCGTTCGCGCAGGACGGCGACGGCGTCACCTGTGAGCTGATGGACCGCGAGACCGGCGACCGCAGCACGATCAGGGCCGACTACCTGGTCGCCGCCGACGGTCCGCGCAGCCCGGTGCGAGGCGCCCTGGGCATCGGCCACACCGGCCGCGGCGACCTCTTCGCCAACATCAGCGCGACCTTCCGGGCCAAGCGGCTGGCCGACGCGGTCGGCGACCGCCACTTCATCGCGTGCTACCTGACCAATCCGGACGCCGACGGCGTACTGCTGCCGGTCGACAACCAGGAGAACTGGGTCTTCCACGCGCCCTGGCACCCGGAGCACGGCGAGACCCCGGAGGACTTCACCGACCAGCGGCTCGCCGCCCACATCCGCACCGCGGTGGGCGTGCCCGACCTGGAGATCGAGATCACCGGCCGGGCGCCCTGGCGGGCCGCGGAACGGGTCGCGGACTCCTATGGGCGCGGTCGGGTGCTGCTCGCCGGCGACGCGTGCCACGAGATGTCCCCCACCGGCGCGTTCGGCTCCAACACCGGTATCCAGGACGCCCACAACCTGGCGTGGAAGCTCGCGGCGGTGACCGGCGGCTGGGCCGGGCCCGGGCTGCTGGAGACGTACGAGGCGGAACGCCGCCCGGTCGCCGTGGCCACCAGCGAGCGGGCCTCGGCCCGGTCCGCCGAGCACGCCCACCCCGGCTACGCGCCGCCGGCGGGCGGCGGCCCCCAGAAGGGCGTCCTGGTGGTCGCGCTGGGCTACCGCTACCCCGAGGGCGCCTTCCTGGGGGCCGACCCCCAGCGGCCCGTCGTCCCCGAGGACTTCCGGCCGGTCGCCGAACCCGGCGGCCGTTCCCCGCACGTGTGGGTGACCACCCGGGACGAGGAGCGCCGTTCCACGCTGGACCTGTACGAGCGCTCCATGGTGCTGCTCACCGGCGACGGACCGGAGGGCACCGCCTGGCACGACGCGGCCCTCGCGGTCGCGGAGCGTCTCGGAGTGCCGCTGGACGCCTACCGGCTCGGCGACTCCGCGCAGGCCGACCTGACCCCCGAGGCGGGCACGAACTGGGCGGCGCTCCAGCAGCAGGCCCCCGGCGACCTTCATCTGGGCGCAGGACGTGTGCAGGCGGGATTCGTCGTCGGCCAGGGCGTCCCTGATGGATTCCGG
>NZ_JBEZXR010000098.1:0-26548 GCF_040638135.1 Streptomyces sp. NPDC026673 | reverse complement strand
CTGTGCCGCACAACAAATACACGTAAGTGTCCAGAACGCCCACCCCTACGACCCCGCCCCCTCCGTCTCGTAGCGCGCCTGATCCCCGGAGGGGGTGAGACGGAAAGAGCCCCTCCGCCGACCAGAGCGCACCGCGACAACGGGGGCTGTGCAGCGCTTGCGGGAAGGGATCGCACAGGGCCTACTCCGGTGGGACAAGAGGGGTAGTTGGCGTGGCCCGACCGGCTCCGGGCGCCTCCGCTTCGGAGCCGTCCGGTGCGTGCTGCTGCCAGCCGCCCGGCGATCGCCGCCGGTCTCGACCGGGGGAGCCCCAACAGGGCATCCGGCGGGGGAATTTCGGGCCGCGTCCTGGGGATTCCGCCGGCTTGATCGGCAACACCACGAAAAGGCACGCCATCCTTCTTACCGGGTGCCTTCTCGCACCGTGACGGCCGCGCTCTGGCACGAGACCCGTCTCCACCGGATCCATCTCGGGGAACGGCCCAGACCCGAGACCAGGAAGATCGGAGACCGGGACGACACCCGATCCGCAGGTGCGGCCGGCGGGCCGGTGTTCCGGCGCGTTGTCGTGGCGGAGGGGCGTTCCCCCATGCCCCCCTCCGGCGATCAGGCGCGCTACGAGACGGAGGGGGCGGGGTCGTAGGGGTGGGCGTTCTGGACACTTACGTGTATTTGTTGTGCGGCACAGACGGCACCTACCCGGACCGCCCGCCATGCACATAAATATGCGGTCCAGAATGCCCAGCCCCGGAGGCCGCGACCCCGGCCCACCCCCACACGCGCGAGGCCCGCACCGATCGCGCCGGGCAATCGGGCGGGCGGGCGGGGAAACCCCCAACCGCAACCACAACGGCGCCGCACACGACCACCGGCCGCAAGAGGCGCACCGGCACCGCGCCTTAGCCCCACCGCACCGCGAACGCGGACGCGTCCCACGTGCCACCGATACGCGGCGACAGCCAACCGGGCGCCGCCTGACGGAAGTCGGACGGCTCGAGGGCGGCGGCGCCCGCAGGCAACGCCCCCAGCAGGGGCGCGCCGGACACCTCGGGGAGGTCGGCCAGGTTGCAGCGCGCGGCCAGATCCGCCTCCTCCGGCCAGCTGCCGATGACGAAGCCCGCGCACTTCAGGTCCCGCGCCTTCAGCGCCTCCGCCGTCAGCGCGGCGCCGTTGAGCGTGCCGAGCCCGGCCGGGGCGACCACGAGCACCGGGGCCGCGAGCATCCGCGCCGCGTCCGCCAGCGTCGAGCCGGCGTCGTCCAGGCGGACGAGCAGCCCGCCCGCGCCCTCGACGAGCACGATGTCGTGCACCGCCGCCAGCTTCGCCGCCGCCTCCGCGATGTCGGCCGGGCCCACGGGGGCGAGACCGGAGCGCCGCGCGGCCGTCGCGGGCGCCAGCGGCTCCGGGTAGCGGGCCAGTTCGACGCTGGTGACCTCGGGCCCGGCGAGCCGGGTGACCTCGGCGGCGTCCCCCGGCTCGCCGGGGCCCACCCCGGTCTGCGCGGGCTTCAGATACGCGACGCTGTACTCGGCGAGCAGCGCCGTCGCCGCGATCGCCGCCGTGGTCACCGTCTTGCCGATCTCCGTGCCCGTACCGGTCACGAACAACACCGTCATGCCGCCTCCGCCGCAGCGCACACCGCCGCGCAGATACGCGCGACGTCCTCGTCCCCCGTCACGTACGGGGGCATCGTGTAGATCAAGTCCCGGAACGGCCGCAACCATACCCCGCTGCGGACGGCGGCCCGTGTGGCGGCCGCCATGTCGACGTCGTGGTCGAGCTGGACGACGCCGATCGCGCCCAGTACCCGTACGTCCCGCACGCCGGGCAGACGGGCGGCGGGCGCGAGGCCCTCGCGCAGCCCGGCCTCGATGCGCTTGACCTCCTGCGCCCAGTCCTGCCCGAGCAGCAGGTCGATGGAGGCGCAGGCGACGGCCGCGGCCAGCGGGTTGCCCATGAAGGTCGGGCCGTGGGCGAGCACCGGCACCTCGCCCCGGGAGATCCCGTCGGCGACGCGCGCCGTGCACAAGGTGGCGGCCATCGTGAGGTAGCCCCCGGTCAGGGCCTTGCCGACGCACATCACGTCCGGCGAGACGCCCGCCTGGTCGGCGGCGAAGAGCGTCCCGGTCCGGCCGAAGCCAGTGGCGATCTCGTCGAAGACCAGCAGCACGTCGTTCTCGTCGCACGCCTCGCGCAGCACGCGCAGATAGGCGGGGGAGTGGAAGGACATGCCGCCCGCGCCCTGAACGACGGGTTCCACCACGACCGCGGCGAGCTCGTGCGCGTGACGGGCGATCATCTCCCGCAGGTGGTCGGCGTAGGCGGGCTCGTACGCCGTGGGCGGCGCGTCCGCGAAGAGCTGCCGGGGCAGGACGCCGGACCAGAGCCCGTGCATGCCGCCGTCCGGGTCGCAGACGGACATCGGCTGCCAGGTGTCGCCGTGGTAGCCGCCGCGCCAGGTCATCAGGCGGTGCTTCTCCGGCCGGCCGAGCGAACGCCAGTACTGCAGGCACATCTTGACCGCGACCTCGACCGACACCGAGCCGGAGTCGGCGAGGAACACGTGCCGCAGCGGCTCGGGGGTGATCTCGACGAGGCGGGCCGCGAGCCGCACGGCGGGCTCGTGGGTGAGCCCGCCGAACATGACGTGGCTCATCCGGTCCAGCTGGCCGCGGGCCGCCTCGTTGAGCACCGGGTGGTTGTAGCCGTGGATCGCCGACCACCACGACGACATGCCGTCGACGAGTTCGGTCATGCCCTCGGCCGGTTCGGCGAGGCGCAGCCGGACACCGGCCGCGGACTCGACGACGAGCGGCTCGCGGCGGCCGGGCATGGGCCCGTACGGATGCCAGACGTGCTCCCGGTCCAGTGCCAGCAGCTCGCCCGGGGTGAGCGGCTCAGGCATTGGGCGGCAGGTCCGTCCCGGTACCGCGGCGGCGGACCGCCACCAGGTCGGTGCGGGCGGCACCGGCGGCGGCCGGCTGGGCGTCGTCGCCGTGGCCACCGCAGGGGCCGCAGCCGCCGCCTTCGGCCGCGCCGTGCGAGCCGCAGCCGGCGGAGGCGTGGGAACCGCAGCCCCCGGCCGGGGCCGCCGCGGCGTCCACCCGGTGTTCGGGCAGGGTCACCGTCCCGGCGCCCTCCACCTCGAACCCGGCGTCCGCGATCATGTCGAGGTCGGCCTTGCCGGCCTGGCCCTCACTGGTGAGGTAGTCGCCCAGGAAGACGGAGTTCGCCAGGTGCAGCGCGAGCGGCTGCATGCTCCGCAGGTGCACCTCGCGGCCGCCCGCGATGCGGACCTCCACATCGGGGCAGACGAACCGCACCATCGCGAGGATCCGCAGGCACCGCTGCGGCGTGAGGTTCCACTCCTTCGCCAGCGGGGTGCCCTCGAACGGGATGAGGAAGTTCACCGGGACGGAGTCGGGGTCCAGCTCCCGCAGGGCGAAGACCACGTCCACCAGGTCCTCGTCGCTCTCGCCCATGCCCGCGATGAGGCCGGAGCAGGCCGACAGGCCGGCCGCCTGGGCCTGCTGCACCGTTTCGACCCGGTCCGCGTAGGTGTGGGTGGTGGTGATGTCCCCGTAGGTGGCCTCGGAGGTGTTGAGGTTGTGGTTGTACGCGTCGGCGCCCGCGCCGCGCAGCCGCTCGGCCTGCCCGTCGGACAGAAGGCCCAGGCAGGCGCAGACCTCGACGCCCTCGTTCTGGTCCTTGATGGCCTCGATGGTCTTGGAGACGCGGTCCACGTCGCGGTCGGTCGGGCCCCGCCCGCTGGCCACCAGGCAGACCCGCTTGGCGCCGCCGGCGACCCCCGCCGCCGCGGCGGCCGCCGCCTCATCGGGCTTCAGCCAGGTGTACTTGAGGATCCCGGCCTCCGAGCCGAGCCGCTGCGAGCAGTACGAGCAGTCCTCGGGGCACAGCCCGGACTTCAGGTTGACCAGGTAGTTCAGCTTGACCCGGCGGCCGAACCACTCGCGGCGCACCTTCCCGGCCGCGGCCACCACGTCGAGCAGTTCGTCGTCGGAGGTCGCCAGAACGGCGAGCGCCTCCTCGCGGGTGGGCAGCTCTCGGCGGAGGCCCTTCGCCACCAAAGCATTCAGCAGATCCATGCCGCGATCCTGACGCACGGCACGGGCCGCGGCCAATGGGACATCCCACAAGACCGCTCGCGCAGGGTGTGTGCATCACCACACCGTGCGAGACGTTCGGGCACACTACGGTGCTGCCGAAACCCATCCTCCGCCGACCCCAGGGGACGACCATGAGCCGCGACCCGTTCGACTGGATCGACGCGCACGCCGAGCGGCGTCGCGCGGCCGGGCTGGTACGCACCCTGCGGCCCCGCCCCGCGGCGTCACCGCTGCTGGACCTGGCCTCCAACGACTACCTCGGGCTCGCCCGGCATCCCGAGGTGACCCGGGCGGGCGCGGACGCCTGCCTGCGCTGGGGCGCCGGCTCCACCGGTTCGCGGCTGGTCACCGGCAGCACCGAGCTGCACGCCGAGCTCGAGGCCGAACTGGCCGCCTTCTGCGGCTTCGAGGCGGCACTCGTCCTCGCGTCCGGCTATGCGGCCAACCTCGCCGCGGTCACCGCCCTGTCGGGTGAACCGGGCACGCTGATCGCCTCCGACAGCGGCAACCACGCCTCGCTCATCGACGGTTGCCGGCTCTCCCGGGCCGCCACGGAGGTCGTGCCGCACGCCGATCCCGACGCCCTGCGCAAGGTGTTCGCCGGGCACGAGGGCCCGATGCTGGCCGTCACCGACTCCGTCTTCTCGGTGGACGGCGACGCCGCCCCGCTCGGGGCGCTGGCCGCGGTCTGCCGCGAGCAGGGTGCCGCGCTGCTGGTGGACGACGCCCACGGCCTCGGGGTGCTCGGCCCCGGGGGCAGCGGGGCCGCCGCGGAGGCCGGTCTCGCGGGAGCGCCCGGGCTGGTGTGCACCGCCACGCTCTCCAAGTCGCTGGGCAGTCAGGGCGGCGTCGTGCTGGGGCCGGCCCGCGTCATCGGGCACCTGGTCAACGCCGCGCGGACATTCATCTTCGACACCGGCCTGGCCCCGGCGGCGACCGGGGCCGCCCTGGGTGCGCTGCGCCTGCTGCGCCGCGAGCCGGAGCGCGCCGTACGGGCCCGGGCGGTCGCCCGCGAGCTGTACGAGCGCCTGGTGGAGGCGGGGCTGGACGCCACCGCGCCGGACGCGTGCGTCGTGTCGGTGCGGGCGCCGTCGGCCGAGGCGGCCGTGGCCTGGGCCGCGCGGTGCCGCGAGGCGGGTCTGGCGGTGGGCTGCTTCCGGCCGCCGTCCGTGCCCGACGGCATCTCGCGGCTGCGGCTCACCGCGCGGGCGGACCTGACGGACCGGGAGATCGGCGACGCCGTGGGGACGATCGTCCGTACGGCGCCGCCGGGCCCCTGAGTTCAGGGGCGGTGGGTGAGGGTGCCGGTCGTCACGGCGGCGAGGAACTCCGCCCATGTCGAGGGGGGAAAGAGCAGGGCGGGGCCGCGCACATCCTTGGAGTCGCGTACGGCGAGCTGTCCCGAGAGCGGCCCGTCCCCGATGAGGGCCGCCTCGACGCAGTTGTTCGCCGCCGTGCTGTAGCTGCTGCGTCGCCAGTTCACGCCGCAGAGGGACGCACTGGAGGTGACGTACTGAGGCAGTGCGTTGGACATTGGGGGTGTGCCTCCTTACGCGCCTTTGCCGATGCCGGAGATGAAGGACAGCGACTGTTCACTCGACAGGGCGTGGGAGCGCAATCGATTGAAGGCAGCACCGTACGCCCTGACATCCTCTTGCTGATCCAGATAGAGACTACTCGTCAAATGGTCGAGAACAACCACGTCGAGATCGGCAATGCGCGGAAATGAGAAGATTACGAAAGGCCCGGTGACGCCTATATGCCCACCGGCCGAGAAAGGCAGCACCTGCAGATGCACATGAGGCAGTGAACCCAGCTCGACAAGATGGCTCAATTGCGCCGCCATCACCCCCGGCCCCCCGACCCTGCGCCGCAGCACCGCCTCGTCCAGCACCGCCCACAGCTCCAGCGGGGGATCCGCGCGCAGCACCGCCTGGCGGGCCATCCGCACCTGCACCAGCGTCGCGATCTGCCGCGGACCGAGCTGCGGCAGGACGGAGCGGGTCAACTCGCGGGCGTAGTCGGGGGTCTGCAGCAGTCCCGGCACCACGGTGGTCTCCAGGGTGCGCGCCCGGCAGGCGTCGGTCTCCAGGGAGATGAAGTCCCGGTAGGCGGAAGGGAGTTCCTCGCGGAACTCATGCCACCAGCCGCGCCGGTCGCCCTCGCCCGCGAGCGCGGCCAGCATCTCCCGCAGCCGCTGGTCGCGCACCCCGTAGACGTCCAGCAGCGCCGTGACGTCCTCGGGGCGCACTCCGCTGCGGCCGGTCTCGATCCGGCTGACCTTGGACTGGTGCCACCCCAGCCGCTGGGCGGCCTCGCCGCTCGTGAGCCCTGCCGTGTCGCGCAGACGACGCAATTCCGAGCCGATCTTGCGGCGGCGTACCGCCGGCACCTGCTGCATGGTGTGTGCACCTCCCGGTTCCCGGCACCCCCGCCGGTCCCCGAGCGAAGTCTGCCGCGCAAATACGTTCTCTCGTAGCAGAGTTCACCGCTTTGGGCGACAGATATATGCATATAGCTGTGGTGACACCGGATTAAGGGCACGATGAGTGACACTCTGGCGCGTGAGTGCCGTCCGGATCGTGCCGCGCGGAAGGCGGGGCACGGCGCCGTCGGCTGCCGCGCGTACGGCCACGGGCGCGGCCGCGTCGGAGTCCTGGGCACGGCGGGAAAGGGACAGCGTCGCCATGGCAGACCACCAGGAAGCATCCGTCACCCTGCCGAGCGACCCTGCCTCGGTCCCCGCGGTACGTCGCTACGTGAGCGACCTGCTGGCGGAGTGGGGCATGCCGGATGACTCGGAACCCGCCGACTCCGTACGGCTCATCGTCTCCGAACTCGCGACCAACGCCGTGCTGCACACCCTCGGTCAGTCGCCGACGTTCACCCTCGACATCCAGCTGGACCGCGACGAGCAGCTGCGCATCGGGGTCACCGACAGCCACCCGCGGTGGCCGCGGAGACTGCCCGCGGCCGTCCAGCAGGACAACGGCCGGGGCATGGTGATTATCCGTCATCTCACGGCGGAGGCGGGCGGCACGCTCCTGGTCACGCCCACCCCCGAGGGCGGCAAAACGGTGTGGATCAGCCTCCCCTGGGCCGCCGCCGCCGTCGAGTGACCCCGGTGGCCCTCACTCCTCCCGGGTGAGCAGCAGCGCTTCCGCGCCCATCGGCACGAAGCCCGCGGCCGTGAACGCCCGCACGCTCGCGGCGTTGCCCGGGGCGATCTGCGCCCACACGGTCTCCCCGTCCGGGACGAGATGCCGCGCCGCCAGGGCCAGCCGGCGGCCGAGCCCGGCGCCGCGCGCCCCCGGGTCTACCTCCACGGCCGCCTCCCAGCGGCCCGCCACACCCCGGCCCGTCAGGACCGTGCCCCCGGGCACCGTCCACGCCCGTACGGCGTCGCGGTGCCGCAGGGCCCGCACGATCCGTGGATGTCCCCGGTCGCCGGTCTCCCGCAGGGCCGGGCCCGGGCCGGACGGCGGCGGTCCGGGCAGCGCGGGCGCGGCGGTGAGGAGGTCGACGTTGTTCACCGCGCGGCCCAGGAGCCCGCACAGCGCGGTGAGGAACGGCGGATTGAGCGGCGCCGAGAGGTCACCGGGCGGCAGGAGCCCGCGGATCCGTTCGGCGTCGGCGTCCGCGAAGACCACGGTGTGGGCGGTGAAGGCGATCACCCCGGCATCGCGCGGCCCGGGCTGCGGCACGATCGTCACCGAGCCGTCCGCGGGCGGGAAGAGGCCCGCGGCGGCATCGGCGAGGATCCGTTCGAGCGTCATGCCGGCACGCTACCGCCACGTCCACGGCGCCGGTCGCGTTGCCCGGGAGCCCCGGCTCCCGGGCAACGCGACCGGGGTCACCTCACCCGGCCGTACCAGACGCTGCGGCTCCAGATCTTCTCCAGCCGCACCTTTCCGCCTGGCTTGGGGGAGTGCCAGATCTTCCCGTGCCCCGCATACATCCCCACGTGGTAGATGTTGCTCCCGTAGTGGAAGAAGACCAGGTCACCACGGGTCCGCGCGGACTTCCGGATGTGCCGGACGCTGTTGTACTGCGCCGCCGCGGTGCGCGGGAGCTTCTTGCCCACCTTCTTGAAGGAGTAGAAGGTGAGCCCCGAGCAGTCGAACCGGCGCGGGCCGGCGGCCCCGTACGCGTACGGCGCTCCCCTCTTGGACGCCGCGATCTTCAGTGCCTTGGCGGAGACCGTCGCCGCGTCGGCCTGCTGGGCGAGGTCCGGCAGTACCGCGGGACCGGCCACGGCGGCCGCCGTGAGGGCGGAGGCCGCCCCCAGCCGGCACAGCACCGCGGACATGGCTGTCGGCGCACTCATGCGCAACCCTTCGTCGTCCGCCTGCGAAGGATGACCTGTCGGGTTCGGGCAGGCGAAGATGCCCGGCCGCTGCTGCGGCTTCACCCCAAGGGACCGGCGATGGCGCCGGTCCCGTCCTGCTCGGGTCCTCCGCTCCTGCCGATGCGTCGGTGTCGACCTGGCATCCGCGGCGGCGGCAGGATTCGGCGTCCGCGCGGACCGCCCCGCCGGGATGACGGGGGCTTGTCGTCGAAGGGATGATCACCCACCGAAGCGGCCGATTCCCAGCACAACCGGTCGAATGTGAGTCTCTTCACGACTCACCTATTCGGGTGGACTCCGCGGCGGGGGACTCTGTCTGACGAGTCGAAAGGAGTCGAACACCTGGGATGGAGTGCCGTATTCCCCATGTGTGCGGCCATATCGCGCAAGTCGGGGACACTCGGGCGTCCACGGCAAGTACAACGATCGGGCGAGTCCATTCGGTTCGAGTTCGCGCCGCTCGAACGGACCAGTGCGGTGACGCTCCGTCAGCGTGGCCGGGGTGAGGGCAAGGTCACCTGGCCGGCTCGGCGTTCGCCGTCGAGCACCCGCAGGGCCCGTTCCATGGTCCCCGTGTGCACCTCGTTCTCCCCGCGCATGTGCATCAATGTCAGCGCGTCACGCAGCTCCGCCGCCCGTCCCACCAGGGCCTGCGCGGCGCGCAGTGCCCCGTAGGTGTCCCGGGAGCGGGACGGATTGATCCGGCCCAGCAGGTCCACGACCTCCAGATAGGCGTCGATGAGTTCGCCCTCGGCCCGGGTCAGGGCCGGGAGCGGCGGAAGTTCGGGCACCACGGCCGGTCACCGCAGGGTGCGCGGGGCGCGGCCGGCGTCGCCCTTGCGGCTCAGCGTCAGCCGGTCGACCAGGCCGTAGGCCACGGCCGACGGGGCGTCAAAAATCGTGTCCCGCTCGATGTCGGCCCGGATCCGCTCCGGTTCCCGGCCGGTGTGACGTACCAGCAGCTCCTCCAACTGTTCCCGTCGGCGAAGCAGTTCCCTGGCCTGGATCTCCAGGTCCGCCGTGGTGCCCTGGATCGCCTCCGCGAACGACGGCTGGTGGATCAGCACCCGCGCGCCGGGGGTCGCCATCCGCTTGCCGGGCGCTCCGGCGGCGAGCAGGACCGCCGCCGCCGAGGCGGCCTGGCCGACGCACACCGTCGACACGTCGCAGGTGACGAACTGCATGGTGTCGTAGATCGCGGTCATGGCGGTGAAGGACCCGCCGGGGGAGTTGATGTAAAGCGAGATGTCCCGCTCCGGCGAGGTGGCCTCCAGATGGATCAGCTGGGCCATCACGTCGTTCGCCGAGGTGTCGTCGATGGGCGTCCCGAGGAGCACGATCCGCTCCTGGAGCAGCTTGGAGTACGGGTCCATGGAGCGGACACCCTCGCTGGTGCGCTCGGTGAACTCGGGCAGGACGTAGCGGGCGGTCGGTCGAAGCATCGCTGCACCTCCGTGGGCATGGGAGCCCGTCCATGTAAAAAATGTACAGGACGTACATCTCGTTATGATGGTGAGCATGGCCCACGAAGTCCCGGTGACACAAGCGCGTGCAGAGCTGGCGGAGCTGATCAACCGCGTCGTCTACGGCGGTGAACGCGTGGTCGTGACCCGTCACGGCAAGCCGCTGGTCGCCCTTGTATCCGCCGCTGACCTGCAACGACTCGAAGAGCTCGACGCCGCCCCCGAGGAGGCGGTGGTCAGCACGGTCTCCTCGGTGCGGGGGGCGGTGTCCGCCACGGGCGAACGCCGCCGCTTCGGCATCGCCGCCGAGCACCGCGGTAGGACGGACGCCCGCCACGACGGAGCCTGAGCGGCGCGGGGCGGCGTCTCCGGCGCCGGGGTCACCCCGGAGAGGCGCACCGACCGGGCCGGCCGGCGGTGCGCCCCCACACGGCACCGACAGCCCGGGCCGGGCGCGGGACCGCGGCGCGGGCGTGACGACGGCGGGGCCCAGCGGCGCCGCGTCCGGCGCCGGCCCGGGGCAGGGGGGACCCGGAGTGGCAGTTCCGCCCCGACACGCTGCGCGGGCCGCGCGCGGTGGCCGGCGCCGGCCTGGCACGTTCGGCGGCACCGCGCAGTGCTCGGCGGCCCGGCGGATCGGATCGGGCAAGGTCCGGAACGCGCGGCCGAGGCTTGGGGCGGCTGCCGCCCGTGCGGCGGCGCCGCGCCCCGCATCGAGCCGCCGGTCGCCCGGAGGGAGCGGTCGCCGGCCGGGGACCGGACGGGGTACTCCATGGCGGTCGCCGAACTCGTGTCATACGGCGTGGAGCTGAAACGCCGTGGCATCCTGCCGGGGGGCCGCCCGCACCCTCATCGGCACCGTCCGGGACGCATGCTCCGACGGGCGCCGTTTCCCGAGGCGCGTGCTCGCCGGGTTCGTCCCGCAAGCGGGGCGCGAGTTAACGCGGACGAAACGCCGCCGAACTAGCCTGCGGCTTCCGGACAACGGAAGAGCGGATCCGCAGGCCGGGGCGCCTGGCGGGCACGTTCACCCGGGAGGACTGTGAGGTGTGGCCATGCAGCTGACCCCCCACGAGCAGGAGCGCCTGCTCATCCATGTCGCCGCCGACGTGGCCGGGAAACGGCGGGCCAGGGGCCTGAGGCTGAACCACCCGGAGGCGATCGCCCTGATCACCTCGCACCTCCTCGAGGGCGCCCGCGACGGCCGCAGCGTCGCCGAACTCATGGCCTCCGGCCGCAAGGTGCTCACCCGCGACGAGGTCATGGAGGGCGTGCCGGAGATGATCCACGACGTGCAGGTCGAGGCCACCTTCCCGGACGGCACCAAGCTCGTCACCGTCCACGAGCCGATCGTCTAGGGGGCGCCGCGTGATCCCCGGGGAGATCCTGTACGCCGACGAACCGGTCGCCCTCAACACGGGCAGGCCGGTCACCCGGCTCACCGTGCTGAACTCCGCCGACCGGCCCGTCCAGATCGGTTCCCACTACCACTTCGCCGAGGCCAACCCGGGTCTGGTCTTCGACCGGGCCGCCGCCCGCGGGAAGCGCCTGGCCGTTGCCGCGGGGACCGCCGTGCGCTTCGAGCCCGGCATCCCGGTCGAGGTCGACCTGGTGCCGCTCGGCGGCGCACGGATCGTCGCCGGGCTGCGCGGGGAGACCGCCGGAGCCCTCGACCAGGGCGATGAACACGACGCCCACGCGCCGCAGCCGGGCGGCGACGCCGACGTCCGCCGGGCGGGCGGAGGAGCACGGGGAGGGCACGATGACTGAGATCTCGCGGGCCGTCTACGCCGACCTGTTCGGGCCGACCACCGGGGACCGTATACGGCTCGCCGACACGGATCTGCTGATCGAGGTCGAGAAGGACCTGTCCGGCGGCGCCGACGGCTCCGGCGACGAGGTCGTCTTCGGCGGCGGCAAGGTGATCCGGGAGTCGATGGGCCAGTCGCGCGTCACCCGGGCCCAGGGGACCCCCGACACCGTCATCACCGGTGCCGTCGTCCTCGACCACTGGGGCGTGGTCAAGGCCGACATCGGCATCCGCGACGGGCGGATCGCCGCCATCGGCAAGGCCGGCAATCCCGAGACCATGGACGGCGTCCACCCGGACCTGGTCATCGGACCGGAGACGGAGATCATCGCCGGAAACGGGAAGATCGTCACCGCCGGGGCCATCGACGCCCACGTCCACTTCATCTCGCCGACGATCGTGGACGAGGCGCTGGCCTCCGGCATCACCACCCTGGTCGGCGGCGGCACCGGGCCCGCCGAGGGCACGAAGGCCACCACCATCACCCCCGGGCCCTGGCACCTGGCACGGATGTTCGCGGCGCTGGAGCACTACCCGGTCAACATCGGGCTGCTGGGCAAGGGCAACACCGTCTCGCACGAGGCGATGCGCTCCCAGCTGCGCGGCGGCGCCGTCGGCTTCAAGATCCACGAGGACTGGGGCGCCACCCCGGCCGCCATCGACGCCTGCCTGACGGTGTGCGAGGCCACCGGCGCCCAGCTCGCGATCCACACCGACACCCTGAACGAGGCGGGCTTCGTCGAGGACACCCTCGCGGCCATCGCCGGGCGGGGCGTCCACGCCTACCACACCGAAGGCGCGGGCGGCGGGCACGCGCCCGACATCATGACCGTCGTCGCCCACTCCAACGTCCTGCCGTCCTCCACCAATCCGACCCGGCCGCACACCGTCAACACCGTCGAGGAGCACCTCGACATGCTGATGGTCTGCCACCACCTCAACCCCTCCGTGCCGGAGGACCTCGCCTTCGCCGAGTCGCGGATCAGACCCGGCACGATCGCGGCCGAGGACGTCCTGCACGACATGGGGGCGATCTCGATCATCTCCTCGGACTCCCAGGCCATGGGACGGGTCGGCGAGGTCGTGCTGCGCACCTGGCAGACCGCGCACGTCATGAAGAGACGGCGCGGCGCCCTGCCCGGCGACGGTCGGGCCGACAACCTGCGCGCGCGTCGATATGTCGCCAAGTACACGATCAACCCCGCCGTCGCCCAGGGTCTCGACGGGGAGATCGGCTCCGTCGAGAGCGGCAAGCTGGCCGACCTGGTGCTCTGGGACCCCGCGTTCTTCGGCGTCAAGCCACAACTGGTGATCAAGGGCGGTCAGATCGCCTACGCGCAGATGGGTGACGCCAACGCCTCCATCCCCACCCCGCAACCGGTCATGCCCAGGCCGATGTTCGGCGCGATCGGCGGCGCCCCCGCCGCCAACTCCTGCACCTTCGTGACGCAGACGGCGCTCGACGACGGCCTCGCCGAGCGCCTCGCCCTCGGCAAGCGGTTCCTCCCGATCCGCGACACACGCCGTGTCACCAAGGCCGACATGCGGGAGAACGACGCCATGCCCCGGGTCGAGATCGACCCCGACACCTTCACCGTCCGCATCGACGGCGACGTCGTGGAACCCGCGCCGGCCGTGGAACTGCCCATGGCACAGCGGTACTTCCTGTTCTGAGCAGAGCAGGGGGGACGATGAACCGCGCCGCGCTCCTCGTGCTCGCCGACGGCCGCTTCCCCGCCGGGGGCCACGCGCACTCCGGCGGCGCCGAGGCGGCCGTCGCGGCGGGCCGGATCACCGGCCCGGAAACGCTCGAGGAGTTCTGCCGGGGCAGGCTCCACACCACGGGCACCGTGGCCGCGGCGCTCGCCGCCGCGGCGGCCGCGGGCGCCGATCCGCTCGCCCTGGACGACGCCGCCGACGCCCGCACCCCCTCGCCCGCGCTGCGGCAGACCGCCCGCCGTCTCGGCCGGCAGCTGATGCGGGCCGCCCGCGCGGCCTGGCCGTCGCCCGAACTCGACGCGCTCGCCACCGCCCGCCCGAGGGGCGCGCACCAGCCCGTCGTCCTCGGCGTCACCGCGCGCGCCGCCGGCCTCGCCCCCCTGGACGCCGCCCACACGGCGGCGTACGAAGCGGTGACCGGTCCGGCCACCGCCGCCGTGCGCCTGCTGAGCCTGGACCCGTTCGCGGTGACGGCCGTCCTCGCCCGGCTCGCCCCGGAACTGGACGCGGCCGCGACCCGGGCCGCCGAGGCCGCCCACCGCTGCCTGACCGAGGGCACCGACGCGCTGCCCGCCGCCTCCGCGCCGCTGCTCGACGTCTACGCGGAAGTCCACGCCGCCTGGCCCGTACGCCTCTTCGCCTCCTAGGGGGACCCCCACATGCACCTCGACCACGACCACACCGTCTTCCCCCAGCGGCACACCGGCTCCGCCTCGCCCGCCCGCCCCGACGGCAGCCGCCGCGCGCTGCGGGTGGGCCTCGGCGGCCCGGTCGGCTCCGGCAAGACCGCCACGGTCGCGGCCCTGTGCCGCGCGCTGCGCGACGAACTGTCCATCGCCGTCGTCACCAATGACATCTACACCCGCGAGGACGCCGACTTCCTCCTGCGCGAGGCCGTCCTGCCGCCCGAGCGGATCGCCGCCGTGGAGACGGGCGCGTGCCCGCACACCGCGATCCGCGACGACATCTCCGCCAACCTCGAGGCCGTCGAGGAACTGGAGGACGCCGTCGGCCCGCTCGACCTCGTCCTGGTGGAGTCCGGCGGGGACAACCTCACCGCCACCTTCTCCAAGGGCCTGGTCGACGCGCAGATCTTCGTCATCGACGTGGCCGGGGGCGACGACATCCCCCGCAAGGGCGGTCCCGGAGTGACCACCGCCGACCTGCTGGTCGTCAACAAGACCGACCTCGCCCCCTACGTCGGCTCCGACCTCGGCCGCATGGCGCGCGACGCCGGGGAGCAGCGCGGCGACCTCCCCGTCGTCTTCACCTCGCTGGTCGCCGAGAACGGCGTCGTCCCCGTCGCCGAGTGGATCCGCACCCGGCTGGCGGCCTGGGCGACGGTCCCCGCGTGACCGCCGTCCAGGCCACCGCGCGGATCACCGCGGTCCCGGACGGCCGCGGCGGCACCGCCCTGCCCGAACTCACCGGCGAGGGGCCGCTGGCGCTGCGGCGTACGCGCTCCGCCGTGGGCCGGGCGGCCCGTGTGACAGTCGTCGGCGCCATGACCGCGCCGCTCGGCGGCGACCGGCTGGCCGTGCACGTCGGCGTGGAGCCGGGCGCGGTGCTGTACGTGGACGCGGCGGCCGCGACCGTGTCGCTGCCCGGCAGGACGGGGGAGCAGGCGCGCTACGACGTGCGCCTGACCGTGGGCGAGGACGCCGAGCTGCACTGGCTGCCGGAACCGCTGATCGCCGCCGAGGGCAGCGACCTGCGCATGACGACCACGGCCCAACTCGCCCCGGGCGCCCGCCTGGTGCTGCGCGAGGAGCAGATCCTCGGCCGCGCGGGGGAGCGGCCGGGCCGGCTCACGACCCGCCTGACGGTACGGGTGGGCGGACGGCCGCTGCTGGACCAGGAGCTCTCCTTCGGGCCCGGCGCGGCGGGCTGGGCCGGGCCTGCGGTCCTGCACACCCACCGGGCGGTCGGCCAACTACTGCTGGTGGACCCGGCGTTCGACGACAAGCCGGCGGAGGTCCGGCTGCCGGCCTGGGAGGCGGAGGAGGGCGAAGCCGTACTGACGCCGCTCGCCGGGCCGGGCGCGCTGCTGACCGCCGTCGCCCCGGACGGGCTGCGCCTGCGCCGGCTGCTGTCGGCTACCTTGGCCCCGTGACGTCCATAGACACCGAGAACCCCGGCCGCTACGGCCCCAGCGCGACCACCGAGGCACAGCCGGAGCAGGTCGGTCCCGTCCGCACCGAATACGCGCCGGCCCACGACGGCGACCCCGACCCGGGCGAGATCGTCTGGACGTGGGTGCCCTTCGAGGAGAACGACGGACGCGGCAAGGACCGCCCGGTCCTGGTCGTCGCGCGGGAGCGGACCGACACGCTGCTCGCCGTGCAGCTGTCCAGCAAGGAGCACAACGACGACCGCGAGTGGGTCGCCATCGGCTCCGGGCCCTGGGACAAGTCCGGCCGCCCCTCCTGGGTCAACGTCGACCGCGTGCTGCGCGTGCACCCCGACGGCATGCGCCGCGAGGCGTGCGCGCTCGACCGGGGGCGCTTCAACATCGTGGTGAACCGGCTCAAGGAGCTGTACCGCTGGCGCTGAGGCGCATACGGACCGGCCCCCGGGGCGGGCACCACCCCGGGGGCCGGAGCCGTCAGGACGTCACGTCGGCGACGACGGTGTACTGCGTCGACTCGTGCTCCAGGATGCACTCGCGCAGCCCCACCCGCCGCGCCTTGAAGTCCTCGCTCGCCAGGTAGGCGAGGTACTGCTCGAGCGACTGCCACTCGCTGGTCACGATCCAGCTGTCCGGGTCCGCGAGGGACCGGCACAGCTGCGAGCTGATGAAGCCGTCTGCCGTGACGATGCCGCGGTGCACGAGGTCGTATGCCTCCGCATACTGGTCCCCCTTGCCCTCGTGAAGCCGAATCCGCAGAACGACGCGTGTCTTCGGTGTGCTGTCCATGGGACCTCGATCCTTGGGGGCGCGAGGACCGTGCGCACGCCGCAGCCGCGCCGGGCAGGGGCTCGGGGCCGTGCCCGGGACGGTGGCGTGGGGCCCGGCGGGCCACTGGATCGCACGGGGCGGCGCGGGAGTCGACGTGGAGGGGCCTTCGGAGGCGAGACCCGGGACGGCCGCCCGGGGGGATCGCCCCGTCCATCCCGGGGGATGGGGCACCACTGTGATACCGCCGTCCCTCGACTGTGCCGCCGTCGTCCCGGCGGTGCAAAAGAGCTGGGCCGAACGAGTGACGGCGCGCGCCTGTTCGCCCTGCCCGGACGGGGTGGGGGGTGCGGTCGGCGGGCCGGTCAGCGCCGCGGCCGCCCGGTCCGCGGCCGCCCCGCCCGCGGCGCCCCGCCCCGTTAGCACCGCCCCGATGCGGCTTCCCCGCACGGTGGACCAGCCGCGGCGCGGTCCTCCGGCCGGTGGCGACGCCCGCCGCCCCTCGGCCGCCGAACGCGGCGGCAGCGCCGGGGCGAGTCCCGTCCCGACCGGCGCCGGTCCCGCGCGGACCTCCGGGCGCACGTGCCGCACACCCGTCCGGAAGTCCTCCCCCGGGCCGCCGCAGGGTGCGGCACCGCGGCGGACGGCTCGTCCACCCGCAGGGCGTCCACGAAGTCCGCCGGCCGCAGCCCGCGCCTGCCGGTCGGCGGATGCCTCTCGGACGGCACGACCGCCGGATCCCGTTCCGCACACCGCACCGCGTATGGCAGAACGCCGGGCGCCGCCGCGCCGTCCGCGAGTCCGGCGTCGAGTGCCCCCTGCGGCGACCACGGCGACGCCCCCCCCCGGGCGGTTCATGACCCGCGGTGTCGTCTCCGTGCGCGGGCGTTCCTCCCACCACCGTGCCGCCGCGGTCCGGCCCCGGACAGCAGGGGCGCGGGCCGCGCGCACGACCCCGCCGGGGCCCCCGGGTCGCCGAACTCCCGGTCCGGCCCCTCCCTCTGGCGACCCGCTTCCGGTCCGAGCCGGCCGGCGACGGCTCGGTGTCCCGTCCGATCGTCCGGGGGCCCGCCGGGGCGGCGGTGGAGCACACCGCCAACCGGGGTGCCCGTCTTATGGATTGGTAAAGAAACTCTCATAAGATCTTTTCCGGGAGGCCCTCGGGGCGAAAGGATCCCCCTGCAGTTGCGTGATCAGGCCGCCACGAGCGGCACCATCAGCAGGGGGAGTTCATCGTGAGACGCACAGCCGTGCTTGGGCTGACCGCGGCCCTGATAGCCGGCACCGTCGCCGCCGTTGCGCCGCAGACCGCGATCGCTCGTAGCGCGCCGACCCACGGACACAGTGGCACGACCGAGGCCCAGGGCGCACGGATCGCCGCCGCCCGCGCCGCGAAGGCGGGCATCGACTGGGCCACGTGCCCGGCGGACTGGGGCATCGCCGCCCCCGTGCAGTGCGGTTGGGTGACCGTACCGGTCGACTACGCCAAGCCGTACGGCAAGACGATCAAGATCGCCGTGGACCGCATCGGCAACACCGGCACCGCCGCCGAGCGGCAGGGCGCCCTCATCTACAACCCGGGTGGCCCCGGTGGTTCCGGCATGCGCTTCCCGCTCCGGGTGACCACCAAGAACCCGATCTGGGCGGCGACCGCCAAGGCGTACGACTTCGTGGGCTTCGACCCGCGCGGTGTGGGCCACTCGGCGCCCATCTCCTGTGCCGACCCGCAGGAGTTCGTGAAGGCGCCCAAGGCGGACCCGGTCCCGGACAGCGAGGCCGACAAGCGGGCGCAGCGCAAGCTGGCCCGCGAGTACGCCGAGGGGTGCAAGGAGCGCACCGGCGCCGCGATGCTGTCGCAGATGACGACGGCCAACACCGCCCGCGACCTCGACGTCATCCGCGCCGCGCTCGGAGAGCGGAAGCTCAACTACCTCGGCGTCTCCTACGGCACCTACCTCGGGGCCGTCTACGCCACGCTCTTCCCGTCGCACGTGCGCCGCATGGTCGTCGACAGCGTCGTCAACCCGGACCGCGACCAGATCTGGTACCAGAACAACCTGGACCAGGACGTGGCCTTCCAGGGCCGCTGGGACGACTGGAAGGCGTGGGTCGCCAAGTACGACTCCGTCTACCACATCGGCAACACCCCGGTGAAGGTCCAGGCGAAGTGGGAGCAGTTGCGGGCCACCGCCAAGGCGCACCCGATCGGCGGCGTCGTCGGCCCGGCCGAACTGCTCGGTCTCTTCCAGAGCGCCCCGTACTACGACTCGGCCTGGGCGACCGTGGCCGGTGTCTGGAGCCAGTACCTCGCCGGTGACACCCAGGCCCTGGTCGACGCCGCGGCCCCCGACCTCTCCGACACCGCGGGCAACATCGCCTCGGAGAACGGCAACGCCGTCTACACGGCGGTGGAGTGCACCGACGCCAAGTGGCCCCGCGACTGGCGCACCTGGGACCGTGACAACACCCGTCTGCACGCCAAGTACCCGTTCCTGACCTGGTCCAACGCGTGGATGAACCTGCCCTGCGCCACGTGGGGCGTCCCGCAGCAGAACCCGGTGGAGGTGCGGACCGGCCACGGCCTGCCGCGCGTCATGATCGTCCAGAGCACCCGTGACGCGGCGACCCCGTACACGGGCGCCGTCGAGCTGCACAAGCGGCTCAAGGGCTCGCTCATGATCACGGAGAAGGGCGCCGGCTCGCACGGCGTCACCGGCCTGGTCAACCCCTGCATCAACGACCGGGTGACCGGCTACCTCGTGTCGGGCACCCTCGACCGGTCCGACGTGACGTGCACCCCGCACGCCACGCCGGTGCCGCCCACGAGCTGACCCGTCGCGGTACGCGTAAGGACGGCCCCGCCGCGCCCATCGGGCACGGCGGGGCCGTCCGGCGTTCCGGGCCCGGGCGGCTAGCCGATCCGCACCCCGGTCGTGCCCGTGCCCTCGTTGCCGTCACCGGTGTTGACCGTGCCGCGCGGCTCGAACATCAGGATGCGGGTGCCCTGTTCGGCGCGCGGCCGGTGCGGGACACCGCGGGGCACGGTGAACACCTCGTGCGGGCCGAGGGTCACCGTGCGGTCGGGCAGCTCCAGGTGCAGGCGGCCGGCCAGGACGAGGAAGAACTCGTCGGTGTCCGCGTGCGCGTGCTCGGCGAAGTCGCCCTCGACGTTGGCGACCTTGACGTCGTAGTCGTTCACTTCGGCGAGGACGTGCGGCAGCCACTTCTCCCGCACCGCGTCCATCACGGTGTCGATGTTGCGCTTGTCGGTCATGGGACTCCTCTACCCGCGGAAGGCGCCGGCGAAGGCCGCCCGGGTGGGCGAGTCCGCGCGCCGGTCCAGGACGGCGAAGACCACCCGGGCGAAGCGGTCCGCGAACCGTCCGCCGGGCCCGAGGTGCTCGCGGAACGCGGCCGCCACCGCCGCGGGGTCGTTGCGGAACACCCCGCAGCCCCAGGCGCCCAGCACCAGGGCGGGGTATCCGTGCGCCGCGGCGACCTCCAGCACCCGGCCGGCCCGCGACCGCAGTGCCGCCGGCACCCGGTCCACCGCGTCGGGGTCCTGACGGGCGATCACCCCCGCGTTCGGGGCGGCGGAGGTGAGGAAGCCGGCCGCGAAGGGCTCGTCCAGCAGGACGCCGCGCTCGTTCCGGAAGACCGGGACGGCGGGGGAGTGGATCACCCGGTCGCTGTAGAAGGGGCTGCGGTCGGCCCGGTGCCACTCGTAGAACTCCCGCGCCGTGAGCAGCGTGGTGTACAGCGCCGAGGCCCGGCAGAGCGCCTCCTCCTGGGCCTGCGCCCCGTTGAGATAGCCGCCGCCGGGGTTGCGGGCCGAGGCGAAGTTCGCCACGGCGACCGCCGTGTCGGGTGCCTCCAGGGCCAGGCGGCGCGCCGCCTGCAGGCTGTCCTCGGACGTCACCTCGAAGGCCGTGGGCCCGCCGCCCGCGCCGGGGCCGGGGCCGATCGGCCCGGGACCGGGGTCGACCGGTTCGGGGCCGTACATCCGCGTCCCCCGCACCGCCCGTGCGACGGAGTCCGCGATCGTCACCTCCACGCCGCGGGCCGTGCGGTAGCGGCCCGCCGCGACGACGGCTTCGGTCTCCCGGGCGACGGCCCGCAACCGGGCACTCATGTTCGATCCTTCTGCACGCTGTGAGGCTAGTTCGCCCCCCGCGGCCCGGCGAGGGGTTTTCCGGCTGCCAGCCAGCGGTCCTCGGCCTCGTAGTCGAACAGGTCGCCGAAGCGGTCGTACGTCGACGCCAGAACGGGGAACGCCTCGCGCCAGTCCCGCGCGCCGAGCCGCTCGACCAGCCAGGCCGCGTTCTCCGGCAGCGACTGCTCGTAACCGGTGACGGCGCGGTATCCCAACTCGCGCTCCGCGGCCGACATGTCCAGCACGAAGGGGTGCGCCGTCGTCCACGGGGTGTCGCCGACGTTCTTCGCCGGGGGAGGGCCGTCCACGGCGTACGTCTCCGCCCGGTGGGCCAGCAGCGCGCCGATGGCGTCCGCGATCTCCGCCACCGTCGGGGCGTACGGGTCACCGGCGTTGAGCACCCGCGAGCCGGGGCGGCGGGCGGCCAGCCGCACCATTTCGGCGAGGTTCGAGGCGTGCACCGGGTGGAAGCGGCTCTCCCCGCCGTACGCGAGCACCCGGAACGGCCGCCGGTCCACGGCCCGCTTGACGAAGTACAGCTCCCGGGGCCGCAGGCTGTGCGGGCCGTGGACCGCCCCGGCGCGCAGCAAGGTGACGGGCAACCGCCCCTCCGCCGCCAGCAGGTCGCGCTCCAGCGCCACCTTGCGTGCCGAGTAGCCGCCTTCGCCGGGCGCCACCACCGGCTGCGTCTCCGCGACGGGCACGGGGAAGACGGGCGCGCCGCCCGGCTCCCCGTCGGTCTCCAGACTGCGGCCCCGGCCGTCCTCGTAGACGGAGCAGCTGGACACGACGACCGCGGAGCCGATCCGGTCCGCCAGCCCCGTCAGCTGCCGCGCGTGCTCCGGCCCGTAGGCCACGCAGTCCAGCAGTACGTCGCAGCCCTCGCCGAGCGCGGTGGCCAGCGCCGTGGTGTCCTCGCGGTCCACGGCCACCGGCCGGACCCCTTCGGGCCACTCCACCTCACCGCCGCCCCCGCGGGAGGCGGCCCGCACCTCCCAGCCGTCCTCGGCGAGGGCGCGTACCGCCGCCCGCCCGATCTGTCCCGTCGCCCCGATCACGAATGCGCTTCCCGTCATGTCGGTGACGCTAGGCGGGCGGGGAGCGGAGCGGCCAGGGACGTTCGCCGTGCGCGGATCCGCCCAGGGCGCAACCGCCGGGGCCGGTCAGGCGCCGCGGCGCAGCCGGGAGCCGATGCCGGACTGGCCCTGCTCCTCCGCCTTGACCTCGGCGGCGTAGCGGTCGACGTACTCCTGGCCGGACAGGGCGAGGATCGCGTACATGATCTCGTCCGTCGCCGAGCGCACGACATAGCGCTCGTTGTCCATCCCCTCGAAGCGGGAGAACTCCAGCGGTTCGCCGAAGCGGATCCGCACCGGCTTGATGCGCGGCAGGCGTCGGCCGGTCGGCTGGATCTCGTACGTGCCGATCATGGCGCAGGGGATCACCGGGACCCCCGCGCGGATGGCCATCGTGGCCACGCCGACCTTGCCCTTGTAGAGGCGTCCGTCGTGGGAGCGGGTGCCCTCGGGGTAGATGCCGAGCAGTTCGCCCTTGCCGAGCACCTTCATCCCCTCGCGGATCGCCGACTCGCCGGCCTTGCCGCCGGAGCGGTCGACCGGGATCTGCCCGATGCTGTGGAAGAACGCCGCGGTGAGCCGCCCCTTGAGGCCGGTGCCGGTGAAGTACTCGGCCTTGGCCAGGAAGGTGATCCGGCGGGGGAGGATCGCGGGCATCAGGAAGTGGTCGGAGAACGACAGGTGGTTGCCCGCGACGATCGCCGCGCCCTCCTCCGGGATGTTCTCCATGCCCTCGATCCTCGGACGGAACAGCAGCCGCAGCAGCGGGCCGAGGATCACGTACTTGAGCACGTAGTAGAACACGGACTGACTCCCAACTGGCGCCGATCGGCTCCGGGGCGGCGTTCTTCCAGGTCACAACGTGATTCGAGGATGGCCAGTCTAGGCGCGGCGGATGCCGCGCGTCACCGGGCCCGCGCGGGTGCGGACCGCGGTGCCCGGCATCCGGGGGGTCATCCGGGGCGCCTGACGTCAGTGCCCCGTCGCGCCCTCGCGGGCGTGGCGGGGCATCAGGAAGGCCGCCGCCAGCGCCGCGACGAAGGCCGCCGCTGCCATGAGCGCGGTCCACCAGGTGGCGTCGACGGTGCCCCCGCCGGCCGCGCGGGAGAAGAAGGCCGTGCCCAGGACGGCCACGCCGACCGAGCCGCCCAGCTGCTGGACGGCGTTGAGGACGCCGGAGGCGGAGCCGTTCTCGTGCTCCGCCACGTCGGCGAGGGCGATGTCGAAGAAGGGGGCCATGATCAGGCCCATCGCGAAGCCGTTGACCAGCAGCGCGGGCAGCAGCTGCCAGGTGGTCGCCCCGTGGCCCGCCAGGCGCACGGTGAGCGCGAGCGCGGCGACCGCCAGCGCCGAGAGCGCGAACCCCGCCTGGATGGTGCGCCGGCCGTACTTCGGGCCGAGGACGGCACCGGACAGGATCGCGCCGATGACCGTGCCGACGGACCAGGGGATCATCGAGGCCCCGGCGTGCAGGGCGCTGTAGCCCAGGCCGACCTGCAGATGCAGCGTCAGCACCAGCATCAGCCCGCTGACCGCGGCGAAGAAGACGACTCCCACGACGAGCGCGGCCGTGAAGCCGCGATGCCGGAACAGCCCGGGTTCGACCAGGGGAGAGCCGCCCCGTGCGACCAGCCGCCGCTGATGGCGGGCGAAGAGGCCGAACACCGGGATCGCGCCCGCCATCGACAGGTACGTCCACAGCGGCCAGCCCAGGTCGCGGCCCTGGACCAGCGGGTACACCAGCATGAGCACACCGAGGCTGACCAGCGCCGACCCCGGCAGGTCCAGCCGCGGCGCGTGCGGTGCCCGGCCCTCCGGCAGGACGCGCAGCGCGACGGCGAAGGCGACGACGCCGATGGGGACGTTGATCAGGAAGACCGAGCGCCAGCCGGTGCCGAACAGGTCCGCGTCCGTCAGGAATCCGCCGAGCACGGGGCCGGCGACCGCGGCCAGGCCCATGACCGGCCCGAAGGCGCCGAAGGCCGCGCCCTGCTCCTGCGGCGGGAACATCTGGCGCAGGATGCCGAGTCCCTGCGGAACCATCAGCGCGGCGAACAGCCCCTGCGCGCCCCGCCCGCCGATCAGCATCCCGGCCGAGCCCGCGGCGGCGCACAGCGCCGAGCAGGCCGTGAACCCGGCGAGTCCGACGAGGAACATCCGGCGGCGGCCGACGATGTCGCCGAGCCGTGCCCCGGTGATCATCAGTACGGCGAAGGCCAGCGTGTAGGCGGCGGTGATCCACTGGATCTGCGTGGAACTGCCGCCGAAGTCGGCGCGGATGGACGGCGAGGCGACGCCGACGATCGTGGCGTCGAGCAGATCCATGATCTCGACGGCGAGGATCACGGCGAGGCCGAGCTTGCGCAGGGGGTGGCCGGTGGCCGGGGGAACCGGTGGGGAGAGGGCCTGGGTGCTCATGGGGCCTCCATCGGGTGGGCGAACGGTGTTCGTTTCGAACGAACAGTGTTCTAGATGGCGAACGGTGTTCGTGTCAAGTACGCTGTCCGTGTCCGCTCCCGGAGGTACGCAGCACGTGACATCGGTCCCCGTCCCGCCCTGGCGCGCCGAGCGCAAGAAGGCCCCCCGCCGAAGCCTCAGCCGCGAGGCGATCGTCACGACGGCCCTCCATGTCGTCGACACCGAGGGCCTGGATGCGCTGAGCATGCGCCGGGTCGCCCAGGAACTGGACACCGGCGCCGCCTCGCTCTACGCGCACGTCGCCAACAAGGAGGAACTGCTCGAGCTGCTCCTCGACCGCATCCAGGCCGATGTGACCCGCCCCGAGCCCGATCCGCGGCGATGGCAGGAACAGATCAAGGAGATGGCCCGGCAGGGCCGCCGCGTCCTCGTCACCCACCGCGACCTGGCGCGCGCCGCCATCGGCCAGGGCATCCCCTTCGGCCCCAACGCCCTCCTCAACGCCGAGGCCATGCTCGCGATCTTCAAGGCAGGCGGCCTCTCCGACCGGGTCTGCGCCTACGGCGTGGACGCCCTCGCGCTCTTCGTCACCGCCACCGCGGTCGAGGAGAGCCTGCGCGGCCAGGGCTTCGGCGAGACGGGCGTGACCCTCGACGAGCAGATCGCCCGCATCCGGGAGTACTTCGGCTCGCTGCCCCCCGATCGCTTCCCCCACATCACGGGTATGGTCGACGCCCTGATGCGCGACGAGGGCGACGAGCGCTTCGAGTTCGGCCTCGACCTGCTCGTCTCCGGCCTCGCCCGCCACGCGGCGGTCTGACGGCGGAGGCGCCGGACGGCCGCACCGATGCCGGTAGGGGGGTGCGGCGCGAGGGGGAACCGGCGGCACGTGACATGCGTCCGCCAGATGACGGGTCGGCGGGGCCCGCTGTACATGGAGAGGGAGAACATGAGCGTTCTGTTGCTGCTCGGCGTCCTGGCGCTCGTTGTCGGCGGGTGCGTCTGCGTGGTGTGGGCGGACCGCGGCGGGCCCCGCTGGGTCCGCGTCGTGGCGACCCTGACGCTCGCCGCGGGCGAGTTGCTGCGCCAGTCGGAGAAGAGCCGGCGCCGGAGCCTGAGCCGGTCGAACGGCAACGGCGATTAGGTCGGGCCGGGGCATCCCCGCGCGCGACGGCACCCCGGCGCCGTGACCGGTCCGCGGAACGGTCGCCGTCGGGGAAAGCGAGGGGGGACAGTGGAAGCGTGCCCGTCTGGATGTCGTGGAGCGTCGACCCCATCAGTTCGGCCGGGGCGACCGCGCCGGACGTCGACGAGGCCGTCCGCATGCTCATGGACTCGATCGCCTGCATGCGCACCGCGTACACCTCTGACGCGGCCTACCGGGAGCTCCAGCACTGCGCGGCCGGCATGCGGGCCCGGATGCTCGACGAGGCGCGCGAGGTCCTGCGCACCGGCGAGCAGTGGTCTGCCACCGTCGGCAGCCTCCGCGTGCTGCTCATCCCGCGCAGGGGTCCCTGGCAACGCCCGAGCGCGCCGAGGCCGGGCTGAGTCCGGGCTGGGTTCGGGCCCGGCGCCGTGTCGACCGCCGCGGCGGTGCGGGGCAGGCCGTCCGCGCGGTGGACCGCCGTGCCTGCGGCACCGCGAACGCCGGACCGGATTCCCTGTTGCGCCGGGGCGGTACGTGGGGCTCCGGAACCGGGAACAGCCGGGGCCGGCACCCGTGAGGGTGCCGGCCCCGGCTGTTCGACGCTATCCGGCGTCAGCCGACCGGAACGATGTTCTCGGCCTGCGGGCCCTTCTGGCCCTGGGTGACGTCGAAGCTGACCTTCTGGCCCTCCTGGAGCTCACGGAAGCCCTGGGTGGCGATGTTCGAGTAGTGGGCGAAGACGTCCGCGCCGCCGCCGTCCTGCTCGATGAAGCCGAAGCCCTTTTCCGAGTTGAACCACTTAACGGTGCCAGTTGCCACGATGAAGCATCTCCTTCAGGAGCAGTGCACGAAGCCCGCACTGTGCGGACTCCTGTCGCCGCCATGACCCTCCGGAAGGACCGGAAAAACAAAAATGCACCCAGGGGTCACATCCCGTCAGGTGCACATAAAGTTCATGGGTACCAAAACTGCAACACAGGTAACGTAACACACCTTTCCGAGCAGTGGTGGATCACCCGGGGGTGCATTTTCTTGTCTTTCCCGTCGTCGCGACCGCCGTGCGCGGGCGAGGCGAGCAGGACCCGAAGGGCATCGCCCCCGCATCGGTGGCGGCCGGTCCCCTGATGCGGCGGAATCCGGGCGAGGACGCCCGGACAGGGGCTCAGCGGCGGGTGCGCAGGGCGAACACCCCGATGGTGGCCAGCATCAGGACGACCCAGGCGAACCACACCCACCCGTTCGGGCCCAGGGCCGCCGTGTACGCGGTCACGACGACCAGGGAGACCATCGTGCAGGTGATCATCGCCTTGGCAGGTGCGGGCATCGGTGGCCTCCTCCCCAGGGGCCGCGGGGCGGCGACCCGACTCCATGGTCGCGCCGCCGCCCGCCGT
>NZ_JBEZXR010000097.1:0-27006 GCF_040638135.1 Streptomyces sp. NPDC026673 | reverse complement strand
GCATCGCAAGGCGGAGAGTCGTCCTCGTAGTGGGCTACTCGGACGATTCGACAACTCCCCCGGGCCGAAGGCTGGGGGAGTGCCGTGCCTGGGGGCACCACCCAGCGAAGCTGGGGGAGCGCCGCTGGGTGGGGGCACCCCCGGCCGAAGGTTGGGGGAGGGCATGTGACGACACGACCCAGGCCCGACTGCGATCGGCTACGTTCGGCATCACAACCGGCGCGTCACCACTGCCGGCAAGCCGAGGACACACGTCATCCCGGAAATGCCCGGCGCGCCTCGGGCGACCCTGGAGAGGCGTGACCCGCATGCCGCGGGAGATGGGGAGCGATGGAACTGTCAGAGTCCCTCGGCGAGGCCGTGGCCATCCTCAAAGCTCCCCTCGCGCACGATGACCGTGAACAGGGCTGGACCGACGACCTGCGACGGGAGATCCAGGAGGAGATCTCCATCAGCCGCTCGACCCTGCGGCGCAACGGGCCTTGGGCGGTCAGGTTCCTCCGTCCTCGCCTCGATGAGTGGATGGCGCGTGAACGCGTACGGCCGGGACGCCTCCACGCTGTGGTGATGGATGTGCAGACCCGGATCACCGAGGCCCGTGACGCCGCTCGCCGGCCGACTGGCTGACGGACCGACGGACCGACGGAACTCTTGCCGGAGGCAGACGTCCCCGCAGGACCACTCCCCCACCCGCGTGCACCGCACGGCCCTCGGTTCGCCCTCCCCACGTCACGGCCGGGGCAGCCGGCGCATCGCCAGCAGCCCGCCGATGCCCGGCACCAGGGCGCGGACCCGCGCCGGCGTGGAACCCCCCGTGCGGTGGACGGCGATGACGACCCAGAGGTAGGCGCAGCCGTGGAGGGGGCCCACGAGGGAGGAGAGCGGCCGCAGGTGGACGGTGGCGAGGTTGGCCAGGAGCACGGCCAGGGTGACCAGTTCGACGGCGGAGGCGATCCGCAGTGCGCGCACGGCGGTCACGCTCCCGTCGTCGAGCCGGGGCGGACGATCATCAGCACGGTGACCGTCGCCCAGAGCAGATTGAAGACCCCGGTGAGCAGGGCGAGGCGCGCGACGCCTCCGCCGGGATCGGTCCCCGCGTCGAGCGCGGCGAGCACCGTCTCCTGCCGCGGCAGGACGAACAGGCCGAGCACCGCGGCGGCCACTGCCGTCAGGGCGATCGAGGCGATCAGCCAGGCGTCCCCGAGGACGCCCATGCTGCTCGCGGTGGCCAGGCCGAAGACCGGGACGACCACACCGACACCCGCGTACACCCGGCAGATGCGGTGCAGCAGCGGCGCCGAGCGGGGCGCCTGACGGACCATGCGGGGGAACATGCTTGCGGCCACGGTCACCGGGCCCACGGCGACGATCGCGGCCAGGACGTGCACCGCGAGAAGGAACTTGGTCACGGACTGCGCTCCTCACACCCCGGCCGGGACCGGGCCCTCGGCGCGCCAGACGACACCGCGGCGTTCGTGGGAGAGCAGGCGCTGCACGGCGTGCGCGACGCGTGGACCGATCTCCCGTTCCAGCAGGTACAGCCCGAGATCGAGGCCGGAGGTGACGCCGGCGGCGGTGACCAGGTCGCCGTCGTCGACCACGCGGGCGTCGACGACCGTCGCTCCGGCGTTCCACAGCGCGTCCAGGCCGAGCGCGTGGGTGGTGGCGTGCCGGCCGGCGATCAGTCCTGCCAAAGCCAGGACGTACGAGCCGCCGCACACCGTGGCGACGGTGGTGCCGGGCCGGTCCAGGGCCTCTTTGAGCAGCCCGGGCAGGGGCGTGCCGAGGGTGCGGGCCAGCAGGGCCGGGACGGTGCCGTCCGCGCCGGGCTCCTCTCCCTCGGCAGGGATGCGGCCTGCCGCTCCCGGCACGACGACCAGGTCCGCGCGCGCCGGGTCGAGCACCGCGGTCGCCCGCAGGCCCACTCCGCGGAGCCCGCTGGGCACCTCGCGCGGCCCCTCGGCGGAGACGAGCCCCACCTCGACGCCGCCGGCCCCCAGCGTCTCGTAGGGCGCGATGACATCAAGTGGGTCGAAGCCGTCGAACAGGATGAACTGGGCGTGCATCGGCACCCCTCCACAGCGGTGGACGTTGATCGGACGCCACCGACGCTAGGGCGGCCGGGGCGGCGACAGAAGTGGCACTATTGCCACTTCCCAACGGATTCCCGCCAGAGCTCATGAACAGCAGTGATGCCCATGGCCTGACTGTTCACCGCTGCTCAGACGCTTTGGCCGGATCCCGTTGAGCATTTACGCTTGCGCCATGCACACGGTCGCCGTCCTCGCGCTCGACCAGGTGATCGCCTTCGACCTGGCGGCCCCGATCGAGGTCTTCTCCCGCACCCGGCTGCCCGACGGCCGTCCCGCCTACCGGCTGAGGATCTGCGCGCCCGCCCCCGAGGTCGGCGCCGGGCCGTTCACGCTGCGCGCCCCGTACGGCCTGGACGGCCTCGCCGACGCCGACACGATCATCGTCCCCGGCGTCGCGGACCCCTCCCTGCCCGTGCCGGACGAGGTGCTGCGGGCCCTGCGGGAGGCCGCGGCCAACGGCACGCGGATCGCCTCGGTGTGTGTCGGCGCCTTCGTTCTGGCCGCCACCGGACTGCTGGACGGCCTGCGGGCGACGACCCACTGGGTGGCGGCCGCCGAACTGGCCGCCCGCCACCCGAAGGTGACCGTCGACCCCGACGTCCTCTACGTCGACAACGGGCAGTTCCTCACCTCCGCGGGGGCCGCCGCCGGCCTCGACCTGTGCCTGCACATGATCCGGGCGGACCACGGCTCCGCCGTCGCCGCCGATACCGCCAGGCTGTCCGTCATGCCGCTGGAACGGGAGGGCGGCCAGGCCCAGTTCATCGTCCACCAGCAGCCCCCGACGCCCGCCGGGGCCGGCATGGAGCCGCTGCTGCGCTGGATGGAGGAGCACTGCGACCTCGAGCTCTCCCTGCAGGACATCGCCGCACACGCCGGCATCAGCACCCGCACCCTCAACCGCCGCTTCCGCGAGCAGACCGGCACCACCCCGCTGCAGTGGCTGCACCGTGCCCGGGTCCGCCGGGCCCAGTACCTCCTGGAGTCCACGACCCACTCCGTCGACCGCATCGCCGTCCAGGCCGGCTTCGGCTCCCCCACGGCGTTCCGTGAACGCTTCAAACGCGTGGTCGGCACCAGCCCCCAGGCCTACCGGCGCGCCTTCCGCGGCTGACCGGCCCTCAACGGGCGCGGCACACGACCTCCGAGGGTCGACGGCGGGGGCCCCGCGGGGCGTGGCGACCCGCGCCAGGATCCCCCTTCGGGCAGGTCACGCACGGGCGGGAGTCCGCCCCCCACAGCCGGCGCGGACCCCGCATGGAGCGCCGAGGGCACCCACACTCCCGATTTGCTTGACGCGTCAAGTAGTGTGGATGATGGACGGCGACCGCACGCCAGGCGGCCCGGCATCACCGGACCCCATCGTGAGAGCGGTCCATCGCGCCGACCCATCAGCACGTCTTCGTTTACGACTAGGAACCACCGTGTACATAGCCGCCGTCATCCTCAGCGTTCTGCTCGCCCTCGTCTTCCTCGCCGCCGGCGCCCCCAAGGTGCAACTCACCGGCGCCGTTCCGGAAGGCCTCATCCAGAAGGGGCTCAGCGCCGGCCTGGTCCGGTTCATCGGCATCGCGGAGGTGGCCGCGGCCATCGGACTGGGCGTGGGCTGCTGGTGGCAGCCGCTGGGCATCGCGGCTGCGATCGGCACGGTTGTGGTGCTCATCGGCGCGATCTGCTTCCACGCCAAGAAGGGCGAGTACGCGGACAGCGCGACCCGCAATGCCGCGATAACCCCCATCGTGCTGCTGCCCGTGGCCGTGGCCACCGCCATCACGCTGGCCGCGTCGCTGTAACCGCCACCCGCCGACCGTCGGGCCGAGGCCCCGCTGCCCGAAGACCCCGACCGCGACGCCTACGCCGGCCTGGCCGCCGACCGCACCGAGGGCCGGCGGCCGAGCGGGGCGGTGCCGCCCACCCCGCTCGGCGCGGGCGGATGACCCGAGGGCCGGCGGTGGTCGCATGCTCGACCGGGGAAGGAAGCGTCACATCAGGCCCAGCCGGGGTATCTCCCGTCCCGCGGAGCGGTCCATCACCATCAGCAGGCCGGCATCGCGAGTCCTGCCGTACGCGGCCTCGTCTATGACGCCCAGTTGGAACCAGACCGCCTTGGCGCCGATCGCCACAGCCCGGTCGGCGATGTCTCCGGCGAGGGTGGAGTTGACGAACACGTTCACGACGTCCACCGGGAAAGGGATCTCCCCCAGGGAGGCGTAGCCCTGTTCGCCGTGCACCGTCTCGGCCTTGGGGTGTACGGGCACCACCCTCTTGCCGATGCGCTGCAGCTTCTCGGCCACGCGGTACGCGGCCCGTTCGGGGTTGTCGGAGAGGCCCACCACGGCCCAGGTGTCGCCGGTAGTGGTGAGAATCCGCCTTATCGTCGCGTCGTCGCCGTAGGTCGTCATGGGCGGCACCGCCGCGCGGGGGTGGATTCCGCACCGGTTGCCGCCAACCACACGAACACGGGAAGGGCCGGGCCCTCGAGCTTCGTCTGCCGCATGGACAGACCATAGCCAATTTGAATACTGTATGCAATGGTCGAATGCTTCTCGAGTCAGGACACGACCGGTCAAGGCGCCGGCCTCGGAGAGTTCGGCGAAGCCGGCCCGGCCGGAAAACCGATGCGGGCTGTGGGCGCGATGGTGTGTGATCGGAGCCATGGCGATCGCTTTGGGCAAGCCGGACGTCGACGGGTTGAGCGGGGCTGTGGACGTGCTGCGGGAGTGGCAGTACGACGGAGCACCGACGCAGCTGCATCCGGGGGATCTCGGCTGGTTCTGGCGGTTCGGCGCGGAGGCGACGGCCGCCGCGGTCCGGACCTGGAGCCGGAACGGACAGATTCTCGCCGTCGGACTGCTGGACGGTCCCGAGCTGCTGCGGCTGACGATCGCACCGGGCGCTCAGCGGGACGAGGAGCTTGCGCGGCAGCTGGTTGAGGACATGACCGAGCCGCGGCGCGGCGTACTGGTCGGGGGAAGGGCGTACCTCGAGGCGCCCCCGGGCTCACTGGTCCAGGACCTGCTGTCCGAGGAGGGCTGGAACGCCGACGAGCCGTGGACGCCGCTGTGCCGCGACCTCGCGGAGCCTGTCGAGGACCCGGGCGTACGGATCGAGGTGATCGGGCCGGAACGTGCGCACGTGCGGACCGCCGTGCAGCGGGCCGCCTTCGACAGGTCGACGTTCACGGATGAGCGCTGGCGCGCGATGGCAGCCGGATACCCGTACGCCGACGCCAGGTGCCTGGTCGCGTACGACGACCAGGACAACGCGGTGGCGGCGGCGACGGTGTGGTCGGCCGGTCCGGGGAAGCCCGGGCTGCTCGAACCGATGGGCGTGCACCGGGAACACCGCGGCCACGGCCACGGCAAGGCGATCAGCGTCGCCGCGGCTGCCGCGCTGCGCGAGCTGGGCTCGTCGAGCGCGACCGTCTGCACCCCCAGCGCCAATGCCGGCGCGGTCGCCACCTACACGTCCGCGGGGTTCCGGCCACGGCCCGAGACCCGGGACCGGCGCCGGGACGCCGAGGCCCAGGGGCCCGTATCGGGAGTCGATCTTGATATGAAATGATCTTGGTTCGTGACACGTGGAGATCTGACGGACGAGCAGTGGGCGGTGCTGGAGCCGCTGCTGCCGAAGGGAAAAGGGCTCGGCCGACCCCCGGTCTGGACCCGGCGGCAGCTGATCGACGGTATTCGGTTCCGGGTCCGCACCGGCATCCCCTGGCGGGACATTCCCGAGCAGTACGGGCCATGGGGCCGGGTGTACGACCTGTTCCGCCGCTGGCAGAGGGACGGCACCTGGCAGCGGATCCTCACCCAGCTTCAGGCCCGGGCCGATGCGGGTGACCTGATCGACTGGAACCTCGACGTCGACTCCCCCGCCTGCCCGGCCCACCATCACGCCGCACGAACCAGGAGGAGGGGGGCCTCCCGACGGAACCGCGCCCAGGTGCCGTCACCGAGCCGGACGGCCGGCAGCTCATGATCGTTCCCCCATCCGGAGTTCGGTTCCCTCCCCCCGTCGGCCCGTCAGCCAGGCCTGGACGGCCAGCACCACGCAGGCCAACAGCACCAGCGCGGCAGCGGGTATCAGCAGTGAGGCGGCGTCGCTGCGCAGGACGGCTCCGGACAGGTCGGTGGCCGGTGTGCGGACGGTGAAGGCGAGTGCCACCAGGTCCACGCCGGGGCGCACCAGGGGGACGGTGGCCAGGCTGACGGCGATGCCGCCGAGCGCGCCGAGCAGGACCTGCGGCAGCATCTCCAGCACGGCCAGCCACTGCCGTTGGCGGCCGGTCATGCCCATGGTGCGCAGGCGGGCCAGCAGTGCCTTGCGCTGCGGCGCGTTGTGCAGCAGCGACAGCAACAGTGCCAGCACGCTGAACCCGGCGCCCGCGGCGACGGCGGCCAGGTAGACGTGGCGGGCGCCCGACTGCAGGGCCGACGTCGTCCCGTAGGAGGCGCGGACCTCGGGTTGCAGGGTGACGTTGGCCTTGGGTGCGGCCTTGGCCACCAGGGCGCGCAGTGCCTTGGCGTCGATGCCGCCGCCGGTCGCGTAGAGCGCCGAGGGCCCGTGGTCCGGGAGTGCGGTGGCGGATGCCACCTTCGCCAGGGCGTCCCTCGACACGATCAGAAACTCACGGTTGGGGGCCGCCGGTGTGACATCCCGCGTGGCCGCGACGCGCACCATGGCCACCCCGGCCGACGACCTGGTGCTCACCGGCCGGGTGCCGCTCCCGAACTGCCGCGCGAGACGCGGCGAGGCGATGGCGGGGATGGTTTCCGACGCCCCGGCGTCGAGCACCGTGGTCGGGAACGGGGCACCGAGGCCGGTCTCGGCCACCAGTCGCGTGTACGGCTTCGGATCGACGACCAGCAAGTCGAAGCGGGTACGGCTGCCGAGCAGGGTCTGCCCGGGTTCGATCCGGACGCCGGTGACCTCGTGTACGCCCGTGACCTTGCGGATCCGGGCGTCGATTCCCTGGGGCAGGGCGCCGTAGGTCTGCACGCGGGCGTCGGCGCCGACCGCGGTGAGCGCGGCGCGGTCGCGTCCGGACTCCACGCCGGCCAGTACCGAGCCGCCGAAGGAGGTGACGGTCAGAGCCACCAGCACGGCCAGCAGCGGCAGCGCCGTCGTCGAGGGGGCGCGTCCGGCCCGGGCCAGGCCCAGGTGCAGCACCGGCCCGTTCAGCCGGCCGAACGGCCGTGCCAGCAGGCGCAGCGGCCAGGGATACAGGCGCAGCATGACCAAGGCGGCCACCACGGCCACGAGGACGGGCGCGGCGGCGGTGAGGAGATCGGCGCCGTCGTCCGCCGTGCCGCGGTGTCGCAGCGCGATCACGGCGCCGGTGACCACGACCACGATCGCCAGTTCGGCCACGGTGCGGCGCTTGGAGGGCCGGGCGGCGACGATGTCATCCCGCTGCTCGGCGCGCGGCCGGCGGGCCGCGGCGACTGCCCGCACCGGCAGGGTCACCGTGGCCACGACGGCCACGACGGCGGCGGCCCACACCGCGAGCGCGGTGCTCCGCGCCGGGAGCAGTGCCAGTGCCAGGGCCAGTCCCGCGGCCGCGGACGGCACCGCCACCACCGCGCTCTCGGCCAGCAGTCGGCCGGTGAGCGCGCCCAGGCTGATGCCGCGGGTGCGCAGCAGCGTGAACTCGGCCCTGCGGCGCGTCGTCGACAGGCCGACCGCCAACAGCAGCACCACGACGGCCACGGTCCCCACACCCACGGCGGCGACCAGGACCAGCGGCCGGGCGGCCGTGCGCTCCGCGAGGAACGGCGCCAGACGTTCACCCAGTCCCTGCTCCGCGACCCGCAGCCCGCGTTGCCTGGTCTGCAGCCGGCCCGCGTCCGCACCCGCCGTCAGCGAGGCGACCCGGTCGCGCAGCGCCGGGACATCCCCAGCCCTCAGCGCCCCGACGTCGGCCGGGTGGTGCCAGTAGGCCAGCGCACCGTTCTGCAGACCGAGCAGGGCCTTCGTGGCGTTCTCGTCGATCAGCGCCGTGAAGCGCCAGTAGACCCAGGGGTCGGGCTTCTTGGGTACCGACACCAGCCGGGGCTTTCGCAGGTCGGGTTCCGCGTTCCACCAGGCGGCGCCAGGCGTCCGGGGTGTGACGATGCCGGTGACGCGCACGGTCGTCACCGATCCGATCGCGTCCTTGAGGTGGAACGCGGAGCCGGTGCGCAGTTTCATGACCCTGGCGGTGCGGTCGGTGAGCACCGCTTCGACGCTGCGGGCGTCGGTGCCGGGCCTGGGCAGGCGTCCCTCGACCAGGCGGGTGTGTGCCGCCAGGTCCGGCTGGGCCACCAGCGTGCCCTTCGGTGGCAGGGGCGTGGGCGAGGGGGGCCGTGGCAATTCGGGGTCGGTGGCGACCGTGTCCTCGGACCGGGCTCCGTACACGGTCTGGTCCGGCGCCAGCACCAGCGGCGGCCGCACCAGGCGCTGGAACTCCTTCTCCCCCGCCGCAAGGGCCCGCGGGGTCACCAGGGCCTCGGGGCCGAAGGGCACGGACAGCCGCGACACCCGGAGCGACATGGTGACGCTGCGGTCGGGCAGCGACGCTTGTGACAGCGTGTCGCGCAGCGCGGCGTCCTCGTAGCCCTCGACGGCCCGCGGCACCGCGGCCGCCAGGAACGCCGTCACCAGCACCAGCGCGGCCAGGGCCAGCGTCCCGCCGGGGGCGGCACGCAGCCGGGCGCGGATCCACGAGACGTCACCGCTGTGCGGGGAACGGGACTCGGCCACGTCATTCACCTCCCTGGCGCGGCACTTCGGACGTCACGTCGATCGACGTCCGGACGCCCGGCGGCCCCTGGAGCGCGCGCCGGGAGCCGGCGTCTCCAACCGCGGCCACGGCCGCGGAGCAGGTGGTCAGGACGACGGAAAGCCACGCGGCACCAGCCGCCGGCCGGTGTGCCCGCAGGCGCAGGAAGACCAAGCCCGGCACCATGCCCCCGTTCTCGATGCCCGAAAGAGTGTGTTGCGAGTGATCCACAAGTCCACCGCCGAGCGGTGGGAGTGACACAGAATACGCCCATGTCACACGGTGGTCGCACACACGTCCCCAGCCCCGCACGCCGGTCGGCCACGGAGACGATCCGCTCGCCTTCCTCGGCACACCCGACGAGAAGATGCAAACAGTGGCACAACAGTGTCTCTCTGCGCGGTGTCGAGCGACCGGCCGACGTGTCGAGGCCAGGCGTGTGCCGTCGCCCACCTCGCTGTCGGTGCGGAGCGGGGACTCCGTGACGCTGAGGGCCCCCGACCGCACGCGACGAACCGCGCGTGCGCGCCGGGGGCGGTCGGCGGACCCGGCGAAGGCCGGGGCTCAGCGGGCCGCCGTCTCGACCGGGTCAGGCCAGCGGCTCGTGATGACCTTGCCGCGCGTGTAGAAGTGCACGGCTTCGCTGCCGTACATGCGGTGGTCGCCGAAGGCGGAGTCCTTCCAGCCGCCGAAGGAGTGGTAGCCCACCGGCACCGGCATCGGCACGTTCACGCCGACCATGCCGGCCTCGACCTCCAGCTGGAACCGGCGGGCCGCGCCGCCGTCGCGCGTGAAGATCGAGGCGGCGTTGCCGAACGGGGAACCGTTGATGATGCCCATGGCCTCCTCGTAGGTCTCCGCGCGGAGCACGCACAGAACGGGGCCGAAGATCTCGTTCCGGTAGGCGTCCGATTCGGTGCTGACCCTGTCGAGGAGCGAGATGCCCATCCAGTGCCCGTTCGCCAGGCCCTCGACGGTGAAGTCCCGGCCGTCGAGCACCACATCGGCCCCCTGGGCGGCCGCGCCGGCGACGTAGTCCGCGACCTCGTCGCGGTGTGCCCTGGTGACGAGCGGGCCCATCTCGGACGCCGGGTCGTCGCCCGGGCCGATCCTGACCTTCGCGGCCCGCTCGGCGATCCGGGGCACCAGCGCGTCGCCCGCCGCGCCGACCGCGACCACCACGGAGACCGCCATGCAGCGCTGGCCGGCGGAACCGTAGGCGGCGGTCACGGCGGCGTCGGCTGCCGCGTCGAGGTCCGCGTCGGGCAGCACCAGCATGTGGTTCTTCGCGCCACCCAGGGCCTGGACGCGCTTGCCGTTCGCGGACGCCCGGCGGTAGACGTGGCGGGCGACCGGCGTGGAGCCCACGAAGGACACGGCCGCCACGTCCGGGTGGTCGAGCAGCGCGTTCACCGCGACTTGTTGCCGTGCACGATGTTGAGCACCCCGTCGGGCACACCGGCCTCGGCCGCGAGCTCCGCGAGGAGCATGGAGGCGGACGGGGCCTTGCTGCTGGGCTTGTGGACGAAGGTGTTCCCGCAGGCGATCGCCATGGGGAACATCCACATCCCTATCATCGCCGGGAAGTTGAACGGTGAGATGCCGACGACGACACCGAGAGGCTGGCGGACCGACGCCACGTCGACGTCGCTCGACACCTCCGTGGACGTGTCGCCCTTGAGCGCCATGCCGAGCCCGCAGGCCAGTTCCACGACCTCCAGGCCACGGGCCACCTCACCCAGCGCGTCCGCGTGGACCTTGCCCTGCTCGGCGGTGATCAGGGCGGCGAGGTCGTCGCGGCGCGCGTCCAGCAGCTGGCGGTAGCGGAAGAGGATGGCGATACGCTGCGTGAGCGTGGTGGTGCGCCAGGTGGCGTACGCCTCCTTCGCCGCGGCGACCGCGGCGTCGACCTCGTCGGCACCGGCCAGGGCGACCCGTGTGGTGACCTCTCCGGTCGCGGGGTCGGTCACGGGGCCCCAGGTCCCGGAGACGCTTGGGGCGTCTCCGAAAGGCTTGCCACCGATCCAGTGGGTGACGGTCTTCATCGGCGGAACTCCTTCGAGGATGACGGCGTCGGGCGGTGCGGTCGATGCGGCTCGGCACAGGAGCCTTGACCTCAGCCGGACGATCCGCGGTCACGGCCGCGGAAACGCCCCCCACCGCCCGGGAGAACGGGACTGCTGACATCGAAGTTACGTCTCCGATCCGCGCGTCCCGGCGCTTCGGAGCCTCGCGGCCCGAAGTGCCTCTCCCGTGTCCCGAACTGTCGTGGAGTGGATCACTCACATCCCGCGCAGCGCCCGCCTCCGCGGTGCGGGAGTCGTCGGCGGCCGCTGTGGCGCCCGCAGCGCCCGACCGCCGGGGTGCCCTTGATCACGGTCCCGCCCGGTGGGCGACGCCACCGCACGACAAGAAGCCCCCCGTCGTCTTGCGACGACGGGGGGCCGCGCCTTCCGCACGGCGTCAGCCGCGGACGATGTTCTCCGCCTGCGGACCCTTCTGCCCCTGCGTCACGTCGAAGGTGACGTGCTCGCCTTCCTGGAGCTCGCGGTAGCCGTTGCCGGCGATGTTGGAGTAGTGGGCGAACACGTCCGGCCCGCCCCCGTCCTGCTCAATGAAGCCGAAGCCCTTCTCGGAGTTGAACCACTTCACGACGCCAGATGCCACTGTGTTCGTCCTTCGCATGCCGCTTCCGCGACGCACCCGCGGTGCGCCGGCGGGCCCGTTGTTTGGGCCCGGGCCTTGCATACCCGATGATCCACTGCTCGCGCCACCCCTTACGCGTGTGGCAGGCGACTCGTCCGGGTGGTCTGTCGCCGGGGCGAGCAGGTCGGCGCCTCGGCGCATCCGGCTCCGGCCCCGGCTCCGGCTCCGGCTCCGGCTCCATCCGCGACGCGTGACCGCTCTTGTAGGGTCGTCCGGGCTCGCGGACCGCGAGTTCCTCCGGGGAGGGCTGAAGGGGTCGATCATGACGGGTGAACGGCTCGACGTCGGATGGGTCCGTGACTGGTGCGATCGGGCGGACCCGGCACTCGCGGAACTGATGCGGTCGTTCGAGGCCCGGCACGGCTTCCCGCCGGGCGAGAACGTCATCGTGCGGGCGACGGACGAGAGTCACCAGGCGACCGACGAGCTCGTGGAACTCACGCCGATCCCCTCGGATCTGACGACCATGTACTGGGTCGTTGGCGAGGTCTCCCTGCCCGACGTGGACAGCGCCTACTTCGTTCATCCGGCTTCGCTGGTCGCAAGCCACTTCCGCGCATACGGGCCCATCCGGATCATCGGAGAGGAGCCTGCCCTGGTGTTCGCCGGTGACGGCGGCGGCCATCTGTTCGCGCTGGCGGGCTCCGGGCGCGTGTGGAGGTCCACCACCGCCTCGTGGCACGACCAGTTCGAACTTGCCGCCGCGAGCCTCCAAGAGTTCCTCGAAGGACTTTCCCGACGGATCAGCGCCCAGCTCTGACCGGCGGACGGGGAAGCCCGCGGCACGACCGGGCGTGTCGATTCCTCCCGCTCCTCCCGCTCCTCCCGCTCCTTCTGCCTCTCCCGCCTCCCCCGCCCCTTCCGCTCCATTCGCGGCACCCACGGCATCGGGCTCGGGCTCGCGCCGGTCCGGAGGTCGTACGCGTCCGAACGGACGGCGGCGGAGCCGCGTCGTGGCGACGGTCACGGTGGCCGCGCTTGACCTTCACATTAGTGTCAATCTTTAGCGTCGGGTGAGTAAGCGGGAGCCCCCTGAACAGCGCAAGGAGATCGCCATGCCCCACACCCTGACAGGACGGACTGCACTCGTGACCGGAGGATCGCGAGGCATCGGTGCCGGGATCGCCCGGGAACTTGCGCGCGAGGGTGCGAGTGTCGTCATCACCTATCGAAAGTCGCGGGAGCAGGCGGAGGACGTTGTCGCCGAACTGGCCGCTCTCGGGGCGAAGGCGTTCGCCGTCCAGGCGGACCAGTCCGTCCCCCACGAGGCGGCCACCGCCGTCGAGCAGGCCGCCGAACTCCTGGGCGGCCGGATCGACGTGCTGGTGAACTCCGCCGGAGTCGCCGTCATGGGCACGGTCGACCAGGCGGACCCGGACCTCCTCGAAGGGATCGAGCAGATGATGGCCACGAATGTCATGGGAACCGTCGCCACAACGCGTTCCGCGGCACGCTATCTGCCCGACGGCGGACGCGTCATCCTGGTCGGAAGCATCGTCGCCCACCGTGTTCCCAGCCCCGGCGTCGCCGAATACGCGGCCAGCAAGGCGGCGATCGACCAGCTCGGTCGCGGGTGGGCGCGCGACTTCGGCCCGCGCGGCATCACGGTCAACGTCGTACAGCCCGGCGCGACCGACACGGACATGAACCCCGCGGACGGGCCGAACGCGGCCGCCCAGGTGGCCATGACGCCCCTCGGGCGGTTCGGCACCCCCGACGACATCGCCAAGGCGGTCGCCTTCCTCGCCGGTGAGAACGCCGCGTACATCACAGGCGCACGGTTGACCGTCGACGGCGGCTTCAGCATCTGACGGCGGAACAGACTCGGAGTACCGGAGCGCCCGGGGCTCCGGTGCCAGGGCGACGGCCCACGGCACCGGAGCCCCGCTCTCCGTTGTCGCCCCACCTCATGACGTGGACCGGCGGGCTCAGACCACGATCTTGCGCGGGTTGAAGTTGCCGCCGGGGTCCACGACGTCGAAGAGGCCCGACATGACCTCGACGCCCTGCGTCGAGATGTCCTCCTCCAGCCATGGCGCGTGCTCCAGGCCCACCCCGTGGTGGTGCGAGATCGTCCCGCCGGCGTCGACGAACGCCTGCTGGATCGCCCGCTTGACCGTGTCGTACTCGCCGAGCGGGTCGTCACCGAACACGAAGGCGAAGGTGAAGTAGAGACAGGCACCGGAATGGTATGAGTGCGACATATGCGACATCGTCCAGCCCTTGCGGCCGATCTCCTCATAGGCACGGTCGGCCGCGGTGTAGACCGCCGCATGGATGCCACGGAGCTTCGACCACGGTCCGGCGGTCTCGCTCACATCGCCGGCGGCACCGTGGTCGAGCAGGAAGTCGCGGATGTACGGCGTGTCGAACTTCTTCTGGTCGTAGAGCGCGCCGGGCCCCTTGCCGACACCGATGCCGTGGTGCTTGCGCACGATCCGGTCGACGATCGACTTCTGCCGCTTCGCGTGCGCCTTGCCCCCTTCGAAGCCGATGAACGAGAGGCAGATGTCGTCGAGGTTCCAGCCGCGCTTCCTCAAGTACGCCATGAGGCCGGCCTGTGCCGTCTTCTTGATGCCCTTCGCTTCCTTGCTCGTCGCCAGGGAGAAGCCCGTCTCGTGCGCGTCCGAGATCCGGGTGACCGAGGGCGAGACGTCGCTCTCGGCGATCTCCTGCATCGCGGCGAGGCCGTGGTCGAGGTTCTTGAAGAAGTAGGCGTAGATGCCACGCTCCTCGGGGAGCCGGTGCACCTGCGCGGTGACCTCGGTGATGACGCCGAGGCGCCCCTCCGAGCCCACCACCATCTCCCGCACGCTCGGCCCGGTCGACGCGCTCGGAACGGCCCGGATCACCAGAACCCCGCCGGTCCGCACCACGCGCAGGCCCTTGACGATGTCCGCGATGTCGCCGTACTTGTCCGACTGCATGCCGGACGAGCGCGTCGCGACCCACCCGCCGAGCGTCGAATGCGTGAACGAGTCGGGGAAGTGCCCCATCGTCCAGCCGTCCCGGTTGAGCTGAGCCTCCAGATCGGGGCCCTGCGCTCCGGCCTGGATACGCGCGAGTCCGGAGTCGGCGTCGATCTCCAGCACCCTGTTGAGGCGGCCGAGGTCGAGCGAGACGACCGTACGCGACTCGTACGTGTGCGGCTCCAGGCTGCCCGCGATGTTGCTGCCGCCCCCGAAGGGGATGATCACGGCATCGGCCTCGACGGCCGCGACGACGACCCTCTGCACCTCCGCCTCGTCGGCCGGGTAGACGATCACATCGGGAGTGCGCGGAAGCCGGCCGGCGCGGATGCGGACCAGGTCGCGCAGGCTCTTGCCGTAGGTGTGGACGACCCGCGACATGTCGTCGACGACGACGTTCTCCGCTCCGACGATGCCGCCCAGGAGGGTGACGAACTCCTCTGACGCCCCTGAGGCCGGCACCTTCAACTCGGAGAAGTCGGGCCGTTCGGTGCGCTCGCTCGCCCGGAGCTCGAGACCGACGGCCTTCTGTACGAACGGCGCGAAACCCGGCTTGTCCTCATGATGGAAGCCGACGCCTTCCACGCCCCAGCCCCACCACTTCATGTGTCGCACATCGCTCGCGCGCAGGGCGCCGGTGCGGTTGGCGGGTTCGGTCACGGACGGTCTCCTTCGGGTATGACAACGTCGAGTGAGGCGGTATTCGCGCCGAGGATGCGATCGGAGTGCTCCTCCGACAGGCCGACGATCGCCGAACGGATGCGTTCGGTGAACTCGCTCACGGACTCTCCGGGGAGGGCGGTCAGCGGTTCACCGAAGACGACGCCGACGGGCAGACGGCCCGGTTTGGGCCACTTCGATCCGTGGGGATGCGCCGCATGCGCGCCGATGACCGCGACGGGCAGCACCGGCAACCGGGCCGACGAGGCGAGCGCCGCCGCCCCGGGCTTGAACGCCCCGAGCGATCCGTCGCGGGAGCGGGTGCCCTCGGGAAAGATCAGGAGCGGGACTCCGCGGTTCAGCAGGGACTTGGCGCTCACTCTGCGCGGGTTCCTTCCGGTGCGGTCGACCGGGAAGGCGTTGAAGAAGAGAGCCGTGAGGCCGCGCCGCCGCCACACATCGAAGAAGTAGTCGGCCGCGGCCCCCACCGCGAGGTAGCGCGCCAATCGGCGGGGCAGCGAGCACATGATGAGTGGCGTGTCGAGGTGCGAGGTGTGATTGGCGACGACGACATACGTGTCCTCGACGTTCTCCAAGCGCTCGCGCCCGACCACCGTGACGCTGGTCGCGCTCCAGACGACGGACTTCAGCAGTCCCCGTTGCGCGACGAAACGCGCCGCAGCATGACAGCGTGAGGTGAAACGGTCGCGCATCGTCGCGGCATCCGCTTTCTTCCGGTGCGGGCCCGCCCGCACGCTTCTTTCAGTGAGTGAGGCCGTCGTTGCGGCTGGACGAGATCCGTCGCGAGATCCACCGCACCGTGCGGCGCGGAAGATGGCGCGTGAACCAGATGAGCAGCCGGTACCGAAGGCTCGGCATGGAGATCACCCGTCCGCGCCGCACATCGCGCAGACTCGTCTCCACGAGTCGATCGGCGTCGAGCCAGAGGAAGTCCGGAACGCTCGACGACCGGATTCCGGCCCGGGTGTGGAATTCCGTGCGGACCCATCCCGGGCAAAGAGCCGTCACGGTGACGCCCGTTCCGTGCAGCTCGTTCGCCAGTCCCTCTGTGAGCGAGGTCACGAAGGCCTTGACCGCCGAATAGCTCCCCATCGTGACGAAGCCGGCCGTACTCGACACATTGACGATCGCACCGTGCCCGCGTTCCCGCATGGCCCGGCCGGCGGTGCCGGCCAGCACCAGGACGGTGCGCCCCATCACCTCGATCGCCCGGTCGTGCGGAGCGGTGTCGGCGGAGGTCATCGCTACGTGCACACCGAATCCGGCGTTGTTCACCAGCATCTCCACCGGACGGGCGGGGTCCCGCAGGCGCGCGGCGACGCGCTCGACGTCGGCGCGATCGGACAGGTCTGCGGGCAGCAACTCCACGGCACGGCCACGGGATTCGAGCTCCACCGCCATCCTGCCGAGCCGCTCCCTGTCACGCGCCACCAGGACGAGATCCCATCCACGGTCGGCCAGAGCACGTGCGAACGCCGCCCCGATCCCCGACGTCGCACCGGTGACCAGTGCGACTCCCCCGCGGCTCAGCATGGTGTGACACGGCATCTGCTCGGCATACGAACTCCCCACTCGTGGCTGTTACATCGGTTGCGAGCGGGACCACACCAAGCACCCTTCCTTTCCCGGCTCGTTCTTTACGACCAGGCATGCGTCGATCCTGTGACACGAGCGTCCGTACATGCCCCGGCGGACTCGGGAATCGCCCTGTGTCGCCGGGCCCCGCGCTGTGCCGGCGGGGCCGGCGGGGGCCGGCGGGGGCCGGCGGGGCAGCATGCGAAGCTTTGCCCCGAATTCTCCCGCCGGTCACACCACCCACCTCCCTGCACAACCGGGTCACGTGTCACACATGTGCCGGTTGCCTGGTCACAGGTAAGGGCCCCGACCTCCTTCCGCGCGTTCCGGGGCCTCCAACCTCTGCAGAGTTGCCCCCACCCCGGTCCCAGAAAGCCCGCGTATGAACTCAAACGACGAGGCGACGATCGCGCCGCCCCAGACAGCGGGCTTCGACGTGCGCGAGTTCGCCCGTACGGCACACGGCAGCCACCGCGGCACGCTCGACCTCGCGTCGCTGGCCGACGAGCCGCTCGGCGCCGACTCCGCCCGGCTGGTCCGCGCGCTGCGCGACATGGAACGTACGACGCTGCACCGCGTGCGCGACCTCCTTGTGACGGCGACACACAGGGACGCCCGGGTCACCGCCTTCCTCACCACCTGGATGTTCGAGCGATTCTGGATCGCCGACGCCCTCGACGCCGTCCTGGAGGTCTCTCCCGCCGCCGGGGACCTGCCTTCGAGCGCCGGCCCGGCCCGGTGGGTACTGGCGGAGCGCCGCGAGCGCCGCGGCCCGATCCGTCGCTCCCTCATCGCCAACATCACCGGTACGCAGATCGTCGCCGAACACGTGACGACGAGCCTCGTGGACGAGTGGATCACCCAGGCGGCCTACCGGCGGCTGGCCGCGGTGTCCCCGGCCATGGCGTCGATCATCGACCCCGTGGTGGAGATCAAACAGCGTCACATCCGCTTCCTCGCCGAGGAGGCGGAGTGGCGGCTCGGGCGCTCGGCCCGCGCCCAGCGCATCACCCGCAGCGCCCTGCGGCACTCCGCCTGGCCGCTCGGCTCGGTCCACCGCTCCCGGCACGAGCGCACCTTCTTCGAACGTCAAGTCTTCGGCGACCAGAGCGGAAGGGCCGAGGCGGGCCGTATCCGCGCGATGGTCGCCGCGCTCCCCGGCATCGGTCCCGGTGTCGCATCCTCCGTGGAATCGAGGCTCCTTCCGTGATGCCGCACAGCGCGAAGACCGATCTCGGCACCGCGCACGTACTGCTCACCGGCGCGACAGGCTTCGTGGGGCAGGCCGTCCTCGAGCGGCTGCTCACCGATCACCCCGCCACCCACATCTGGCTCCTCGTGCGCGGGAAGGGCAGACAGACCGGGCAGGACCGGCTCCGGCGGCTTCTGCGCAAGCCCGTGTTCCAGCGCTGGCGTGATGCCGTGGGAACCGAGGAGGCCGAGCGCGTCGTCCGTGAGCGGATCACCGTGCTCGACGGCAGCATGACCGGTATTCCCGAGCTGCCCCCGCACCTTGACGTCGTCATCCACTCGGCGTCGACCGTCTCGTTCGACCCGCCCATCCACGAGGCGTTCGACACGAACGTCAACGGTGCCGTAAGCCTCTACCAGGCCCTGCTCGCCTCCGGTTCGGACCCGCACGTGGTCCACGTCTCGACCTGCTACGTCGGGGGGCTCCGCCGCGGTGTGGTGCCCGAGGCCAAGCTCGAGCACGACGTCGACTGGCGTGCCGAGTGGGCCTCCGCGACACAGGCCCACGAGCGCACCGAGCTCGCCTCGCGGGAGCCGGCGCAGCTCGAGCGGTTCATGTCCCGCGCCCGCGGCGACCACGGCAAGGAGGGTCCGATCGCGGCGGCCCGCGCGAGCGAGAGCGCACGGCACGACTGGGTACGCTCCCGCCTGGTCGACGCGGGCCGGCGGCGCGCCCAGAGCCTGGGGTGGACCGACGTCTACACCCTGACGAAGGCACTCGCGGAACGCGCCGCGGAGGACCTCTGGGGCGAGGCCGGGCACCGGCTCTCGGTCGTCCGGCCCGCGATCATCGAGAGCGCCCTCCGGCATCCGTTCCCCGGCTGGATCGACGGCTTCAAGGTCGCCGATCCGCTGATCTTCGCCTACGGCCGCGGCCAGTTGCCGGACTTCCCCGGATTGCCGGACTCGATCCTCGATGTCATCCCCGTCGACTTCGTCGTCAACGCCATCCTCGTCGCGGCGGCCAACCCGACCCCTGTCGACGAGCCGAGGTACTTCCACATCGCCTCGGGCGCGTCGAATCCGCTGCCGTTCCACCGCATGTACGAGAACGTGCGCGACTACTACCAGCAGCACCCGCTGCCCACGGACGACGGTTTCGTCAAGGTGCCGACCTGGAAGTTCGCGGGCGAGCGCAAGTTCAACCGGCGTCTGCTGCTGGCGAAGAAGAAGGCCGACCTGTGGGACGCGGGTCTGCGGCTGATGCCCAACGACGAGCGCAAGCGCGCTCTGGCGGCCGAGAACGCCAGGCTGCGCGCCGGCATCGCCACCCTGAGCAACTTCACCGACCTCTACCGCGCCTATGTGCGGACCGAGATCATCTTCGACGACCGCAACGCCCGCGCGCTGAACGACGCCCTTCCGGCCGAGGTGCGCGAGGACCGCGGCTTCGATGTGGAGCGGATCGACTGGGAGGAGTACCTGCAGAAGGTGCACCTCCCCTCCCTGAGCGAGCTGACGGCGGCTCACCGCCGCCGCAAGGCCGCGGCCGCCCGGCCGGCGAACGGCCGCCCGAAACCCGCACTGCCGGAGCGCAGCGACGTGCTCGCCGTCTTCGACCTCGAACGGACCGTCGTCGACTCCAACATCGTCGAGCAGTACCTCTGGGTGCGTACCTCGGGCTTCCGCAAGGCGGCCTGGCCGAAGGAGGTCGCGGACCTGCTCGGCTCGCTGCCCGGTTACCTCCGCGCCGAGAGGCGCGACCGCGGCGAGTTCATCCGTGCGTTCCTGCGTCGCTACCGCGGCATGCCCGTCGCCCGTCTCGAGGAGGTCGTGCGGCGCGGCTACGCCGACACGATGCTGCGGCACACCAGCGCGGACGCCCTGGCGCGCATCCGCGAGCACCGTGCGGCGGGTCACCGCACCGTCCTGGTCACCGGCTCCATCGGCCTGCTCGCCACTCCGCTCGCGGGCCTGTTCGACGAGGTCGTCGGGAGCTCCATGCACGCGAAGGACGGTGTGCTCACCGGCTACCTCGACAAGCCGCCGCTCGTCGACGAGGCGAGGGCCGCGTGGCTGCGGCGGTACGCCGAGGAGGGCGGTTACGACCTCGCGGCCTCCTACGGCTACGGCGACAGCCACTGCGACCTGGCGTGGCTGTCCCTGCTGGGCAAGCCCTCGGCGATCAACCCCGACGCCGAGCTGGCGCGCGAGTCGCACAAGAGGAACTGGGACATCCACCGCTGGAAGAGCGGCGGATCGGGGGTACGCAGCGAGGTCATCGCTGCACGGGTGACGACGCCGCCGCGCACCGACGAGATGAGTGACTGATGGCTTTCGACATAGACAAGTACGCGAAGAACTCCACCGGGGTGCAGTGGGCCGACCTCGACTTCGACGAGTTCGAGCGCAACCCGCTGCCCGAGGGGACGCTGCGCACCCTGCGCTACATGTGCGACATCGAGTACCACACGGTCTGCTACATGCGCGATCTGCTGACGACGCCGTCCCACAACGAGCCCGCGGTGGGCACTTTCATGACGATGTGGAACCGCGAGGAGTTCTGGCACGGCGAGGCGCTCGCGGCCGTGCTCGAGCGCCACGGCATCCGGGTCGACTTCGACGCGCTCAAGGCGACCCGCCTGAAGCTCGGCTGGAAGGACCGCTTGGGGACGGTGAAGCAGACGACGATGAGCCGCCTCATCGGACATGACTTCGTCGCCGTGCACATGGCCTGGGGTGCGGCGAACGAGTGGTCGGCCACCGCGGCGTACCACCGGCTCGCCGCGCTGGAGAGCCACCCGGTGCTGGTGCCGCTGCTGCAGCGGATCGCGCAGCAGGAGACGAAGCACGTCGCGTTCTACGCGTCGCAGGCGCGTGAACGGCTCGCGGCGAGCAAGAAGGCCCGTGTGGTGGCCCGGTTCGCGCTCGAGAAGGCCTGGGGCCCGGTCGGTTCGGGCGTCATGTCCGAGAGCGAGGTCACGCACGTCATGACCCACCTGTTCGCGGGCTCCGAGGGCAGGAAGCTCATCCGCGACATCGACTCGCACATCGCGAAGCTTCCGGGCATGGACGGGTTGCGTATCGTCGAGGACTCCATGGACAAGCGCGGCATCGCCGCCTGAGTCCCTCGCGCGCACCCGGTCGTCCCCGCCCCTCCGCACGCATGGGCGGATCCGGCGGCGAGTCCATCCTCCGTGGCGCCGGCCCGCAGCGGTTCCCGCGGGTCCCGGCGCCGGGCCTCGTCGAGGGCCCACCGCGCGACGGCGGTCCCGTGCCCGAGCGGGATGTCCGAGCCGCCCTCGTTCTCGGCGTGCTGCCCGACGTGCACCGCTCGCGCGCTCACGCCCGGCAGGCGCGCGATCCCCGCACGGCAGCGTCGCGCCATGACCCGGATCGCGCAGGCGTCGCCGGCGGACGCGCACACGACGACAACCGGCATGTGAGACCGACGGCGGCCCCACCCGCTCCGGAGCGGGGCCGCCGGTCGTTCACCGCGCCCGTGCTCATCGCGGCGGCAAGGTGCCCGCCGGGAGGCCGCTCGCCACGGCCCACCGCGGCGTCGTTACCCCGTGCTGTTCACGGCGCTGGTTCGGGCTGCCGCAGTTCGATGAGGTTGTCCTCGGGATCGGCCAGGTAGGCGAAGCGGGTTCCGGGCCGGCGTGCCGGGGTCGGTGGGGTGACGGTGCGTCCGCCGTGGGTGGCCGCGACGGCGAGTACGGCGTCCAGGTCGTCGACGGTGAGTGCCCAGTGGAAGTAGCCCTGGGTGTCCGCGCCGTCGAGGGGGTCGGTGAACCGCTGGGGCGTGGAGCCGGCGCGTTCGGTGAGTTCGAGGGCCGCGCCGCCCGGGCCGGTGAGGAAGGCGATCCGGATGCCGGCTTCGGGGATCACGGTGCGGTGGTCCTCCCGGAAGCCGAACACCTCGGCGTAGAAGCGGCACTGCGGTTCGAGATCCGCGACGGAGAGCCCGATGTGGTGGACGAGCGATCGGACGATCATGCTCGAATGTCCTCCGTACTGCTCAGCGGGCGGTGTATCCGCCGTCGACGGGAAGGGCGGTGCCGGTGACGAAGCTGGATCGCGATGAGCAGAGCCACATCACGGCGTCGGCCATCTCCTCGGGTTCCGCGATCCTGCCGATGGGGTGGGCCGCCACCCGGGCCGCCATGATCTCGGGCGAGCGGCCCTGGGCGATCAGAGGCGTGTCGACCAGCCCGGCGACGATCGCGTTGACGCGGATGCCGTCGGGCCCGTAGTCGAGTGCGGCGGTGCGGGTGAGACCGATCACGCCGTGCTTGGCCGCGGTGTACCCGGCGAAGCCCGCGACGCCGACGACGCTCGCCCCGGAGCCGATGTTGACGATCGAGCCGAATCCCTGCGCCCTCATCCGGCGCAGCTGGTACTTCATCGACAGGAAGGTTCCCCGCAGGTCGGTTGCGATCAGGCGATCGAAGGCCTCGGTGGGGTAGTCGCCGGTGGCACGCAGATCGTCGCCGCCGCTGATACCGGCGCTGTTGACGCCGAAGTCCAGGCGCCCGGAGTCGCCGACGGCTGCCCGGACGGCGTGCGCGACCGATTCCTCGTCGCTGACGTCGCATCGCACATGGCGTGCGATGCCGCCTGCCTCGTCGATCAGGCGCACGGTCTCCTCCAGGGTGGCCACCGTGCGTCCGGCGACGGTGACGGTGCAGCCGGCCGCGGCCAGGGCCAGTGCGCTGGCCCGGCCGATGCCGGTGCCCCCGCCGGTGATCAGTGCGGTGGTCCCCTTGAATTCCTCGTACATGGTGGTGCGGGCCCTTCGCGGCGGGCCGCCCCCATCGGGAGCGGCCCGCCTTCGTGGTGGGGTGGTCAGTGGTGGTGCGGCGAGGTTCAGGCGGCCGTCGCCGCGGCGGTGAGCATGTCGAGGCTGACCTGCCACAGGAGGGCGGCCCGCTCGGGATCCACGGCGTGGGCGGCGACGCCGCGGCGGACTCCGGGCCGGTGCGGGGCGGCCTCGTTGCAGTCCTCGAAGTAGCGGCCGGAAACCCCTTCGACCAGCGGGGAGGCGGCGAGCAGCACCGAGGTGGCGGCGCCCTGTTCGATGTCCTTCCAGGACACATCGGTGCTGGTGGCGTCGAATGTGGTGGGGCTGTTGGAGATGTCACCGATGTGGCGGCCGAGGCGGGTGGTGGTGATGCGGCCGGGGTTGAGGGCGTTGACGGCGATCTGGTCCGGCGCCCAGCGGCGGGCCGCCTCGACCGTGAACAGGACGTTGGCGGTCTTGGACTGGCTGTAGGCCGCCCAGGGGTCGTAGGGGTGGTGCTCGAAGTTGATGTCGTCGAAGAGCACGTCGCCGTTGACGTGACCCACCGAACTGACGGTCACCACGCGCGCCCCGCGCGCCGCGGCAAGGGCGTCGTGCAGGCCGGTGGCCAGGGCGAAGTGCCCGAGGTGGTTGGTGGCGAACTGCAACTCCCACCCCTCCTTCGTCCGCTCCGGCGGTGAGGCCATCACGCCGGCGTTGAGGACGAGCATGTGCAGCGGCCCCCGCCATGCCTGCGCGAAGGCACGCACCGAGACCTGGTCGGTGAGGTCGAGCAGCGCCGCTCGCACACTTCCCGGACCGCTCGCCGGCGCGATCTCCTGTGCGACTCGCGCCCCCGCCACCAGGTCGCGGACGCCGATGGTGACCTCGGCGCCGGCAGCGGCGAGGACGCGTGCGGTCTCGCGGCCGATGCCGGAGGCAGCCCCGGTGACGACGGCGCGCCGGCCTCCGAGGTCGATGCCGGCCACCACCTCCGCGGCGGTCGTCTGCGCCCCGAAGGGGGTCGTGATCAGGTTGTCGGTCATGGCGCTCTCCAAGAATGCGGGAATGCGGGAATGCCGAGACGGCGTGCGCGCGGCAGGTGGCGCGCGGGCAGGGTGCCGCCGTACTCTCGTATCCGGAACTGGTTCCGGTTCGCTTCGACAGTAAGCGGAACCGGTTCCGGTTGCAAGTGACGGCAGGAAGGGAGACGGGATTGACCGGCAACGACGGGGCCCCCGCACGGCGCGGCAGAGCCCTGCGCGCCGACGCGCGGCGCAATGAGGACCGGGTGCTGGAAGCGGCGGCCGCCGCGTTCGCCCGCGACGGCATCGGCGCCTCGGTCAAGGACATCGCGCGCGAGGCCGGCGTCGGCGTCGGGACGCTCTACCGCCGCTTCCCCTCCAAGGAACTGCTGATCGAGGCGAGTTACCGGCACGAAGTGCAGCGCCTGTGCGAGGCGGCGCCGGACCTGGCGGCCGCGCATCCGCCGGAGGAGGCCCTGCGCACCTGGATGGAGTCCTTCATCGACTTCATGGCCGCCAAGAAGGGCATGGCCGACGCGCTGCGCGTGGTGCTGACCGACGACAGCGAGAAGCTGCACACCCGGTCCCTGCTCGCCGAGGCCATCACCCACCTGATCGCCCCCAGGGACGGCCGGCCGACGGCCCGACCGGACGTCGACCCCCACGACGTCCTCATGGCCCTCGGCGGGATCAGCCTCATGGCCTCCAGCGAGGCCCACCGCGACCTGGCCACCCGGCTCATCGACCTGCTCCTGCACGGCGTCCTCCGCGACTGACGCCACCACGCCGCCGGCCGCCGTGCCGGTCGCCGGCTGCATGACCACGGGCGGCGAACAGGCCGGCCGCGGACGAAGAGGATTCCGCCCGCGGGGAGTCGTCGAGTCCGGCGGACAGCGGCAGAAACACGGTGCGGGGCCCCGGGGATGCCACTCCCCCGGGGCCCCGCGTATCGGGCTGCCGGTGCCTCACATGGCGTGAAACCGGCTCCGTCACCGGCTCTCAGATGCGGACACCGAACTGGAACGGCATGTTGTTGATCGACTCGTAACGCACGACCGTGCCGGTGCGCGGCGCGTGCAGGACCTGGCCGTTGCCCGCGTACAGGCCGACGTGGTGCAGGTCGCCGTAGAAGATGACCAGGTCGCCGGGCATCAACTCGCCCATCGACAGACGCGTGCCGGCGTTGGCCTGGGACTGGGAGGTGCGCGGTATGCGGGCACCGGCCTGCGCGTAGGCCCAGGAGGTGAGGCCGGAGCAGTCGAAGGCACTCGGGCCGGAGGCGCCGTAGACATACGGCAAGCCGCGCTTGGTCTTGGCGGCCGCGAGCGCGGCGGCGGCGAGCGAGGAGGCCGGGGTGTCGTTGCCCAGGTCCACGCGCTCGTTGGAGCGGTTCGCCCGGTTGTCCGCCTCGGTCAGGGCCGCGCGCTGGGAAGCGGTCAGCGAGTTGAGCAGCTTCTGCGCCTCGCCGAGCTTGGCCTGGACTTCCTTCTTCTTCCTGCCCAGCTCGGTGCGGGTCTCGTCGAGCTCGTCGAGCTTGCTCGCGGCCTCCGCCTTCTGCTGGTTGAGGGCGCGCTTCTTCTCCGCGATCCGCTGGAGCCCCTCCGCCTGCCTGGTGCTCAACTGGTCGAGGGTGGACGCCCTGTCGAGGTAGGTGTCCGGGTCGGAGGAGAGGAAGAGCTGGAGCGACGGGTCGATGCCGCCGCTGCGGTACTGGGCACTGGCCAGGGTGCCGAGCTCGTCCTGAAGGTCGTTCAGCTCCGCCTGCTCGCGGGCGACCTCGTCCTGCAGGTTCTCGACCTGCTTCTGCAGCTTGCCCTGCTTCTCCTTGGCGCCGTTGAACTTCTCGGTCGCCTGCTCGGCCTGCTCGTAGAGGGCGTCGACCTTGGCCTTGACGCTCTTGACGGACGGCTTGGCCGGAGCGGCCTGCGAAGCCTGCGCGGACAGCGCGACGGCCGCCGCCGCGGTGGCGGTGAGCACGGTGACACGCGTACGACTGGCCTGCTTGGCACGACGGTGGGACGCCACGGGCGCGAACTCCTTATTTCCTCCGGCCGCCTGCCGCATGCGTCGGGAACCGCGTTCCCCGGCCCCGAGCACCGGCAACCCCCGTCGTACGCACGGTGCTTCGGATCGGCGGGACCTCCGCCGCCATCCCGAATGGATGATCGACAGGGCAGAGGTTCGAGCCCCGACCCTAAACAGCGACTCGCGACGAAATCAAACCCCTGGAGAGAAAAGCACGCCCAGCCGCCATTTCTTTGCCAAAATCCAGGACTTTGACGATGTGGCACAGGTCACACCCGGAAAAGTTGCCTCGATGAGGGACGAATTCAGGCCGAAACAGCGCTGGACCGTGCCGGACGAAAGGAATACCCCGGACGGGAATTCGTCGAAGCGTCGCGGCCCCTCTGCCAATTGATTCCGGAGGAATCCCGTGGGAAAAGCCGCGAGCGGCCGATCAGCGGACGACCCGCTCGAACAACCCGGCCGCCGAGCCGGTGGAAGCGCCACCGGCGGCCCGCGGCCACGGCGGGTCGCCCACCATGAGCCGTGACGTCGCGGGTCGCCGGTGCGATCTCCAGCGGATGCCCTACACGAGGGCCGAGCCGCTCTTCCATTCCTGCCAGGACATGTTCCAGCCGTTGAGTCCGTTGTCCGGGGCGATCGTGCGGTCGTGGGAGTTCTTGACGACGACGACGTCGCCGATGAGGGAGTGGTTGTAGAACCACGCCGCGTCCTGCCCCGAATCTCCGCCGCCGCGAACGTCGTTCAGCCCCACGCAGCCGTGGCTCACGTTGGAGTTGCCGAAAACGGAGTCCGGCGCCCAGTAGTTGCCGTGGATGAACGTCCCGGAGGTCGACAGCCGCATCGCGTGCGGGACGTCGGGGATGTCGTACTCCCCCGCGTATCCCACGGTGGCGCCGTCCATCCGGGTCGAGACGAACTTCTGGGAGATCACCATCTGCCCGTTGTACGTGGTGCTCCCGGGCGCGCCGGAGGTGATCCGTACCGTGCGGACGACATCGCCGTCACGGACGACACGCATGGTGTGCGCGGCGGCGTCGACGGTGGAGACCTGGCGGCGGCCGACGGTGAAGCGGACGGTCTTGTCCTGGGTCCCGTACGCGCCCGCGGCGCCCTTCACCCCGTCCAGGCGCAGGCTCAGGGTGACCTTGGCGTGCGCCTTCCAGTACGTCCGCGGGCGCAGGTCCAGGCGCTG
>NZ_JBEZXR010000096.1:0-28740 GCF_040638135.1 Streptomyces sp. NPDC026673 | reverse complement strand
CCCGGAGGGGTCCGCCACGACGGCCGACGCGAAGGGGCCGGTTCCCAGCGCGGTCTTCCGGCGCCGGGCGCGCGGGCATCGACGGCACCTTGCGCGTCTGCGGGCGGTCGACGGCCACCACGAACGCGTCGTCGTAGTGCCGCAGCTCCAGCGGCTCCCCCTCCAGCAGGGTGTACGTCGCCGCCGAGCCGGTGATCTCCACCCGCAACCGCCGCCCCAGCACCTGCAGCGTGAAGGCGAGCCGGCGCAGCTTCTCCGGCAGCCGGGGCGCGAAGGCGGCGCAGCCGTCCCGGTACCGCATTCCGCCGAAGCCGCCGACCAGGGCGGCCCAGGTGCCGGCGAGCGAGGCGATGTGCAGGCCGTCCCGGGTGTTGTTCTCCAGGTCGTGCAGGTCCATCAGGGCGGCCTCGCCCAGATAGTCGTAGGCGAGGCGCAGATGACCCACCTCGGCGGCCATGATCGCCTGCGTCGACGCGGACAGGGACGAGTCCCGCACCGTCAGCGGCTCGTAGTAGGCGAAGTTGCGGGCCTTCTGCTCGTCGTCGAAGGCCTGCGGCTGCTTGACCATCGCCAGCACCAGGTCCGCCTGCTTGACCACCTGCCTGCGGTACAGGTCGAAGTAGGGGAAGTGCAGCATCAGCGGGTACTGGTCGGGGTGCGTGGAGGAGAAGTCCCACGCCTGGTGCCGCGTGAAGCCCGCCGACTGCTCGTGGACGCCCAGCGTGCCGTCGTACGGCACGGTCATGGCCGCGGCCGCGTCCCGCCAGGCGGCCGTCTCCTCCTCGTCGACGCCGAGGGCCGCGCCCTCCTTCGTGTGGCGCTCGACGACGTCGGCGGCGGCGCGCAGGTTCGCCTGGGCCATCAGGTTGGTGTAGACGTTGTCGTCCGCGATGGCGCTGTACTCGTCGGGTCCGGTGACCCCGTCGATGTGGAAGTTGCCGTGCGGGTCGTGGTGGCCGAGGGAGTGCCAGAGCCGGGCGGTCTCCACCAGGAGCTCCACACCGGTCTCGCGCTCGAACTCCTCGTCATCGGTGAGGGCCACGTAGCGGACGACGGCGTCGGCGATGTCCGCGTTGATGTGGAACGCGGCCGTCCCCGCCGGCCAGTAGCCGGAGCCCTCCGAGCCGTCGATGGTGCGCCACGGGAAGGCGGCCCCCTTGAGGCCGAGCTGTCCGGCACGCTCCCGCGCGGCGGGTAGGGTCCCCTGGCGCCAGCGCAGGGCCTCCGCGACGGATTCCGGCGACGTCAGGGTGAGCAGCGGCAGCACGAAGGTCTCCGTGTCCCAGAAGGAGTGACCGTCGTAACCCGAGCCCGTCAGCCCCTTGGACGGGATCGCCCGCTGTTCGGCGCGCGCGCCCGCCTGCAGGACGTGGAACATGGCGAAGCGGACGGCCTGCTGGATCTCCGCGTCGCCGTCGATCTCCACGTCCGCCCGCGCCCAGAAGGCGTCGAGGTACGCGCGCTGCTCGTCGCACAGCCCCTGCCAGCCGGTGCTGCGGGCGCCCGCCAGCGCCGCCTCCACCTGGTCGCGTACGGCGGGCAGCGAACGGACCTGGGACCAGCCGTAGGAGACCATCTTCTCCAGGCGCAGCTTCTCCCCGGCCGCCAGGGAGCTGGTGACCGTGAGCCGGCTGGTGTCGTCGGCGCTCTCGCTGAAACTCTGGGTCGAGGGCGGCCCCTCCACGGAGTGGTCGGCCGCCACCGCGACCCGCAGCCCGGTCACCGAGGTGGAGTGCACCAGCCGCAGGCGGTTGTCCACGGCCAGGCTCTCCTCGGGCTGCAGGGGGGACTCCAGCACGGCCGAGACCCGGGGGTCGCCGGACGTCCTGGGCAGCTGCTCGTTGGCCACCAGCTCGGACTGGACGACCAGCCGCACGTCGTCCACGGCCTCGACCTCGTACACGACCGCGGCGATGGACCGCTGGGTGAGCGAGATCAGGCGGGTCGAGGTCACCCGGACGGTGCAGCCGGCCGGGGAGGTCCATTCGCAGGTGCGGCGCAGGTGCCCGGCACGCAGGTCGAGGACGCGTTCGTGCGAGACGAGGCGCCCGTAGCGCACGTCGAAGGGCTCGTCGTTGACGAGCAGCCGGATGATCTTGCCGTTGGTGACGTTGATGACGGTCTGGCCGGCCTCCGGATAGCCGTAGCCCGCCTCGGCGTAGGGCAGCGGGTGCCGTTCGTGCACGCCGTTCAGATAGGAGCCGGGCAGCCCGTGCGGCTCGCCCTCGTCCAGGTTGCCGCGCCAGCCGACGTGGCCGTTGGACAGGGCGAACACCGACTCGCTCTGGGCCAGTACGTCCAGGTCGAGTTCGGTCTCCCGCACGGACCACGGCTCGACCACATAGGAGGTGTGGGTGATCACGCGTCCGCCCCCAGCAACTCGGCGAGGTCCCGCACCACGATGTCGGCGCCGTGGGCGCGCAGCGCGTCGGCCTGGCCCACCCGGTCGACACCCACGACGTACCCGAAGCGGCCCGACCGGCCGGCGTCCATGCCGGCCAGCGCGTCCTCGAAGACGGCCGCCGCCTCGGCCTCGAGCCCGAACTCGCGCGCGGCCTCCAGGAAGGTGTCGGGGTGGGGCTTCCCCGGGAGCTTGCGCTCGGCGGCGACCACGCCGTCGATCCGCACCTCGAAGAGGTCCTCGATGCCGACGGAAACCAGGACGTCGCGGCAGTTGGCGCTGGACGACACCACGGCGGTCCGCAGTCCGGCGGCCCGGACGGCCTCCACGAAGCGGACCGATCCCGGATAGGCCTCGACGCCCTCGGTGCGGATCTTCTCCAGCAGGATCTCGTTCTTGCGGTTGCCCACGCCGTGCACGGTGTCGCGCTCGGGCGGGTCGTCGTCGGCGCCCTCGGGCAGTTCGATGCCGCGCGAGGCCAGGAAGGCCCGTACGCCGTCCGCGCGAGGACGGCCGTCGACGTACTCGTCGTAGTCGGCCACCTTGTCGAAGGGGCGGAAGCCGGCGCCTTCGCGGCGGCGCAGGAAGTCGTCGAACACCTCTTTCCAGGCGGCTGCGTGCACGACCGCGGTCTTGGTCAGCACGCCGTCGAGATCGAACAGGCAGGCCCGGATGCCGTCCGGGAGACCGGTCTTCGTCATGCAACGCGCTTCCCCGCACCGGACCCCCGCCATACCTGCCGAGGCTCCGGACCACCGGGACGCCGGAACAAACCGCGTCGCGCCGCGGTTGCAAAGGATGCGGGTGCCGTGAGTGGGACAGTGACCCCGGGCTCCACCCCTCGCCCGTGGGGACGATCGTTCGGCTGAAGCCCCACGGAGCCCCACCGCCGGGGGCGACCGCCACCGCGGCCCCGCATCGCAGACCGGCGCCGGTCAGGCTACCCCCGTCCTGGCCGGCGCCTTGCCGCGTCCTCCACGGCCAGGACGGCGCATCGAGGCTCCGGCACCAGTGCCTTCGTGACGACGCCGACGAGTTCCTCCGGCGCGGCACGACCCGCCCGCAGGGCGGTGACGTAGGCCAGGGCCTCCGACGGGGCGAGCCCCGGGACGCGGGTGCGCAACTCGACCATGGCGTGGACACGGCCGTGGGCGGCGGCCCACTCGCGTATCCGGTCGTCGAGATCGTCCACCGCGGTCCGCACGGGCAGCCCGCGGACACGGGCGCGGTACTCCTCCTCCCACTCCCCGGTGACGTAGTCCACGGGGCCGATGGCGTACAGGCGGCCGTCGACGCGGTCGACGAGGCAGGGCCCGTTGCCGCCCAGGAGGTGCGCCTGGTCGCCGGTCCTGACGTATTCCGCCGACTGGTAGAGGACGACCCACGCCAACTCGTGCTCCTCGGCATCCACCACCGCCATCCGCCCCGGCCAGAGCCGGTCCAGATGGTCCTGGACCCGCCGGACGGCTTCCTCGCGCTCGATCATGCGGGGAGCATCCCGCATCGTCACGGCGGGAGGAAGTCCATGGGCGCGCCGTGGCCGCCCGGTCCCCCGGAACGCCACCTGCCCCCACCGCGCGGTGGGGGCGGGGCGGGGCTCGGCTCGGCGCCCGGACCGGCCTATGTGGAGTAGAGCGTGTCGATGCTCTCGTGGAGCTGGTTGGCCAGGGGCGGGGCGGCGTAGGTGTCGGTCATGACCTCGATGTAGCAGCCGGTGCCCGCCTTCGCCGCCGTCTCCATGGCCCGGTCGAGCTCGGCGAGGGTGGACACGCGGGCGGTGAACCAGTCCTCGCAGCCCAGGGCCTTGGGCAGTTCGGAGTACCGCCAGTTGGCCAGGTCGTTGTAGGCGATGTCCGGGTGCTTGCAGAGCAGGCGCTCGATCAGATAGCCGTGGTTGTTCAGGACGAACACGACCGGGCGCAGGCCGTACCGCCCGAACTGGCTGATCTCCTGAGCGGTCAGCTGATGGGACCCCTCGCCCGTGACCAGGACGACCCGCCGGTCGTCCTCGGCGGCGACGGCGGCGCCGACCGCGGCGGGGGTGGCCCAGCCGATCGAGCCCCACAGCGACTGGTTGTGGAACCCGGCCCCGTGGGGCAGCCGGGCGAAGGCCAGCCCCATGGACACGGTTCCGGTCTCCGCGATCAGGATGTCGCCGTCCTTGAGGAAGTCCTCCCAGCGGGGGTAGAGGTTCTCCGCCGTGATGGTGTCGTCGCCGGTGCCGCCTGCCGGGGGGATGCGGGTCACCTCGGCCGACGGGCGCGGCCACTGCCTGCGGGGGAGCTGCCGCGCCAGGGCGGTGAGGAGGTCCTTCATCTCCACGCTCTGGTAGGTCATGCCGTCGACGCTGACGTGGTGGTGGCGGATGTCGATCGTGCGGCCGGGGTCGAGGTGGGCGGTGAAGGCACCGGTGTTGAAGTCGTGCATCATCGCCCCGACCAGGACGACGGCGTCTCCGCCCTCGACGAAGCGGCGGACGCCCTCGTTCATGAGCTTGCCGTCGTACATGCCGACGTATGCGGGCTGGTCCTCCTCCAGGACGCCCTTGTCAGCCATCATCGTCGCGAAGGGCAGCCCGGTGGCGTCGAGGAACCGCTGGAGGTCCGGGCCCAGGCCCGAGCGGGCGGTGAGGATGCCGGGCAGGACGCAGGCGCTGTCGGCCTGGCCGAGCATGTCCCCGATCGCCTGAACGGCCGCCGCCACCTGTGCGGGGTCGCTCGCCGGCGCGGGGATCGGCTGGGCCGTGCCGACCACCGGCATCTCCGCGAGGTCGGCGGGGAAGGCCATGTAGACCGGGCGGCGGTGGTAGAGCGCCGCCGCGATGAGGCGCTCGGTCTCGGCCGCGGCGTTCTGCGGCGTCATGATGGCGCTCGCGCAGACCACCGCGCCCGACAGCTTCTGGAAGAGGTCGAACTCGCCGTTGCCCAGCGTGTGGTGGACGAGCGAATGGTGCGCCTGGACGGGCATCTTGGGCATGCCGACGAGATGGAACACCGGAAGGTGCTCGGTGTAGGCGCCGGCGATGCCGTTGATGGCGCTGAGTTCACCGACCCCGTACGTGGTGCACACCGCGCCGATGCCGCGGACGCGGGCGTAGCCGTCGGCGCTGTAGGCGGCGTTGAGTTCGTTGCAGCTTCCGACCCACTGGATGTCCGGGTGTTCGGCGATGGCGTCGTCGACGGGGAAGGCGTAGTCGCCGGGGACGCCGAAGACATGGCGTACGCCGATGTCCCGCAGGCGATTGAGGACGTGCTGAACCACGGTGGTGGACATGAGGACGTTCCTTTCCCGTTGACGGCACCACCGCTTCGGGCCGCCGGCTGCCCGGCGGCATCGGGTGCCGAACCCCCTTCTGCCACTGATCGTTGGGGCGATCCGGGCCTTGCCCGACCGGTGCCCCGCCGCGCCCTCGCCCTGGGCGGATGCCCGGACCCGTGGGCTGTTGGCTGGGGCGTGGCGTCCGGGGCAGGCCGTACGACCCCCGGTGCGGCATCGGGCATGCCGGAGAGCGCGGGGAGCACCCCGGGCGGTTCGCCCCCGCAACATGCTGTCCGTATCCATCAGGGCCCGCAACCGGAGGCGATCCGCCTCCGAGCCGCGGCGTGGCGCCGTGGGCACCAGGGAACAGGCCACGCCCTCAGGCTGTCTCCAGCGCCTCCAGCATGATCCGTTGCGTCGTGGACAGATACGCCTGCGCCGCCGCCCGCGCCGCGGCGACGTCGCCGTCCTCGACCGCGCTGACCAGGGGTTCCAGCCGGGCCGCCGCCTCGGCCGGGTCGCGGAAGGGTGCGACGAGGCGGGCGCGCAGCGGCAGGTACGCGGCGAAGAGGGTGTTGGTGAGGAGCACGTAGACACGGTTGCCGGTGGCCTGGGCGAGGGCGCGGTGGACCTCGGCGTCGGCGAGCTGGACGGCGTCCGGGTCGGCCGCCCCCGCGACGGCGGCGAGCAGTGCGCGCAGCCGGGCCCGTTGTGCGGCAGTGGCCCGGGCCGCCGCGCGTTCGGCGATCAACACGCCCACGCTGCCGCGGACTTCGAAGACGTCGGCCAGCCAGTCGGGGCTGTGCCGTACGAGCATGGGCAGCAGATCGGCACCGCCCAGCCGGAGAAAGTCGCGCACCCGGGTGCCGACGCCGTGGCGGGTCTCCAGCAGTCCCGCCTGGGTGAGCCGGCCGAAGGCGTGCTTCACCGTGGTGCGGGTGACGCCGTAGCCCTCGGCGAGCCGGTGCTCGGGCGGCAGCAGGCTGCCGGCGGGGTGGGCGCCGCCCAGGATGTCCTCCTGGAGGCGGCGTTCCAGTACGTCGACGATGGTCTCGCGGGGCAGTGGCTCCACCGTGGTCGTCCTCTCGAAGCGGTCCGCTCCAGCCCATCGAGGAGGGGAGCGGCCCGTCAACACATTCAGGCAGTGGATGAGCCACTCATTCAATGAGTCTATGTGCAACCTCTTGCCCTGATGGCCCGTCAGCGGCATTCTGCGTGGTGCCCAGGCCCCGTACGCCCCGCCCCCACGACCGCCGGAGTCTGCCCATGCCCCGTTCCCGCCGTTCCTCACGCCTGCTGACCTCCGCCGTGGCCGCCCTGCTCGCCGCGACCGCGGTCACGGCCGCCACCCCGGCTTCCGCCTCCGCCGCCGCCGACCCGTACACCGAGCCGGCGTTCGCCGCCGACTGCGACTGGCACTCCTACGGGGAGGGTGAGGCGCCCGACCCCTGGCTGTGGCTGTCCGACCCGGTGTGCGTGGAGTACTCCAAGCGCGACATCACCTTCGACAACGGCGGTGCCCTCCGCTTCCTGCTCGCCGAACCCGCCCGGTTCGCCCTCGCCCTGCCGGTGTGCCGCTACTACCAGCGCGACCACTGGAGCGTGCAGTCCACCACCGGAGCCGTCCCGTACGTCTCCTGGGACGGCCGCTACTGGTTCGACAAGCGCGGCCGCCGCGCCGCGATGCTCCTGACGAACTTCAAGGTCAACGGGGTGACCGCGGGCATCGGCGACCTGGTGGCCGCGCTGCGCCCGTATCTGCCCGACCTCGCCGACGTCCTCGAGGCGTACGGCGACGAGGCCGGCGAGACGGGCCTGTCCGTCAGGCTGCCCTTCAGCCTGCTGTGCGCGGGCCGGTAGCGGTGGCCCCCGACCCCGGCGTTCCCGGCATCGACCGGCGCGCCGTGCTGCGCGGTCTGGCCGCCGCCGTCGCCGCCCTGCCCGCGCTGGGCACGGCGGCGGCGCCTCCCGCAGCGGCGGCGGCGCTCGGCTCCTGGCCGGTCTCCACGCTGGAGGCCTTCGCCGACACCCTCATACCGGGGGAGCGGCGCTCCTCCACCGATCGTGCGGTGGCCGGTGCCGCGCCCGGTCCGGGCGCCGTACAGGCCGGCGCGATCACGCTGCTGAGCTCGCCCGACCTGCCGCTCAACCCGCTTCTGCCGGGGATCGCGGCCCTCCTGGACGCCCGGGCCACCGCCTACGCCATCAGCCGGTTCATCCTGCTGCCCATCGACCGGCCGCCGTTCGTCGGTCTCGGCTTCGACCACCGCACCGCAGTCGTCGCCGGGCTCTTCCAGGCGGGCGACCCCGACCGGGCGATCTGGCAGCTGCTCAGCTTCCTCGTCGGTCTGGCCTTCGACACCGCGGCCCACCGGCACACCGCGCAGGCCGTCGCCGAGGGGCACCCCGGCCTGGTCTGGACGGGCTTCCCACCGCCCGACGCCGACGGGCTGTGGCGCTACCCCGCCCACTCCTACGGCACGGCCCTCGCCGCACCGCACCCCGCCACCACCCCCTCCGGGAGCCCCGCATGAGCCCCCAGACCACCGATGTCCTCGTCATCGGCAGCGGCTTCGGCGGCGCCATCCCCGCCTACCACCTCGCCGCGGCCGGAGCCCGGGTCACCGTCCTCGAACGCGGACCGCGGCTGGCCACCGAGGAGTTCACCCACGACCTGAACCTGGCGGCCTACCCCCGCATCGTCGACGTGATCAAGGGCGACGGGATCTCGGTCGTCGCGGGCAACTGCGTGGGCGGCGGCAGCGTCGTCTACTTCGCCGCGTCGCTGCGCGCGCCCTCCTTCGTCTTCGACCGGCGCGACGCGGCCGGACGGCGGCTGTGGCCCGCGTCCCTCAGCCGCGGCGCCCTCGACCCCTGGTACGACCAGGTCGAGCAGGCGCTGCCCGTGACGAAGCTCGACTGGCCCGACGTGTCGTACGCGGGCGGTGTGCTGGCCGCGGCCTGCGACCGCGCGGGGCACACCTGCAATCCGGTGCCCGTCGCGGTCGACCGGGCCCGCTGCACCGACTGCAACTGGATGCTGTCGGGCTGCCGCTTCGGGGCCAAGCGCTCCATGCTGCTCAACTACCTGCCCGCCGCCGAGGCCCACGGCGCCGAGATCCGCCCGCTGCACGAGGTCCAGCTGATCCGCCCGTCCACCCAGCCGGGCTACCGCTACGCCGTCGACTACACCACGGTCGACCCGGCGGACTACACCTGCCCCACGGGGGCGGGCACTCTCCACACCAAGGTCCTGGTGCTGGCCGCGGGCGCCGTCGGGACGCCGGTCCTGTTGCAGCGTTCGGCGCTCACGCTGGGCGGCGTCCCGTCCGCCGTCGGCGGCTACTTCTCGGGCAACGGCGACCGGGTCAGCGTCGCGGTGATGGACGAGGGAAAGGTCCGCTCCCTGCTGGGCCTGGCGCGCAGCGCCACCGTGGCGTACGAGGCCCTGCACATCGGGATGCCGATCACCGCCGCGTCCTTCGACCGCCTCGACGCGGGGGCGCCGCAGTTCTCCCGCTTCACCCTCCAGCAGATCTACTTTCCCACCGTCACCGGCACCCTGGCCCAGACCGCAGCGCAGCGCTGGTCGGGCGTCGCCAAGAAGCAGATGCGGGCCCGCTGGCGTTCCTGGCTCACCGTCCTGGCCATGACCGAGGACGAGGCCGAGGGAAGCTTCGGCGTACCCCCGCTCACCGGCAGTTTCACCCGGCTGGCCAACGGGCTGGGCCTGGGCACCATGCGGTTCGCGCCGACCGGCAACACACGCCGCGGCTGGGCCGAGGCCGACGCCCACGCGCGGGCGGTGCTGGAGCGGGACGGCCTCGCCACCGTCCGCCCCTGGAGCGAGGACGTCGCGGGCAGCGTCACGGCCCACCCCCTCGCCTCCTGCCGGCTGGGCGACTCCGCCGCACTGTCGGCACTGACCGAGCTGAACGAACTCCGCACCCACCCGGGCCTGTTCGTCACCGACGGCTCCGCCGTCCCCACCTCCCTCACCGTCAACCCCTCGCTGACCATCGCGGCCCTCGCCGAGCGCGCCTGCCCCGCCATCGCCGCCCGCTGCGCCCAGTACGGTGTCGCGGTGCGGTACGCGCCGAGCGATCCCCTGACCGGTACGACCCGCCGCGGCGAGGTCGCGGAGGCCGCGCGGGCCGTCGCGGCCCGCGCGGGGGCTTGAGTCTCCCCCGGGGGAGACGCGAGTGCGTGGCCGCGGAGGGCGCCCCGCCGTACGCGGTCGGCGACCTCCCGGCGCACCGCCGCGCCGTGCGGGGAGGTAGATGTGCCCACCGCAGTCGCCTCCCGTGCCGGGACGGCCCCGCCGCGTCGCGCCCCGCCCCCGTCGCGTCGGCGCGGCCCGCGCCGACGCCGCCTCGGGCCGGAGGCGTCCCGTCGCCGTGGCCGTCTGCGTGGCCGTCACCGTGGAGCACGCCGGCCACGTCGGCGGCGGTATGTCCGGCTCCTCGTGGTGGCGACGGCCGGCCCTCGTCCGGACCGTCCGGGCCCCGGAAGCCGTCACGGCCGGGTGACCGGACGAGGCCGTGCTCCCGTCGCGCCGCGGCGTCGCGCCCACACCCCGTCAAGTAGCGGGCCCGGATCACCGGCAGTAACTTGGGCGGCGGGTTCGCCCCACAGCCCAGGCCCTGCCGCGACGCTGCCGGGGGCGGGGCCCGGCCTTTCGGAGGGCGCGATGAGGGTACGCCGATGACTCACCCCTCCGGGTTGTCACGTTTCCGGCCCGCCGTGGTCATCGTCCTGCTCCTGGCGGTGGGAGCGGGGCTGTTCGCCGGCTCGTACAGCTTCGCCATGGCGCATCCGACGCCGCATCACGTCCCGATCGCCGTCGTGGACGACTCCCCGCAGCTGCAGAGGTTCGTGGCGGGGATGGACTCGGGCCTGAGCACCCAGTTGGTGCAGCGGCGCTTCGCCACGCGCGCGGCCGCCGTCGACGCCGTCGACCGGCAGCGGGTGTTCGCCGTGGCACAGACGCAGGCCGCGGGCGGCACCGTCTCGTTCGACCTGGTGCCGGCCGCCGGGGCCTCGGTGGCCCGGGTCCTGGCGGCGGCCGCGCCGACGGCGGCGGCGCAGGCCGGGGTGCGGCTCAGCCTGGGCGACCTCAGGCCGCTGCAGCCCGGCGATCCCCAGGGACTCGCGATCTTCTACATCACGCTCGCGGCGGTGATCGTGGGCTTTCTCGGCGCGGTGCAGCTGACCGTGCACGCCTCGGAGCTGAGACCGCTGGAGCGCTTCCTGACGGTCGTCGTCTACTCCGCGCTCGGCAGCCTCTCGATCGTCGCGGTGGTGGACTGGGGGCTGCACGTGCTGCGGCTGCCCCTCCTCCAGTCCTGGGCGATCCTGACCCTCACCATGGTCACCTCGGGGCTGGTGTTCACGGCGTTCTACATGCTCTTCGGCAAGTGGGCCATCCTGCCGACGTGGCTGCTCATGGTGCTGCTGGGCAACCCGTCCTCGGGTGGGGCGGTCTCCTGGCTGCTGCTGCCCGAGCCGCTGGGGGCGGTGGGGCGCTGGCTGCCGCCGGGGGCGTCGGTGAACGCGCAGCACAACGCGATCTACTTCGCGGAGAACCAGTACGCCTTCCCGTACCTGGTGCTCTTCGGTTGGGCGGTGGCCGCCGCCGCGGTCGCGTGGATCTGGCGCCGCCGCCGTTACCCGGACATGTGACCCGCCTGGACAGGCCGCGATGGGCGACGGAGCCCCCGAGACGGTGACGCCGCCGGCCCGCGGCGCCGGGCGGCCGTTCAGCGGCGGTGCTGCTGAGCCTCCACGATGTCCCGCGTGGCACGCTCGGCCGATCCGCTGAGGCGCTGGACGCGCGCCGCGAACACCGGGAACTGCCCGGCGACAGCCGTGAGCAGGCGCAGCTCGGGCGGGGCGACGTTCACCTCGCCGAGGTTGCGCTCGACAGCCCGTACGACCCCCGCCGTGACCTGGCGTGGTGTCACCGTACGGGCGCCGGCGGGCGTGCGGGCCCCCGTCTCGGCGAACATGCCCGCCTCCCTGACGAATCCGGGCTGGACCAGGGACACGCCCACGCCGGTGCCGTGCAGGTCCTCGCGGAAGCCGTGGGCGAAGCCGCGCAGGCCGAACTTGGAGGCGTTGTACAGCGAGGTGGACCGCGACGCGGCCTTGCCGGACAGGGATCCGATGAGGACGATGTGCCCCCGTCCGGCCTCGACCATGGCCGGGGCGAGCAGCCGTGCCAGCAGCACGGGCGCTCTCAGGTTCACCATCAGGGCGCGGTCGAGCTGGTCGGGGGAGTAGTCCAGCAGGTCACCGCTGCTCGGCAGGGCGGCGTTGGCGACGAGGACGTCGACACCGGCGCACTCGGCGGCCAGCCGTTCCACGTCCTCCCGGTCGGCGAGGTCGGCGGCGACGACACGGGCGTCCAGGCTCCTGGCCAGGGGTTCGAGTACGTCGGTGCGGCGCCCGCTGAGGGTCAACCGCGCGCCCCTGGCGGCGAGTTCGCGTGCCATGTCCTGGCCCAGCCCACCTGTGGCACCGGTGAGCAGAACGGTTGCCCCGGCGATGCGCATCCGTCTAACCTCCCGTCTTGTTCGTTCGAACGAACAATAGGGAGAGGGGGCGGCGGTGTCCACTGCCCGTACGGAGGGACTGGCGGCGCAGGCCCGGGCGCTGCGCGAAGGCGGCGTCACATCGGCTGAGCTGGTCCGCCGGGCGATCGAGCGCATCGAGGCCACCCAGCCGACCGTCAACGCCTTCCGCCGCGTGCGCGCCGAGGCGGCCCTGGCGGAGGCCGAGGAGGCCGACCGGCGGCTGGAGCGCGGTGAGCGCCTGCCGCTGCTGGGCGTGCCCGTCGCGATCAAGGACGACATGGACCTGGCGGGCGAGCCGACGGCCTTCGGCTGTGCGGGGGCGTTCCCGGACAAGCCCGAGGACGGGGAGGCGGTGCGGCGGGTCCGCGCGGCGGGCGCGATCGTGGTCGGCAAGACCAACACCTGCGAGCTGGGGCAGTGGCCGTTCACCGAGGGTCCCGCCTTCGGCGCGACCCGCAATCCATGGAACCTCGGGCACACGCCCGGTGGATCCTCCGGCGGTTCCGCGGCGGCGGTCGCGGCCGGGCTGGTGGCCGGCGCGCTGGGCTCCGACGGAGCGGGCTCGGTGCGCATCCCCGCCGCCTGGACGCGCCTGGTGGGCATCAAGCCGCAGCGCGGCCGGGTCTCCACCTGGCCCGATGCGGAGTCCTTCCACGGCCTGACCGGCAACGGCCCGCTCGCCCGCACCGTGGGCGACGCCGCGCTGCTGCTGGACGCCGCGGCCGGGCAGCATGCCGGGGACATCCACCGGCCGCCGCGCATCGGCGCGGTCGAGGCGGCCGGACGGGAACCGGGCCGATTGCGCATCGCCCTGTCCTGGCGGCCCCCGTTCGTCGCCGCCCGCGCCCCGCTCGACCCGTCCGTGCGGCGCGCGGTGCGCACACTGGCCGACGCCCTCGCCCGGCTGGGCCACCATGTGGAGGAGGCCGAGCCGCGCTACGGCCTGATCGGCCTCAGCTTCCTGCCCCGCGCCTTCGCGGGCATCAGCCAGTGGAGCGACCGGGTCCCGGACCGTACGCTCCTCGACCCCCGCACCCTCGCCGCCTCCCGGAACGGGCGCCTGCTCGCCGGGGCCGCCCTGCGCCGCGCCCGCCGCGCCGAGGCCGGTCAGCACCGCCGGATCGGGGAGATCTTCTCCCGCTTCGACGTACTCCTCACCCCGGCCACCGCGACCCCGCCGCCGGCCGTCGGGGCGATGACGGAGCTGTCCGGCCGGCGGACCGACCAGGCGGTGATCGCGGCCTGCCCGTACGCCTGGCCCTGGAACGTGCTGGGCTGGCCCGGCATCAGCGTCCCGGCGGGCTTCGGCGACGGCCTGCCGGTGGGCGCCCAGCTCCTGGGGCCGGCCCACAGCGAGCCGCTGCTGATCTCCCTCGCCGCGCAGCTGGAGAGCGATCAGCGCTGGTACGAGCAGCGCGCCCCCGTCGCGGTGACAGAATGACCGGCATGCCCAACCCCGCCGGCACCCGCCAGAACATCATCAGCGCCGTCCTGCGGATCATCGGTCAGGACGGTGTCGCCGCGGTCACCAACCGGCGCATCGCCCAGGAGGCCGGGGTGTCCCTCGGCTCCGTCACCTACCACTTCGCCACGCAGCACGACCTGTTGCGCGAGAGCCTGCTGCACTTCGTGGAGGAGGAGACCGGCCGCTTCACGGAACTGGCGGCGCGGGGCCGGGAGGAGGGCATCGACCTCAAGGGCGCCGCCGCGCTGGTCGGACAGGTCGCCGAGGGGACGGGCTTCGACAGCACCCATCTGGCGCCCTTCGAGCTGTACGTCCAGGCCGGCCGTGACCCCGCCCTGCGCGAGGCGGCGGCCGAGTGCTTCGCCGCCTACGACCGGCTGGCCGCGTCCGTCCTGGCCGCCCTGGGCGTGCCGGACGCCGAGGAGGCCGCCTCGACGGTCGTCGCCCTCGTCTTCGGTATGCAGTTGCGCCGCCTGGCCACCGGCAGCTCCGCCGAGAGCCTGGTCGACGCCCTGCTCCTCCTGGCCCGGGGCGCCTCGGGCGGTCGCTGACCTACGCCCGCGCCTGCCCGGCGGCCTCCGCGGCCAGCCGCGTGACCTCGTCGGCCGCCCGCTTGGCACGTCCGGAGACCTTCCAGCCGACCATGCGCAGCGCCACGGCCGGGGACGGCGGGAAGACGCCGAGCTGACCCAGCATCGTCACGTCGTCACGCAGCGCCTCGTGCCGGACGACCTTGCCGTCGCGGATGTCGAGCAGATGCACCTGCTCGAAGTCGATCTCGCGCCCCGTGGGAGGGATCGCCTGGTCGAGCGCGCCGTCCCGGAAGCGCACGAACGGGCCGGTGTGCCGTCCCTGCATGCGCAGCCGGATCCAGACCTGGTCGTCGTTGTGCGCGATGCCCAGCACGGGGAAGCGCAGGCCGGAGAAGGCCGAGCGCAGCCACGCGCCGGAGGCCAGGGTTCCCGCCGGACCCGGTATCGAGCAGGCCGCGGGCGAGACGGCCGCCTCGCGGTTGTGGTTGTCCGCGCCGACGACCTCGGCGGCCAGGGCCGCGTCGCCCGTCTCGAGGATCCGGAAGAGCCCTTCGGCCAGGTCCTTGGCGTCCATCGCCATCGTTCCCACCTTTCGCCCGCCCGCCCCGCGGGCCGGTCTCGTCGGGTGCGCGAACCGCGTACCCGATATTGAGGTTATAGACGACCGATTGGATAGGTCAAAACTGCACGCATATCCCCTAGGATGGCGCCATGGCCTCCAAGCGCGTGTACGTCTCCCCGCTCCGTGAGCAGGCCGCGGCACGGACGCGCGCGGTGATCCTCGAACAGGCCGAGGTGCTCTTCGCCGAACGCGGATACGGGCGGGTGACCGTCGCTGACATCGCCGCGGCGGCGGGTGTCGCCTCGAAGACCGTCTTCGCCAGCGTGGGCAGCAAGTCGGACATCCTGGACAGGATCGTCGACAAGGCCGTCGTGAATTCCGGCTACGAGGAGGCCGTCGCGCGCGTCCTGGCCCTGCGGACGCCGCAGGAGGTCCTCCAGGCGCTCGCCCGGGGTACGCGCGCGGGCAACGAGAGCCAGTTCAAGGCGCACGAGGCCATTCGCAAGGCGCTGCCCGTCCACGAGAACGGGGAGGCGCTGTGGGAAAGGGCCACAGCCGCCTACCGCGAGGCGCTGCGCGCCGTCGCCCGGCATTTCCTGGACGTCGGCGGGCCGGCCCGGCGCCACTCGCCCGAGGAGACGGCCGACCTGCTCTGGTTCTGGTTCGGCCCCACCGGCTGGCGCACTCTGGTGGTCGAGAACGGCTGGTCGTGGGACCGGGCCGAGGAGGTCCTGTACCGCACCGCGGTGGCCGCCCTCATCTGAAAGCGCCACTTCCCGGCAGTGCGGGAATTCGCCGGAAACTGCTTGATGATTCGTCACAAACCCGGTCCGGCTGTCACTCGTTAAGGCGATCCCTGGATTGACGGGCGTTCACCGGGGAATGCGTTCTGGCGAAAGGGAGTGATTCTTCATGGATTTGAAGATTCGCAGGCTCGTTTTCGGTGCGGTGATGCTGGGAGTCGTGCTGGGGGCCGTGATCGGGGCGATCTCGGCGGGGACCGTGTACAGCGTCGCCGTCGGCGCGTTGCTCTGCGCGACGGCCGGTGTCGTCGCGGTCCTCTACTGGAGCGAGCACGGAGGCGCCCGCCGTCGCCGTGTGCGCTGGGCCCAGCGGCCCGATCAGATTCCGCACCCGCGGCGTTTCGGCCGGCTCGACGGTCCCGACGCCTTCCGCTACTGACCCGGCCGGGCAGGGCGCCCGGGACCGCGAGTGCGCCGGTTCCCGGGCGCCGCCATACAACGCCCGGATCGGGGAAGGCGGGCCGCGACGCCCAGTGGAGGTGCCCATGTCGCCCGCGCCACACCCCGTCCGCCTCGTCCACTACGTCCACCACGGCCGCCGATCGTCCGACGGCCCCGCCCGATTCCCGCGAACACCGCTGCCGCGCAGGGGGGATCTGCGATGATCGCCGCATTGGTGCTCGGGCTGCCGGTGTTCCTGCTCGGCCTGATGTTCGTCCTGTCCGCAGTGGAGGACCGGTTGGTGAGTCCTCCCCCCACCCAGCCGTCGGCAGCCCCCAACGCGCCCGGCACGCAGGCGCCGTAAGCGGTCGCCCGCCGCGCTCCCGGTGGGCCGGCGGCGGAGGAGCCGCGTTGCCCGACGCCGACGCCGGAACCGGCCTCATCGTCTTCCTCAACGGCACGTCCAGTTCGGGGAAGTCGAGCATCGCCGGGGAACTGCTGAACATCCTGGACGAGACCTGCTTCCACATGCCCGTGGACGCCTTCCACGCCATGCGGTCCCGCCGGAGCGTGGCCCCCGGTGAACTGCCGGGGATGCTGCGGCGCACCTGGGCGGGGTTCCACCGCGCGGTGGCCGGCATGGCCGCCGCCGGCAACAACGTGGTGGTCGACCATGTGCTCGGCGAGCCGTGGCGCCTGCGGGACTGCCTCGGGCTCTTCCCTCCGAGGAACGTCGTCCTGGTGGGGGTGCACTGCTCGCTCCCCGAACTCGAACGGCGCGAGCGGGAGCGGGGAGACCGCCCCGTGGGCCTGGCGGCCCGCCAGTTCGGTTTCGTCCACGCACACGGCCTCTATGACGTCGAGTGCGACACGACCACGGCCTCCGCGGCCGAATGCGCCCGCCGTATCCGCGACTTCCTGCCCCGCAGGCCCTTCCCGACGGCCTTCGAGCGACTCGCGGCCGGAGCGGGTGGAGCGGGTGGAGCGGGTGGAGCGGGTGGATGACGGTTACCCGGTGAGCTGCTGGGTGCCGAGCACGGTGAGCAGCGCGAGGCGTTCGGCGTCCTCGGTGCCGGGCTCCGCGGTGTAGACCATGATGCGCAGATCGCTGCCCGTCACGGTGAGCACATCGCAGTCCAGGGTCAGGGGGCCGACGCGCGGGTGGTCGACGGTCTTGCGCGCCGCGTCATGGCGGCCGACCGCGCCGGCGTCCCACAACTCGGCGAACCTGTCGCTGTGCGCGCGGAGGTCGGCCACGAGCCGCCGCACCTGCTGGTCGGCCGGATAGCGGTCGGCGGCCGCGCGAAGGTCGGCCACGAGTGCCGATTCGAAGGCGGGCAGATAGTCCGGGGTGCGCCGGACCCGGCTGCCGCCGCCGACGAAGTGCTGCCACACCCCGTTGCGTTCATTGCCGCGCCACCCGGACGGATCGCCCATCAGCGCCGCGTACGGGGGATTGGCCACCAGGAGCGTCCAGGAGGCGTCGTAGACGGCGACCGGGGTCCCGGTGAACCGGTCGAGCAGCCGCTGCACGCTGGGAGTGATGTACGCCGGCACGGTGTCCGGCCCCGGGGGCGCCAGTCCGGCGAGCTGGAAAAGGTGCGCGCGCTCGTCGGGTGACAGCCGCAGCGCCCTGGCCAGGGCCTCCACGACCTGCGCGGACGGGTGGGAGGCACGGCCCTGTTCGAGTCTGGTGACGTAGTCCACGGAGATGCCCGCCAGTTGGGCCAGTTCCTCCCGGCGCAGCCCCGCCGCGCGCCGGTGCCCCCCGACGGGCAGCCCGGCCGCCTCCGGGGGGACCCTGTTGCGCCACCGCCGTACCGCTCTGCCGAACTCCGTTGCCGCCATGCCCTCAGTGTGCGTCGGCGCGGGCGGGCCTGCCTGGTACCAGGAGTCCCAGGAAGCCGGGCGGCGAGCGGGTGGCCGCGGTCGCCGTGTGCCGAGCGGCCGTGCGCCGCGCCCGACCGCCCCACGTCGATATTTGACTCAGTCCAAACTGGGATCTACGCTCATGGCGACGAGAGGGAGGTCCCGGGCCCGCTGGGACGTGCGGCGTCCCGGGACACCGCCCTCTCGCCCCGGCGGTGCGGCCGGAGCCGACCGTTGGCCCGGGCTCGCGGCCGCGCCGTCGGCCTCAGGCCGTGACCATCCGCGACAGGCGGTGCAGGCTCTCGTCCAGCACCTGGTCGACGACGTTCCCCGGCGGCGCGATGCTCTCGTCGAAGAAGGACAGGTGGATGGTCACCTCACTGGTCCGCTCGTCGGTGCGGTCCACCTGCAGCCACCCCGCGTAGCGGGCGTCCTCCCGGGTACCCCACTCCAGCCTCTTGTGCGCGCGGTCGGCCCGGAAGAGCGCGTCCGCGTCCCGTCCCGTGTCGTCGTCGTGCACGGTGACGGCGGGCGGGTCGGCGGCCCGGACGTGCAGTTCGTCCGGGAGCCAGGACTCGATGCGGCCGAGGTCCTCCGCCTGGTCGAAGACACGATCGGCGGAGGCGGTCATGTTCATGGAGCGCTCGTACTCACTCACGGCGATCCCACCTCCTCAGGGGGAATTCGAGTGTCCCTCCCCTCGGTCGCGCGGGCCACCGCGGTCCTTTCCGCCACCCTCGGCGCGGCGCCGGACGGCAGTGCCCACAATGGACTCCACCGGCGTCCCGAGGCGCCGGGTCCCGTCGCCGTCCGACCCTGGAGCGCAGCCGATGCCCGGCAAGATCACGCTGTCCACCTGGCCCACCCCCGTCGAGCCCATGCCGCGACTGGCCGCGGCCCTGGGCCTTGAGGCGGACGACCTGTGGATCAAGCGGGACGACCTCACCGGACTGGGCGGCGGCGGAAACAAGGTCCGCAAGCTGGAGTGGACGGTCGGCGAGGCACTCGACGCGGGCGCGGACACCCTGGTGACGGTCGGGGCCGCGCAGAGCAATCACGCACGCCTGACCGCCGCGGCCGGTGCGCGCCTCGGACTCGACGTCGTCCTCGTCCTCCCCGGCAAGGAGCCCGACGAGGGATCCGGCACCGGCAACCTCGTCCTGGACGGGCTCTTCGGCGCGAGGGTCGTCTGGGCGGGCGACGGTGAGCCCAGCGCCCTCGCGGGGGTCGCCGAGGAGGTCTGCACCGCGTTGCGCCGCGAGGGAGCGCTGCCCCATCTCATCCCCTTCGGCGGCTCGAGCCCCAGCGGCGCGCGCGGCTACCTCGAGGGCGGTGAGGAACTCCGCGCCCAACTGCCCGACATCGCGCATGTGGTGGTGGCCCTCGGTTCCGGCGGCACCATGGCCGGCCTCGTCGCCGCGCTCGGCGCGGAACGGGTCCTCGGCGTCGACTGCGGCGCCGTGCCCGAGCCCGCCAGGGCGGTCGCCTCCCTGGTGGGCGCCATCGCCCGCAGCGCCGTCGCCGCGGACGCGCTGCGCGTCCGCACCGACCAGGTCGGCGCCGGTTACGCCGCGCTCCACGAGCCGGTCTTCGAGGCCATGCGGACGACCGCGGGAACCGAGGGGATCGTCCTCGACCCCACCTACACCGGCCGCGCGATGGCCGGCCTCTTCGCGGCCGTACGCGACGGCGACATCCGCCGCGGGCAGCGCACCGTGTTCCTGCACACCGGCGGCCTGCCCGGCCTGTTCGGGCATGCCGAGGCCGTGCGGCGCTCGGTCGCGGCGCTGCGGCCGTACGAACGGAGCTGACGGGGGGCGTTCACGATCGGTCGGCCAGTACGGCGTCGACGAAGCGGCCGCGCGGCACCGGGTTGCCGCTGAACCACAGGGCGAGCCGGTGCTCCGCGTCGGGGTAGGTGAGCCGGGTGAAGCGCGAGCGGGAGCCTCCGAGCGCGGCGGCGACGGCCTCGGTGACGGGGGGGCGGGATCACCGCATCGGTGGCGGGCGTCGCCAGTACCGCCCGGACGGACAGGGAGCGGAACACCTCGAGGGCGGGAGACGTCCGCCAGCTGTCCGGTGTGCGGATGATCTCGGTGAACCCGGCCCCGAACGGAACCGTCCACGCCTCGGCCGCGTAGACGGCGGGCGCGCACAGTCCGATGGAGGCGACCCGTGGACCGTAGTGCCGTGCCAGGTCGGCGACGGTCTGCCCGCTCATGCTGAAGCCGATCAGGGCCAGACGGTGACCGGTCGGGACACGCCCGTCGATGACGGCCCGGGCCTGGAGGAACCGCCGCTGCAGGCTCGATTCCGCGAGGCGGCCGGAGCTCGCGCCGTGCCCGGAGAAGTCGACGGCGACCGCGTGGCGGCCCCGGGCGGCGATATCGGCGAGGAGGCCGGTGAGCCTCTCCTTGTCGCTGGTTCCCGCGCCGTGCAGGACCACGGCCGTCAGTGCCCGCGACCGGGCCCCGTGCGCCGCCCGGGGGAGCGCGGCGGAGCAACTGAGGGATTCACCGTCGCAGTTCACGGTGAACGCCTCGATCGGCGCGGGGTGTCCCGCGGTGCGCTCGGTGCCGTTCACGCCGCCGCCACCTCCTGGCGCGCCGGGGCGGTCTCCGCGGGCCGCAGGACGCCGGCCGCCGCGGCGGCGACGACGCAGCACGCCACGGGGAGGAGGAAGGTGATGTTGAGCGGCACGAAGTGGGTCAGCGGCCCGATGATCGCCGGTCCGGCGAGCATGCCGAGGTAGCCGAGTCCGGCGACACGGGAGACGTTGGCGCCGGCCGCGCCGGGGTCGGCGTGGCCCGCCGCGCTGAACAACTGGGGGACGCAGCCGGACAGTCCGGCACCGAAGACGGCCCAGCCGGCGACGGCGAGGGGTATCCAGGGCGAGAGCGCCGCCGCGACCAGCCCGGCCGCGGCCACGGAGGCACCGCCTCGCAGGACGGCGAGGGGGCCGACCCGGGCGGCCACGCGGTCGACGACGAATCGGCCGACGGTCATGGCGGTGGCGAAGGCTCCGTAGGCGAGGGCGGCGGTGGCGGCCGGCGCGTCCAGCACGGTGCTCAGATGGAGCGTGCTCCAGTCGTTGGCCACGCCTTCGCACATCATGATCATCAGTGCGAGCACGGCCAGCCCCCAGATGCGCCGGGGTGTCCTCCGGCGGACACCCGGTTCGGCGACGGTCTCCTCCGCGGTGCCCGTGTCCGACCGCAGCAGGGCGGGGGCCGCGGCGATCGCGACGACCAGACCCAGCGCCGCCACCGCGCCCAGCGTCCACGCCGGGCTCCAGTCCTGGCCGAGCGTGCGCGCGCCGGCCAGCGCGGCCAGGACGCCGCCGATGGAGAAGGTGGCGTGGAAGGCGGACATCACGGGCCGCCGGTAGGCCTGCTCGACCTGCACCGCGTGGGCGTTCATGCTGACGTCCAGGCTGCCGTTGCCGATGCCGAGCAGCAGCAGGGCCGCCCCCAGCGTCCAGGCGCTGCCGGCCAGTCCCGGCAGGACGACCGTGGCGCTGCAGAGCGCGGCGCTGAGCGGTACGACCGTGCGGGCGCCGAGCCGGTCGGTGAGCGGACCGACGATCTGCATGCCCGCGAAGGCTCCGGCGCCGAGCAGCAGCAGGAGCCAGCCGAGCGTGGCGTGGCCGACCCCGGCGCGGTGCTCGATCTCCGGGATGTGCACGATCCACATCCCGAGGACGAACCCGTTCAGCGCGAAGTAGGCGAAGGTGGCCAGCCGTGCGGCCCGCGGCGTTGTGTTCACGTATCGAACATAGCGAACAGAAATCGTTTGTGAAACCTTGAGTTTCGAACGTTCTGGATGTTCAATCGGGTCATGGCTGGTACCGACCGACTGAGGCAGATCACCGACGCCGTGCAGGAAGCGGGGCGCATGGGCGTCGCCGAACTGGCCGCGCTCACCGGCGCGTCGGAGATGACCGTCCGCCGCGACCTGGAGGTCCTGGCCGCCCAGGGAGTCCTCGAGCGCTACCGCGGTGGTGCGAGGAGCCTGCTGCTGCGAGGTGCGGAACCGCCCTTCGGCCTCCGGTCCCAGGAGGGGCAGGAGGCCAAGCGGCGCATCGCCGTCGAGGTGGCCGGGCTGATCGCCGACGGCGAGGCCGTCGTCCTGGACAGCGGCACCACCTGCCTGGAGGTGGCCCGGGTGCTCGAGCAGCGCCGGCTGACGGTGATGCCGCTGTCCCTGCACGCGGTGAACGCCCTGAGCGGCGCCGCGCGGCTGACCCTGCTCGTCCCCGGCGGGCGGCCGCGGCCCGGCGAGCTGGCGCTGACCGGCCCCCTGACCGTGGCCTCGCTGGCCGCGCTGCGCTTCGACACCGCCGTCATCGGATGCTGCGGTCTCACCGCCGCCGACGGTCTGACCGCCTACGACCTGGACGACGCCGCCGTCAAACGGGCCGCGATCGCCTCCGCCCGGCGGGTCATCGCGGTCACGGATGGCGCCAAGCTCTCCCGTACCGCCCTCGCCTTCGTCGCCCCCGCGACCGCGCTGGACGCGGTCGTCACCGACGACTCCGCGCCGGACGCCGCCGTCGACGAGCTGGCCGCGGCGGGTGTGACGGTGCGGAGGGTGTGACCGCACGCCCGGGCGGGGGCGTTACGGTCGGCGTGCCCGCCTCCGCGGCGCTCAGTCGTGGGCGAGCCGGTCGCGCAGCATCCAGGCGTGCTTCTCGATCGACTGCAGCGTGGTGTTGACCAGGTCCCCGGTGGCCGGGTCCTCGTCACCCGCGGCGCTGAACGCCGCGCGCAGCACGCATCCGACGGTGTTGAGGCGGCCGAGGACGAGGGCCGTGGCGCGGGCGTCCTCGATGCGGCCCGCGGGGAACTCGGGGAGCGTCGTGGTCCGCGCGACGCTGTCGCTCCTGCCGTCCGGAGTGGCGCCGAGGGCGCGCATCCGCTCGGCGAACTCGTCCGCCGCCTCGCGGGCGGTCGCGGCGATCTCGTCCAGTTCCAGGTGCAGGCCGCGGAAGCCGCGGCCGACGACGTTCCAGTGCGCCTGCTTGGTCTGCGCGTGCAGCTCCAGGAGGTCGACGAGGACGTCCTGGAGGGTGGCGGCCAGCGGCGCCGAGGCGGTGAAGGGGGCGGCGTCGAAGGTGCGACGCCGGTTGTCCGGGGAAGCGTGCAGGGTCGTGGTCACGATGAACTCCGTTCGCGGGGGCGGTCGGTGTGCCGTGCGGGCCGCTTCCGCCGTGGCGGCCGGCCGCGCGGTCGCGTGTCGGTGGCGTGTCGGTGGCGCGGGCCGTGATCGGTGGGTGAGGTCGGGTCTGCGTCCGGCTGCGATGGGGGCGACGTACCCGCGGCGGGCCCTTCGGGGCGGGTGCGGGGCGCCGGATCGCCGGGCCGGGGTGGGGCCGGTGACGGCCGCCGTCCTGTTGTACTCCCCACACTACGCCTAGATTAGACAGAGTCAAATCTAGGCTCTCGCGCCATCCCGGCACGCGAAAGCCCCCCGGGTCCGGCGATGCGGATCCAGGGGGCTCGGAGCCCGAGTGGGCGCGATGGCGGCGGGTCGCTCACGCGCCCAAGGCGGCCTTCTGGCACTCGGCGCACAGGCCCCACCAGGTGATCTCGGCCTCGTCGATGGCGAAGCCCTTGCCCTCCACCGGGTTGAGGCACGGGGCGGCGCCGACCGCGCAGTCGACGTCCTCGATGCGGCCGCAGCCGCGGCACACCAGATGGTGGTGGTTGTCGCCGACGCGCAGTTCGTAGCGGGTGGCCGAGCCGGCGGGCTCGATGCAGCGGATCAACTGCGCGTTGGTGAGGTCTTCGAGCACGTTGTAGAGGCCCTGCTTGGACAGCCCGCTCGCGCCCGGCGAGCCGGCGCCGATCCTCGCCTCGATCTCCGAGGCGGTGGAGTGCGGATGGCCCCGCAGGGCCGTGAGGATGGCGCGGCGCTGCGCCGTGCTGCGCAGTCCCTTGCTCTTGAGCAGGTCGCCCGCTGACTGCTCCATGGCCGGATTCAGCTCCTCCCGGGTCGCCGCGCGGATGCCCGCCCGCCGGAGGGTCCGGCCGCCCGCCGACCGACGCTACGCCCGAGAGTTGACGAAGTCAAATGTGGCGGGCCGTGACGCCGGACGGCGTGTTCAGTCGGCGGTCTCGGCGGTGTGGCAGGTCGTGCAGACGACGCGCCGTGCCGGCAGACGGCTCGTCGCCCGGCCGAGCCCCTTCGGCTGGTGGACGCGGAGGCGGACGACGCGGGAGTGGTCGGCGCAGGTGAAAAGGCCGCAGCGGGTGCAGACGCCGATGCCTTCGCTGTCGTGGCGCGCTTCCTGGACGCAGTCGTAGCACTTCACGCGAACTCGCTCCGTGGGGTTGGGGGGAGGGGCGCGGTGCTCGACGCCCCTACCTTCGAACGTAGGCGCATGAATTGACTGAGTCAAATCTTGAGGGTCGACGCTGGAGCGCAGGAGGGTCGCCTCCCGGGCGGCGCCATCGTCGGCCGCCTCGACGGGATCGCCGGGCGGCACGACGGTGGCTCCCGGCGGCGTGGCCGCGACGCCCGGCCTCGGGGCCTACTGCCGCGGGGCGGGGCGGACCGGGTGCTTGCTCAGGATGGAGACCCGGTTGAAGGAGTTGATGGTGATCGCCACCCAGATGAGGGCCGAGAGCTCGTCGTCGCTGAACACCTCGCGCGCCGCCTCGTAGGCCTGCTCCTGTGCGGCGGCGTCGGTGGGGTCGGTGGTCGCCTCGGCCACCGCGAGGGCGGCGCGTTCGCGGGCGGTGAACAGCTCGGTGTCGCGCCAGGCGGGCAGGACCGCGATGCGCTGCGGCGTCTCGCCCGCGCCGAGCGCGGTCCTGGAGTGCCGGTCGAGGCAGAAGGCGCAGCCGTTCATCTGGGAGACGCGGATGTTCACCAGCTCCACCAGCTCGCGGTCGAGTCCGGCCTCCGAGGCGACGGCTCGCACGGTTTCGGCGGCGGCCAGCATGGCCTTGTAGGCACGCGGACTCTGCTTGTCGATGAAGATCCGCCTGCTCGTCCGAACCGCCGTCGTGTCGCTCACCAGCACTCCTTCGCCGGGCCGTCTCCGGCCGCCGTGCGATGCGCCCGTCGTCCGTCCGGGGCGTCGCCGTATCATCACCACCATGATTGTTGAAATCCCAAGCAGTCGTTGTGTGAGAAGCGCGACAGATGAGTGAGACCCAGGCCGGGGCCACCGTGGAGGTCCTCTCCGCTCGTGACGTCCCCCTCGGCGGACCGCGGGCGATGACCGTGCGGCGCACGCTGCCGCAGCGGGACCGCTCTCTGATCGGCGCGTGGTGCTTCGCAGACCACTATGGGCCGGACAATGTCGCCGACTCCGGGGGCATGGACGTCGCGCCCCACCCGCACATCGGGCTCCAGACCGTGAGCTGGCTCTTCAGCGGCGAGATCGAGCACCGCGACAGCCTCGGGACCTTCGCCTATGTGAGACCGGGCGAGCTCAACCTCATGACCGGCGGGCACGGCATCAGCCACTCCGAGGTCTCCACCGAGCGCACCACGATGCTGCACGGCGTCCAGTTGTGGGTGGCGCTTCCCGAGCGGCACCGGGACAGCGCCCCCGACTTCCGGCACTACGTCCCGGAGCCCGTCGCGCTCGGCGGCGGCGAGGCACGGGTCTTCCTGGGGTCCCTGGCCGGGGACACCTCTCCGGTTCCGACCTTCACCCCCCTGCTCGGCGCCGAACTCCACATCGCTCCCGGCGCGACCGTCACTCTGGCGATCGACCCCGCCTACGAGCACGGCCTGCTGGTGGACAGCGGTGACGTCGACATGGCCGGCACGCGGCTGCGCCCGGCCGAACTCGGCTATCTGGGCCCGGGCGGGGACACCCTGACCCTGACCAACCACGCGGACACCCCCGCCAGGACCGTGCTGCTCGGAGGGCCGCCCTTCGGCGAGCGGATCATCATGTGGTGGAACTTCATCGGCCGCACGCAGGAGGACATCGAGCAGGCCCGGTCCGACTGGATGACCGGCACCCGGTTCGGTGAGGTGAAGGGCTACGACGGGGAGGCACTGCCCGCCCCCGAGCTGCCGCACGTGCCTCTCAAGGCGCGGGGGAACGTGCGCTGACCGGCTGACCGGCTGACCGGCTGACCGGCGCGCTGCCGGCGGTCCCGCGGGCCCGCCGGCAGGACGCGCTCCGCGGCCGCCGGTGCGGGCGGCGTACGCGATCGCGGCGTCCAGCCGGGCCCCGAGCCGGGTGCCGTCTCAGCCCCTGGGGCCGGCCGGTTCCGGCAGCACGCTTCCGTTCTCCGTCGCCGGGACGTGGACGGCTGCCGGCGCCCCGGATCCGGCGGGCCTTCCCGGCCGCCCGCGGCCCACGAACCCGTAGGCCGCGCCCACCAGCAGACCGCCGCCGACGAGGTTGCCGAGGCCGACCAGCAGCAGATTGCGCGCGAAGCCCGCGGCGGTCGCGTCCGGTACGTGTTCGAGCATTCCGAGCGAGTAGTAGGTCATGTTGGCCACGACGTGCTCGAATCCCGAGCCGACGAACGCCAGCAGGGCCCAGAAGATCAGCGCGATCTTGGCGCCGTCCGACCTGGTCCGCGCCGCCGTCCACACGCCGAGGCAGACCAGGAAGTTGCAGAGCACCCCGCGGAAGAACAGCGCGCCGCCCGACTCCGCCGCCTTGGTCTTGAGCAGGGTGGTGAGCAGGGCGAGCGCCGGGGCGGTGTGCCCGGGGGCGGCGCCGGCGGTGATGACTCCGCTGCCGTGCACCAGCAGGGCGAAGAGAACGGACCCGATCAGGTTCCCCACGAACGAGCCGACGACCAGCGCCACCGCGTTGGCGCCGTTGATGCGGCGGGCGATGACGCCCTGGACCGTGGTCATCATGTTGCCGGTGGTCAGCTCGGCGCCGGCGAAGACCACAAGGGTCAGCGCCACGCCGAACAGCAGGCCCTGGACGAGCTTGGTGAACGGTGACGAGACGGCCGCCAGCGGTCCGGTGACCGTGAGCAGCAGGACCGCCGCGACGCCGACGAACGCGCCGGCCAGCAGGGAACTGACCAGATAGCGGCCCGGCCCGCGGAGGCCGGCGGCCTTGTCGGCGGCCGCCTGCCCCTGCTCGTCGAGTGCCTGGGCTACGGGGATCGGCATGCTGTCACCTCTTGCCTCATGTGCCGGAATGTCCGTCTTGCATTTCCCGATGCTAGGTCGGCGAAAGTGCCGGGAAGGCAAACGAGTCGCACGTCACATCGCCGAAATGGCCACCCTCTGGCGTAATGCAATATCCGGTGAAAAGTGCGGTCAACGGAAAGTCGCTCAACGGTAAAGAGACGGCGTTCCGGCTGGTGGTGGCCGCTGCCGGTGGACGCAGGCGGGGGTGGTCCCCGAGTTCCGTCCGGAGGGCGAAGAAGGGTGCATCGCGCTCGGCGGGGACCTGTTCCGGGCAGGTGACCGGCATTGTGCGATCGGATGCGTGGTACCGGAAATTACCCGGGAGTGTCCTTCGGTGGAAAATCGCCGCCGGGTCCGTGGGTGGACTTTTCGCACGTCTGCCCCGCCGTGGCGGCCGCGCGCGGGAGTCGCGGGTCCGATCCGTGGCGCCCGACGCCGGACGATCGTCCGTATAATGGCCCGCGAGAGGATGCCTGCGCAGTCGGGGGTCGGCAAAGGGAACGGACGCAGGTGCGACGCGGCTTGCGGAGGGTCCGTCCTACGGTCATCGACCTGCCGGGCATCGCCGTCGTCGACGCGGGAGGCATCGGATGGCAGGGCGCGGTAGCGGTCCGGACTTCGTGGAGGCGCTGGCCCGTGGGCTGGACGTGCTGGGCTGCTTCGACGCACGGCACCACCGGCTGACCCTGAGCGAGATCGCCGCCGCGACGGGGCTGGCGCGGCCCACCGCCCGCCGCCTGCTGCTGACCCTGGAGGAGCTCGGCTACGTCCGCGCGGAGCAGGGCGCGTTCACCCTGACGCCGCGGGTGCTGCGTCTGGGCATGTCCTATGTGAGCTCGCTCGGCCTGTGGGAGGTGGCCCGCCCCCACCTGGAGACCCTGGTCACGCAGACCGGGGAGTCGTCCTCGATGGCCCAGCTGGACGGCTCGGACATCGTCTACGTGGCACGGGTGTCCGTTCCGAAGATCATCGCGCTGCGGGTGGACATCGGCACCCGCTTCCCCGCCCCGCAGACCTCGCAGGGCAAGGTGCTGCTCGCCGCCCTCGGCCCGGAGGAACTGGAGGCCGTCCTGGCGGAGCCCAGCCGCTCGGGGCTGCCGGAGTTCCCCAGGCGGTCGCGCGAGGAGCTCGCCGCGGAACTGCGCACGGTCCGCGCACGCGGCTGGGCCCTGGCCGACGAGGAACTCGCCCCCGGCGTACGGTCGGTGGCGGTGCCCGTACGGGACGGCGACGGGGTGGTCCGCGCGGCGATGAACGTCACCGTGCACGCCGCCGAGACCGCTGTGGACGTGCTCACCACGAAGCACCTCCCCTTGCTGCTGCGCGCGGCGGGGGAGGTCTCGGCCGACTGGGCGCTGTGGCAGAGCCGGCCGCACGCCGAAGTGCGGCCGGCCGCCGGCTGACGCCCTCGTCCGCGCCCGCCTGAAGCGCCCGCGGCCGCCCCCGCCACGCCGGGACCGCGGGGCGCTCGGACCGCCGGGAACGGATCGGGCGCCGCGACGTGGTGGGACGCCGCACGAGCGGCCGGCCGATGCGGCGTCAGCTCGGCTGCAGGACGAAGTCGTACTCGGCGTGCAGGTAGGGCACGTCGACGGCGGTCCCGTCGGGCGCGGACCCCGCCGGCCGTTCGGTGAACCGCACCACCAGCGCCTCCTTCGTGCCGAAGACGACATCGCTGTCCAGGTACTCGCTGCCCTCCTGGAACAGATGGGTGATCAGCTTCTCGTACCCGGGCTCGTCGACGAGGAAGTGGACGTGCGCGGGGCG
>NZ_JBEZXR010000095.1:0-29213 GCF_040638135.1 Streptomyces sp. NPDC026673 | reverse complement strand
GCCCCCGCGGCCCCGCCGCCCCGCCCGCGGCCCCGGCGGGCCGCCCCCGCGCCCGACGCGCTCCCCGTTCGCCGGTGGCACGGCCCTCCGGGTCCGGGTGGGCGCCGCCGAGGTCGCGCCGGTGGGGGGTGTTCGGCCCCGGGCGCATCGACGCCTCGCCCCCTGTCCACCACGGCGCGCGGAAGGGCGACGTCCTTCCCGTCCCGCGGGAACCTCGCGTCCCGTAACGGCCCGCGCGGTCGACGGCACCTCGCGCGCGCGTACCGGGCCGCCGGGTGGCGGACCGGTACCGAGCAGGGCCTCACCGTGCCCGCCGCTCGGCGGACTCTGTGCCAGGGGCAGTGCCCGGGCCGCGGGGAGAGGTCGCCGCGCGGCAGCGGGAGGGGTAGCTGGAGGGGCAGCGGCAGCGGCAGCGGGAGCGGGAGCGGGAGCGGCGCCGCGGGAACCCGGCCGCCGGGCCCCGGGCGCGCGTGGCGGCACGATCGACGGGCCCATCCGCCCGAGACGGCGGCCCCGGCCCTGGGGCCCGAGTGAACCCTTTCACCCCTTGTACGGTGGTTCGTGTATCAGTTCCGGGAAGCCGCGAGGGCGGACCATGGCGACACGGATCCCCTCCCTGGTCGGCCGGCGGGCCGAGACCGAGGCGATCGACGATCTCCTGTGTCCGCCGGACGGCCACGGCGGAGCCCTGGTCCTGAGGGGCGAGGTGGGGATCGGCAAGACGACACTCCTGGCCTTCGCCCGGGAACGGGGGACGGAGCAGGGCCGGCGCGTCCTCGCCCTGACCGGTGTGCCGTCCGAATCCGGGCTGCCGTTCGCCGGTCTGCACCGACTGCTGCGCCCGGTGCTCGCCGGGGCCGGCGCCCTCGCGGAGCCGCAGCGCGCGACACTGCCGGCCGCGGTCGGCCTCGGGGACGCCGACCGCCCCGAGCCCTTCCGCATCGCGCTCGCCGTGCTCGACCTCCTCGCCGAGTGCGCCGCCATCAGGCCCCTGCTCCTGCTCGTCGACGACGTCCAGTGGCTCGACCGCGCCACCAGCGACCTGCTCGCCTTCGTCGCCCGCCGCCTGTCCTGCGACCCCGTCGTGTTGCTGGCCGCGGCGACACAGGGCGAGACGGAGCAGCCGCTCTGGGAGGGGGTCGAGGAACTGGCGGTGAGCCCGCTCGACACCGGACATGCCGCGCGGCTGCTCGACGCCGGAGCGCCCGGGCTGGCACCGTTCGTGCGCGCACGGCTGCTCGAGGAGGCCGACGGCAATCCACTGGCGCTGGTGGAACTGCCGCTGGCCGCCCGGGGCCTGGAATCGTTGGCGACCATCCCGCGATGGCTGCCCCTGACCGTGAACCTCCAGCGCGCCTTCGAGACGCGGATCACGGACCTGCCGGACACGACGCGCGCCCTGCTGCTGGCGGCCGCGCTCGACGCCCCGGCGGCGACGGGCGACGTACTGGCCGCCGCGACCGCCGTCCGCGGAGAACCCGTCACCGTCGACGACCTCGTACCCGCCGTCGACGCCGGGCTCGTCTGCGTCGACCGGCACGCCATCCGCTTCCGGCACCCGATCCTCCGCTCAACCGTCCACCACGCGGCCACCGTCGTGCAGCGCCACGCCACACACACCGCGCTGGCCGCGGTCCACGCCGACCGGCCCGACCTGGCGATCCGGCACCTCGCGGCCTCCACCGTCGGACCGGACGACGCGATAGCGGCGGGCCTGGAGGGGGACGCCGCCCGCTCGCTGCGCAGCGGCGCCGTCGCGGCGGCCGTCGGCGCCCTCGAACTCGCCGCGGCCTTCACCCGGGACGCCCGAGGACGGGTCGAACTCCTGCTGCGCAGCGCGGAGCTGGCCGTCGGTCTCGGCCGGTGCGACCTCCTCCGGCGCCTGGTGCGCACCACCGAGGGCCTGGAGCTGAACGCCACGGACAGAGCCCGCCTCCTGTGGATCGCCGAGTCCCCGGCCGGCCGCGGAGGACGGGCGCCGGCGGCCGTCCGCTCGCTGCTCCACACGGCCGAGCGGATGCGCGCGGGGGGCGAGACGGGGCTGGCCGTCCGGCTCACGAGCGCCGCGGCCGGCCATCTCTACCGCGGCAACGGCGATTCCGGGCTCCACCAGGAGGTGCTGCGCGCCGCCGACCGGCTGGCCGGCGAGCGGGTCGCCCGGTGCGCGACCGAGGACGCCACGATGCTGCTGATCGCCGCGCAGGCGGCGCCCGTGGAACGCGGCGCCCGGGTGATCGAGGCGGCCCGGGCCCTCGCCCGGTCGACGGACGACGCGGCCGCGCTGCACACGACGGCGCGGGCCCTGTGGTGCGTCGGCGCACCGGAACGCGCGGATCCCCTCCTCACCGCGGCCGTCGAACGGCTGCGGCAGCAGGGGAGACCGGCGCTGCTGGCGGAGGCGCTGGCCCTTCGTGCCTCGGGGCGCGTCGCCATGGGGCGCTTCGATCCGGCGCGCCAGGACGCGGACGAGGCCCGGCGGCTGGCCGGGGAGACCGGCTGGCCCGAGTGGGAGGCGACGGCCCTGACCGTCCTCGGGTGTGCCGCGGCCGTCCACGATGATCCCGGGGCCGCGCGGCGGCTGATCGACGAGGCCCACGCCATCGCCGTGCGGCTGGACTCCCCGCTGCTGCACGCCACGGTTCGGACGGCCCGCGGCATGGCGCTGTCGTGCGCCGGGGAGTATGCCGAGGCGTATGCCCAGCTGCGGCGGTTGACCGATCCGACGGACGACGACCGCCACCTGATGACCGCCCTGTGGGCCGTCGGCGATCTCGCCGAGGCCGCCGTCCACTGCGGTGAGCAGGCCGACGCGCGAGAGGTGGTGGAGCGGCTCGAACCGTCGGCCGTCCGGACGCCGGCGGCGCGTGTACGCCTGGCCGCGCGGCACGCCCGTGCGGTTCTGGCCGACGAGGACGAGGCCGGGGCGGCCTTCGGGTCCGCCCTCGCGGCGGTCCCGGCGGGCTGGCCCCTGGCGCGTGCGCGCCTCCAGCTCGCCCACGGCGAGTGGCTGCGCAGGCGGCGACGCGTTTTGGAGTCCCGCACCCCGCTGAGGGCGGCCCGCGACACCTTCGACGACCTGGGCGCCGCGGCCTGGGGCAGGCGCGCGCGACAGGAACTCGAGGCCACCGGCGAGACCGGCCGGCACCGGGCACCCCGGGCCGCCGAGCGGCTCACGCCCCAGGAGCTGCAGATCGCGACACTGGCCGCCGACGGGCTGTCCAACAAGGAGATCGGCGCGCGGCTCTATGTGTCCCACCGGACGGTCAGCACCCATCTGTCGCGGATCTTCCCCAAGCTCGGCGTCACCTCGCGCCATCAACTGGCCCGCTTCTTCCCGCCCGAGAACCGGTGAACGCCGGATGCGAGGCGGGGCGGGGCCGTCATCCGGGCTTCCCGAGCGAGCGGAGAGCCCCGCACGGGCGCCCGTGGCGCGCCGCGGGGTGCCGACGCGTCCCCGGTGGGGAACGGTCGGGCCGCCCGCGCCCTGGCCGGCGCCGGTGCCGAGGTCACCCTCGCCGTCCGGGGCACCGCCGCCGGCGAGCGGGCGCCGGCCCATCGAAGGGCGGCCGCGATGCCCGCATCCGTACCCGGCGGCTTCCGCGCGTTTGCGCCGCGCGAGGCGGGCTAGCCGCTCAGTGTCGGGGTTCGTCGACAGGCGGCCGTACCGACCGCCGGTCCCCGGCAGGGAAGGAGCCGACCGATGAGCACCGTCAAGGACATGCTCGCCACCTACCCGGCAGACCTCGGCAGCGTCGACCGGGAGAAGCTCAGCCGCTGCATCGAGGAGTGCATCGCCTGCGCGCAGGCGTGCACCGCGTGTGCGGACGCCTGCCTCTCCGAGGGCATGGTCGGCGATCTCGCCAAGTGCATCCGCACCGACATGGACTGCGCGGACATCTGCACCGCCACGGCGTCCGTCCTGTCCCGCCACACCGGATACGACGCCAACGTCACGCGCGCGATCCTGCGGGCGTGTGCGACCGCGTGCAAGGCCTGCGCCGACGAATGCGGCCGCCACACCGGCATGGAGCACTGCCGTATCTGCGCGGAGGCCTGTCGCTCCTGCGAGCAGGCGTGCGACGACCTGCTGCAGGCCCTCGGCTGATCCGGTCCGTGCCGCCGACGACGCGGCGGACGGCAGGGCCGGAACGGACCGTGAGGAGCGGCTCCATCGAGTCGCGGGGCCTCGATCGTCGCGCCGGTCGACCGTCGAGGCCCCGGAGGCGCCGCCGGTCACAGGGGGTTTCCGACTACGATGACGCGGTGAGCCGCATCAAGGCGATCTCCGCCTCGTCCCAGCCGCAGCCGGTGCTGCGGCTGCCGGCGTTGCTGGTGCTCACCGTTCTGCTCGGCCTGCTGGGCATGCACGCCCTGGCCGCCGGCAGCGCCATGCCCGTCGCTCATTCCGGCCCGCACACCACCCATCACAGGATGACGGCGGCGGAGCCCGGTCAGGCGTACGCCTGCCACGGCACCGGCGATCCGGCGGGCCATCACGGCGCTCACGCGGATCAGCTGTGCGTCTCGGGCGCCGTCCCCGGTTCCGTGGTGGTCCCGGCCCTGACGCCGTCGGGTCCGGTGGCGTCGCTTCCGCCGCGGCACATCGTGGCCGCACCCCCCAGGGAACCGAACGGCGGGCGCGCTCCGCCCTCGTTGGCGGAACTGCAACTCCTGCGGATCTAGAGGCATCCCGCGGAGCGGTACCCGGCCCCAGGGGCACGGGTCGCCGTCCCGCGCGCAGTCATGCCCTGATCCCAGCAGACCCAGGAGTTACCCCGACATGCACGTCAACCGCTATCGCTCCCTTGCCCGTCGCGCTTCCCTGGTCGTCGCGGCGGCGTCCACCGGTCTGGCCCTCGCCGCCTGCGGCGCCGGCAACGACCACTCCGGCGCCGCGCACGGCGCACCCGGCGGCAACGCGTCGGCCTCGGCCGGCCGGTACAACCAGGCCGACGTGTCCTTCGCGCAGCAGATGATCCCCCACCACCGCCAGGCCGTCGCCATGGCCGGGATGGCCGCCTCCCACGGGGCATCCCCCGACGTGAAGGCTCTTGCCGAGAAGATCGAGAAGGCACAGGACCCGGAGATCCAGACGATGTCCGGGTGGCTGAAGGCCTGGGGCGCGAAGGTCCCCGACGCCATGGAGGGCATGCCCGCCATGGACGGCACGGCCCACGGCGACCACGCCTCCATGCCCGGGATGATGGGCCGGGAGGACATGGACCGGCTGGACGGCGCCACCGGAAAGGACTTCGACAGCATGTTCCTGACCATGATGATCGAGCACCACGAGGGTGCGATCGACATGGCGAAGGCGGAGCAGCAGAAGGGCTCGTCCCGGGACGCCACATCCATGGCCGGTGACATCATCACGGCTCAGACCGCGGAGATCGCCCAGATGCGGCAGATGCTCGGCACCGGCTGATCACACAGCGCCGTGCGGGGGCGAGCCCGAGGCCGCCTCCGCACGGCCGGCGGTGAGGCGGAGTCCGGCGGGTCGTCGACGCCCCGGGCCCTGACGGGGGCGCCGCGGCCGCCGTCCCGGCCGGACCGGTTCGACGGCCTCCCGCGGCGCCCGGCCCTCCCCCGAGGGGCCGGCCCCGGCCGGAGTTCAGGCGGCGGCGGGTTCGGTCCGGCCGCCGCCCCTGATGAGATCGGCCGCCCGTTCCGCGACGGCCAGGACGGTCGCGTTGGGCTGCGCGGACACCGCGGACGGCATCACCGAGGCGTCGGCGACCCGCAGCCCGCAGACACCGCGGACCCGGAGCTCGGGGTCCACGACGGCGTGGTCGTCGGACCCCATGCGGCAGGTGCCCACCGGGTGGTGGTGGCTGCCGACGCTGCGCCGCACGTAGTCCTCCAGAAGGCCGTGGCTGAACGCGGCGGGCCCCGGCAGGACCTCCTCCTTCCGCCACACCTGCAGAACCTGCGCGCTGCCGATCTCCTGGGCCATGCGCACCCCCCTGATCAGGCTCTCGACGTCGGACCGCGCGGACAGGAAGTTCGGGTCGACCAGGGGTGCCGCCCGCGGGTCGGGCCCGGCCAGCCGCACCGAACCCCGGCTGCGGGGTGACATCAGGCCGACCAGGAAGCTGTAGCCGTTCTCCGCGCCGACCAGCGGCGGGGGCGTGTACGGCGTGCAGTGGAAGAGCAGTTGGATGTCGGGCGCGGTGTCGGCGTGCGTGCTGCACAGCGCCGCGGCGGCGTCGAACGCGGGGCCGTCCGGTGCGGGCACCGGCCGGGCCGCCGAGAAGTTGACGACGGTGACGGGATGGTCGTGCAGGTTGCTGCCGACCTCGCCGAGGTCCGCCTCGACACCGATGCCGTGGGAGCGCAGTTCGTCGGCCGGTCCCACGCCCGAGAGCATGAGCAGGTGCGGGGAGCCGACCACCCCGGCGGCGAGGACGACCTCCCGGGCCGCCTCGGCTCGTTCGAGCAGACCGCCGCGGACGTATTCCACGCCCGTGCAGTACCCGTCGCGGAGCAGGAGGCGCTGTGCCTGCGCGCCGGTGACGACGGTCAGGTTGGGCCGGTGCAGCACGGGCCGCACATAGGCGTCGGCGGCACTCTGCCGTGCCCCGTCGACGATGTTCAGCTCCAGCCACCCGCCCCCCTGCTGGTGGCGGCCGTTGAGGTCGGTGCTGATGGGATGCCCCGCCGCCTGGACGGCGCTCAGACAGGCGGGGGACAGGGGATGCACCCTGCGCGGCGGGGCGACCCGCATCGGGCCCTCGGTGCCGCGGAAGGCCGGATCGCGCCCCGTCGCCCGCTCGCTGCGCCGCAGGTAGGGCAGCAGGGTGCGGAAGTTCCAGCCGGTCGCGCCCGCCTTCTCCCACGCGTCGTAGCTGGCCGGATGCCCCCGCAGGTGGACCATTCCGTTGATGCTGCTCGAACCCCCCAGCGCCTTTCCGCGCGGGTAGGGGAGCACGGCGCTGCCCGCCGCCCGCTGCGCCACGGTCTCGTCGCCCCAGTCCATCCCGCCGCCGATCAACCGCATCCACCGCTCCGGAGCGGTCGAGGCGTGCGGCGGTCTGGCCTGGCCGGCTTCGAGGAGCAGCACGCGCGCCCGCCCGTCCTCCGACAGCCGCGCGGCGAGGACGCACCCCGCCGTTCCGCCGCCGACGACGATGTAGTCGTGTCCCGTCATCGCAGACCTCCGTGTAGCCCCCTCCGCGGCCGCCGGTCCTCTCGGTCGCGGACACAGGAAAAAATAGGGTGAAATCCGGCATAGGGCGTCCGTAAGGCTACGTAGAGGGGCGGGCCCTCCCGCCCCCGTGCGTACGTACTGCCGTACGTCATCGAGGTGCCCGCCGCCGCAGGGCTGCCGGCCTGTGATGCGGGGCATCCGATAAGTCACTGATCAGGTGATATGCGTACGATGGGAGAGGTTCAGGACGGGGGCATCCGGCCCGGGCGACGTCGCTGGCATCCCAGCCCGCCCACGGGCGGCGAGGAGCAGGGGTGAGTGTTCAGGACAGGGACCGGCTGAGCCGGCGCATGCTGGCCGGGCTGCTGACCGAGAGCCATCTGATGCCCCTGGAGCGACTGCCGGCCAAGGTGGCCGAGCACGCCGAACCCGCCGGCCTCGCGCATGTGACGATCTACCTCGCCGACCTCCAGCGCCATGTGCTGCGCAACCTGGCCGAGACGGGAGCGGGCGGCTGCCCGCAGCACGGGAGCCACACCGCCGAACTGAGGATCGAGGGCACGGTGCCCGGCCGGGCCTTCCAGTACGGGCGACTGCTCCCCGCCACCTCCACGTGCCCCGGCAAGTACCGGTGGTGGGCGCCCCTGCTGGGCGGAACGGAGCGGCTCGGGCTGCTCCGCGCCACCACGGAGGACGACGACCGCCGCACCCGCGAGGACGTCCAGCTGCTGGCCGACGCGGTGGCGCTCATCGTGGCCTCCAAGCGCGACTACAGCGACGCGCACGCCCGGACGGTGCGCACGGACACCATGAACGTCGCGGCCGAGATGCAGTGGCGCCTGCTGCCGCCCCGCTCGTACTCGGACGGCCGGGTGGTCATCTCGGCCGCGCTGGAACCCGCCTACCGGGTCGGAGGGGACGCCTTCGACTACGCGCTCGACGGACCGCTGGTCCATCTGTCGATCTTCGACGCGATGGGGCACGACACCGCGGCCGGCCTGACCGCGAGCCTCGCGATGGGTGCGAGCCGCAACGCCCGCCGCCGGAAGGCGGAACTGGTCGAGATCACCGAGGAGATCGAGAGGGTCCTGATCGAGCAGTTCGGGGGAGCGCGCTACGCCACGGGCGTCGTGGCGCGGCTGGACACCGCCACCGGCCTCCTGGAATGGGTCAACCGCGGGCACCACCCGCCGGTCCTGATCCGGGGCGGCCGCTGGGTCACGAAGCTGACCTGCCAGCCTGGCGACCCGATGGGCATGGGACTGGGCGTGGTGCCCGAAGTGTGCCGCGAGCAACTGGAGCCCGGGGACCGCCTCGTGCTGTACACCGACGGCATCACGGAGGCCCGCACGGCTGCCGGGGACGAGTTCGGGCTCTCCGGGTTCATCGAATTCCTGATCCGCCACCACGCCGACCGGCTGCCCGTCCCGGAGACCCTGTGCCGCCTCATGAACCGGGTGGTGACCCACCACGCGGGCGAACTGGGGGATGACGCCACGGTGTTGTTCTGCGAATGGCTCGGCTGCTGCGCGGACGGCAGCGATCTGGCGGCGGCCGTCGCCGGGGTGCCGCTCGTGCGGTCCATGACGGACGGACCCATGGCGCGGGCCGCCGGGATGCGCGGCGGACGACCTCGGTCCGCCGACGTCATGGCGCCGGACGGCGATGGGTGACCCACGGAAGGGCCACCGGTCCCGGGCGGGCAGGTGACCGGAGGCGGTGAACCTGCGCGTACGGAGCGGACTCCCGCGGGGACTCCCGGAACCGCCGCCCCGCGCCGCGCGGACGCGCTACCGCCCACCCGGCCGGGGTAGGCGTATCGCGCGGGGGCGCCGCGCAGAAGGGAGAACTCCGATGACCGACGGTTCCATGAAGGCGGTCGGCTGGGCCCGGTCCTTCCCGGTGTCGGGCGGAGTGCGCGCGGGCCGCCGGTGGGCGCGCGAGCACCTCGCCTCCCTCGACTGGACCGAGGACGCCCCCGATACGGTCGACGACGTTCTGCTCACCGTGTCGGAACTCGTCACCAACGCCCACATCCACGCGCACAGCGACGCCGACCTCGTCCTCACCTGGGACGGGCGGTGCTTGCACGTCAGCGTCCACGACGCGGACGACGAGGTGCCGGCGCCGCGCGCCCCCGACGACTCCGCCACCGGAGGACGGGGCCTCGCACTCGTGCACGCCGTCGCGGACCACTGCCACGCCCGCTCCCAGACGAAGGGCAAGACGATCACGGCGTGCTTCACACCGTCCGGCGGCGAACGTGACGAGCCTTCACACAATCTCTCCCACCGCCCCGGCCCGGACCGCGCGTCGCGGGGCAGGCGCAGTGCGACGACACACTGCTGAACGGCGAAACGTGGCCGAACCGGGCCCATGAGGGGGCGTCCATGCGAGCATTCACGGAGCAACTGTCCCTGCGCCTGATCACCGGAACCCGGCGGTTCCTGGATCTGTCCGCGCGCTGCGAGTACCGCTCCGACGACCCCTACACCGTGCGGATGCGGTTCGGCCGCGACGGTGACGACGAGGCGCAGTGGGTGCTCTCCCGTGACCTGCTCCTGGCCGGGCTCGCCGCGCCCGCGGGGCACGGCGACGTCCACGTCGAGCCCGGCGACCACGCCCACACCCTCATCACCCTCGCGGCCCCCGGTGGTACCGCCGTCCTGCAGATCGCCACGGGCGTGCTCGCCCGGTTCCTGGCCGCGACCGCGGAACTCGTCCCGCTCGGCACCGAGAACGCCCGCATCGACTGGGACGGCTGCATCGCCGAACTCCTCTCGGCCTGAGGACGTTCCTCAGGGCGCCGGCACCCCGATCGGGTTGGGGAAGCGCAGGGCACCCGCGCAGGCCCGGGCCGGAGCGGACACCGCGGCGGCGAGCCGCTCGACGGCCTCTTGGGGCAGCGCCTGCCACGGGCGTGCGGCGGCGCGGTCCGTGGCGTCCTCCAGCGCCCGGTGGGCCTCCCGCCCGGCGACGGTCGCGCTGCCGTCCGCGCCGAGCAGGCCGCGTGCGGCGAGGCGGGCCCGGGCGGCGTCCCACTGCTCGTCGGTCCATCCGCGGTGGGGCTGCAGCTCCGTACGGGGAAGGTCGATGCCCGACCGCAGGACGAGCGCCTCGCAGCCGTCCAGTCCCGCCGCGACGAGGGCGGCGACATGGCCGTCCCCGCGGTGCTCGCGCAGCACGGTGGCCAGGTGCCACAGGACGTCCACCGGGTCGCCGGGCACGGGCAGCGCGGCGTTCGCCGCGGCGAGCACCCGTCCGGCGAAGTCCAGCCCCTCGACGACCGGACGCAGCAGGGCCACCGCCTCGGTCACCGCGGCCTCCTGCCCCGCGAGCAGCCGGCGCAACGCCGCCCCCGCTCCCAGCAGCCGTACCTCCAGGGCGCGTTCGGGAGGCGTGAACTCCCAGACGGCGGGCAGGGCGCGGGCCACCATGGCGGGTGCGAAGCCGAAGAAGGCGGCCACGACCGGCTCCGGCCCGACCGCGCCGAGCGGTGCCGCACGACCGGCGAAGTAGCCGCGCCAGAAGCCGCGCAGGCCGGCTTCCTCGTACGCGGCGCGGGCCTCGGGCGCGAAGTAGGTGACGGCGTGCACCGGTTCGACGAGCCGCCACACGCGCCGGGCGGTGTGGTCGGCCTCCGCGGCCGTGCGGGAGTCGTTCACGGTCGCGTGCCTCCTGCCGGTCCGCCGGTCACCAGGCCGGTGACCAGGCCGGTGACGTCGGTCCTGGCCTCGATCGCGCGCAGGACCGCCACCATGTCCGCGCGCCCGTCGCCCCGTTCCACGGTCTCCTCGAAGAGGGCGTGGCAGGCGTCCAGCAGCGGCGAGGCGAGTCCGGACGCACGGGCCGCCCCGGCGATCAGGCGGTTGTTGTGCAGGACGTCCGCCGCCGCGGCCTGGGCGGTGAAGTCGCGCTCCCGCAGCTTCGGCGCCTTCATCCGGGACACGGCGCTGGCCATCGGTCCGGCGTCGAGGACGGAGAGGAACTGCCCGGTGTCCAGGCCCTGCCGCTGCGCGAAGTGGAAGGCCTCGGTGAGGCCGGTGACCATGGTGATCAGGAAGAGGTTGACCGACAGCTTCATCAGCAGCGCGCCGGGCACCGCCCCGCAGTCGAACGTCTCCCGGCACAGGGGCGCGAGGAGCGGCCGCACCTCTTCCACCGCCGAGGGGTCCCCGGCGAGCATCGCCACGAGCCGCCCCGCCTCGGCCGGTTCGCGGGAACCGGAGACGGGGGCCTCCGCATAACGGCCGCCCGCGGCCTGGACGGCGGCCTCCAGACCGCGGGAGTACTCGGGCGAGGTGGTCCCCATGTGGACGACGACGTGCCCGGCCACCCGTGCGGCGAAGTCCGGGGTGCCGCGACCCAGGACGGCGTCGACGGCCGCGTCGTCGGCCAGCATGAGGATCACCACGCGGGTCCGTGCGAACACCTCTTCCGGTCCGCCCACGACCTCGGCCCCGGCGGCGACGAGCGGCGCGCTCCGGGCGTCCGTGCGGTTCCAGACCACGAGCCGTACCCCTGAGCCGGCCAGCCGGAGGGCCATGGGCTGTCCCATGATCCCCAGGCCGATGAATCCCACGTCCACTGCCCCACCGCCGTCCCGACCGTTCGACCGCGCATTATGACAGCGGTCATAATAGTCTTCGGGGGAACGGGCGCCACCCCGGCCGGTATCGTCGGGCCGCCCGTGTGGGTGCCCCGCACAGACGGGCAGAGGGTGGGAGGTCGAGGTCGGTGATGGCCGGTTCCGGGCGCGGACCCCGCGAGCGCATGGTCTTCAGCGCGGCGCAGCTCATCCGCCGCGGCGGTGTCACCGCGACGGGCATGCGCGACGTCGCCGCCCACGCGCAGGCGCCCCGGGGCTCGCTGCAGTACTACTTCCCCGGCGGGAAGGAGCAGATGGTCAACGAGGCGGTCGGCTGGGCCGGTCGCTACGCGGGCAACCGCGTTGCCCGTTTCCTCGCCGCCCTGCCCGAGCCGACGCCCGGCGGACTGTTCGCCGCCATGGTCGGCCAGTGGACGGACGAGTTCCTGACCTCGGGCTACGACGCGGGCTGCCCCGTCGCGGCCGCCACGGTGGACTGCGCCGGGACCTCCGACTCGACCCGCACGGCCGCCGCCGCGGCCTTCGCGACCTGGACCGGACCCGTGGCCGGGGCGCTGGAGGCGATGGGGGTGCCGGCCGAGCGGACGCAGTCGCTGGCGACCTTGATGATCAGCGCCATCGAAGGGGCCGTCGTCATCGCCCGCGCCGAACAGGACGTGCGCGCCCTCACCGCCGTGACCCGCGAACTCGGGCCGATGCTCGACGCCTGCGCCGTACCGCGCGGCTGAGGCGCCCGCACGCCCTCGCCGGCCCGAGCCGCGGGCACGGCGGCGGCCCGTTCCGCGCCCCGCCGTCGGCCGTGCCCCGCGCCCCGGCGTGAACGTGCTCCGTCCACCACCGGGCCGGACCCGGCCGCTGACGGCCAAGCGCGCCCGCGGGGCGCGGGCGGCACGGTGCGGTTGCTCCATCAGGCGGTGGAACGGCGGCGGTACGGGGCTTTTCGCCGGGGACGCGATCGACCTCGGCGGGCAGCGAACCGCGCGGCCGCCGGGCTCGCTCCCGGCCGCCGCCGCACCCGGTCGGGCGGGATGAGGGCCGCCCTCTGGCGGCTCAGCCCCGGGCCGGCCGCCGCCGCGCCGCCGTGGGCCGATGCGGCGGTGACGTGCCGAGGGCGCCGTCACCGTGCGGAAGCGTGCCGGCGGTGAGGAAGAAGGAGACGGCGTAGGTGAACCGCCCGGTGCGTACGGCGTCGTCGTAGCAGGCCGTGAACCGCTCCGCGTCCGCCGCGCCGAGCAGGCCCCGGGACGCGGCGGTGTGGGCCCAGGTGCGCAGGCCCATCACGTTGTCCGCCGCCGAGGGGTCGCGCACGACGAGCGTCCGGACCTCGGCCGAGACGCCGGTCAGACCGCGCGCGGCCAGCATCCCGGCGTGCCGGTGGGCGAGCGTGCCGTTGCGCAGGAGGACGTCGGCGCGGAAGCGCAGCACCCGTCGCGCGAGGTCCTGATCCTCGATGTCCAGGACCTGCGTGTCGTAGTCCGGGTCGGCGAGCACGATCCGGCCGCCGGGGCGGACCACGCGGAGCATCTCGTCCAGGACGTCGCCGGGCGCGGCGACATGCTGCAGGACCCGGTCCGCCCACGCTCCGTCGAAGCGGCCGGACCGGAAGGGAAGCCGGTGCCCGTCGGCGGCGGCCACGTGCCGCACGCCGCGCGCCCGTGCCTCGGCGGCCATCGTCAGCGAGCTGTCCACCGCGACGGCCTCGGCCCCGTACCGTGCGCGCAACGCCATGGCGGCGTCCCCGGAGCCCGCCCCGACCTCGAGGAACCACGCGCCGGGTGCCGGGCGCAGCAGCTCGCGCACCCGCTCCTTGTATCCGGCGTAGAACGGCTCCGCGCTCAACGTGACCAGCACCCGCACCCAATCGGCGGGCCGCGGCTGGTGATCAACGGCCGTGAAGCCGTGGGCGGCCTGGTCCTCACTCATGGGAGGACGGTAGAGCCTGTCGGCACCTTCCCTCTCGCGATGCACCGCACGTGGGGGCACCTCCCAGCGCCGGCCGGGGGAGCCGATGTCACGGCAGGCTCTGGGGCGGAGGGGCCGCCGCCGGCACTCCTCCGCCGTCGGGTCAGACGGCTTCCTGCGGCGCGGGGGACACCGGGCGCCCGGGGAGCAGCGCCGTCAGCGCGGCGCGGTGCAGACCGGCTATCGGTCCGACGAGATCCGGATGGCGCAGCAGCGCCGCCGCCGAGCGGTCGAGGGCGCTCGGGTCGGTGAGCCGGAGCGCGTCCCCCACGAGGGCGGACCCGTGGTCGGTGGCGGCGAGGGCGGCCACGGCGGAGGCGGCCAGGTCGGCGTCGGAGAGCAGGCAGGCCGCCCAGCTCACGACCGCCTCGTCCACCCAGGTACGCCAGCTGGCCTCGGCGTCCTCGTCGGCGGCCCCGGACCCGGCCCCGGCCCCGGCTCCCGTGATCCGGTCCAGCCGGTCGGCTCCGCCCGGCGCGAGCAGCCCGAGCAGGGCGGCGTCCACGGCCGTCGGGTGGCGCAGCGCCGCGGCGACCGTGGCGGCCTGGCGGGCCTGGGCCTCCGCCAGGGCACGGCTGAGGGCCCCGCCGGTCGCCGGGTAGGCGGTCAGCAGCCAGCGGGTGGCCGCGGCGACGACCGCCGAGAACTCACTGTGCATGCCGACCGGACCGTCCTCCGCGCGCGTGGGTGCCGCGCCCGGGCGGTGCGCGGAACGGACAGCCTACGCACATACCCCGTGTCGCGACATGAGCCGCATCACGCCCCGCCCCATCAGGCCAGGCGCAGGGCCCCCGAACCGGGAACCCTGCGCCGCCTCCCCGTACCCCGGAGGTCAGGACCGGCCGCGGCCGCTGACGAAGTCGCGGGCACGATCGACGAGGCCGGCTCCCGGGGCGAGGATCTTGTTGGCGGGAGGGGTGTCCGGCGCGGCCGGGTGGGGGCGGGTGGGAGCGAGGGACTTGGCGCGGCGCACCTTGTCGCCGAGGTCGTCGAGCGCCTCGGGGGAGCAGGCGCTGCCGAGCTTCGGGAAGAGCCTGCCCTCCTCGTCCTGGACGTGCGCGGTGACCTCGTCCATCAGCTGCATGAGCAGCGGGTGGAAACGGCCGTCGTTGGGCGGCAACTGCTCCAGATCCTTGAGCAGTTCCTCGATCCTGGCGTGGTCCGCGATCTCCTTGTCCGCGATGCGGTCGCCGTCCTCGACGTGCTCGCGGACGGCGGGGTAGAGGTACTGCTCCTCCGCCACCGAGTGCCGCACCAGCTCGATGGTCACCTCGTCCACCAGTTCCCGCAGCGCAGGGGAGCCGGTCGACATCGACTGCATGCGGTCGAAGATCTCCTCGACCTCCCGGTGGTCGGCCAGCAGCTCCGCGATCACGTTTCCGCCGTGTCCCATTCGCTCACGCCTTTCCGTGCGGCAGTACGGCCCGGGCGTGCGCACGGGCCGAACCCCATCCATTCCACTTCGGGCCGTCCACCCCACCCGGGGGCGCGGGCACCACCCGCCCGGCGGCACACCGCGGCGACGGGACGCAGGTGTTCACAGGCGTTCCCGCGGCCGGCGCAACGGGTCCGCGCGGGCGATCAGGAGGGCGACGTCGTCGTGGTCGTCGGCGGTGCGCAGCTCGCGCAGGAGCCGGTCGCAGGTCTCCTCCACCGAGGGGTCCGGCGAGCCGAGCAGCGCCAGGAGCACCTCGAGGCGCTCGTCGATCGGGTCGTCCCGGGTCTCCACGAGCCCGTCCGTGTACAGCACGAGCCGGTCACCGGGGCCGAGCGTGATGGTCGTGCTTTCGAAGGGGACGCCGCCGACGCCCAGGGGTGTGCCGGTGGGCAGGTCGAGCAGTTCCGGCGTGCCGTCGCCGCGCACCAGGACGGGGGGCAGGTGCCCGGCGGTCGCGATGTGGCACTCGGCGCGGCGCGCGTCGTACAGGGCGTAGACGCAGGTCGCGATGTACGGGTCCAGGCCGCGGGTGATCTTGTCGAGGTGGCTCAGCACCTTGGCGGGGTCGAGGTCGAGCTCGGCCAGCGTGGAGGTGGCCGTGCGCAGCCGGCCCATCGTGGTGGCGGCCTCGATGCCGCTGCCCATGACGTCGCCGACGACCAGTGCCGTCCGCTCGTCGTCGAGCGGGATCACGTCGTACCAGTCGCCGCCGACCTTGCTCCTGGCCTGGGCGGGCCGGTAGCGCGCCGCGACCTCCAGGCCCGGATGATGGGGCTGCGGCACCGGGAGCAGGCTGCGCTGCAGCGTCTCGGCGGTGTTGCGCACCTGCTGGTACCAGCGGGCGTTGTCGATGCAGACGGCGGCACGGGACGCCAGTTCGCAGGCGAGGGTGAGGTCGTCGTCGTCGAAGGGCGCGTGCGTACGGGCGCGGCACATGCCGACCACCCCCAGGACCTCACCGCGCGCGATGAGCGGGATCGCCATGCACGAGTGGACGCCGGCGTCCGCGAGGAGCCGGGCCGACTCGGGATCGGGGGTGATGCGCTCGAGGTCGTGCTGGCCGGCGTGGGCGATCATATGCGGACGGAGCGTGCGCACGCACTGCGCGGAGAGGTGCTCGGCGTGGTACGCGACGACGTCACCCGGGGCCGGGGCGGCCCGCGCCGCCTCCGTGGGGTAGGCGCTCCTGACCGCGAGCGAGCGGAACACCGGCGGGTCCTGCCGGAGCGCCGGGGCGCGCTGGTCCAGGACACCGTCGAGGATGTCGACCGCGGCCAGGTCCGCCAGGTCGGGCACGACGACCTCGAGGAGTTCCCGGGCCGTGCGCTCCACCTCCAGGGCGGTGCCGATGCGGGCGGAACCGTCGGCGATCATCGCCAGCCGCCGCCTGGCCCGGTCGGCCTCCGCGGCCGCGCGGTGCCGGTCGGTGATGTCCACGACGACCTCGGCGATGCCCAGCACATGACCCCGGTGGTCCTCAAGCCGGTAGAGGGACACCGCCCACGCGTGTTCGCCGCGCGGGTCGGAGGGGGTGCGGCCGACGGTGTACCGGTCCACCATCGGCGTCCCGGACGCCAGCACCTGCCGCATCTCGGTCTCCACCGCGCGGAACTCCGCGCCCGGCAGAACGCTGCGGAACGACCGCCCCAGATGGTCCTTCACCGAGATGCCGTGGAACCGCGCGAGCGCGGGATTGAGCGTGAGGTACCGCAGCCGGGTGTCCAGCACCGCGATGCCGATCGGCGACTGGGAGATCAGCCGCGTGGAGAGGGCGACCTCCTGCTCCACCTCGCGCATGGTGGACTGGTCGGTGGCGAGCCCGAGGATGTAGTAGTCGCCGAGGCTGTCCATCAGCCGCATGTTGCGGAACTCCACCATCCGGCGGCCGCCGTCCTTGCGGCGCACCGGGAAGGACCCCGCCCAGCTCTCCCCGGTCTTCATGATCTCGGAGAAGAGCTCGATGACGAGCGTGCGGTGGGGATCGTGCACCAGCAGTGGCGCGGCGTACTGCCCGACCGCCTCCTCCGCGGTGTAGCCGAACAGCTCCTCGGCCTGCGGGCTCCACATGTCGACCCGCCCGTCGCTCTCCAGGAGCACCGCGGCGACACCCAGCAGGTCCATCAGCCCGCTCGGGCTCGACGAGACCCCGTCCAGCCGCTCCGGGCCCGTCGCGTACCGATCCGTGTCGCTCATGGTGGGCGCCTCTTCCGCCTGCCGGTTCCGGCCGGTCGGTCCGCCCTCCCCTCCTCGCCGACGCGCTTCCATGGTCCCCCCGAAGACGCGGTGGCGCACCCCTCGGAAAGCGCTCCCGCAGGGGGTACGGGGGCCCTCGGCGCGGGCGCGTCCCGGCTTGCGGTGATGGTGAGGCGGGCGCACACAATGGTCATGAGGTGGGGTTTCCGATGCTGCCGGCGGTGCCCTCCGGCGGTGCGCTCCGGCCGTGGTCGTCCGGCCGGGCTCCGGCCGGTTTCCCCCGGCGCACGAGGCGCGCTCCGCCCCGCCGCGCGGCCGGTGCCGGCCCGGGACGAGTGGAGGCAAGCCCTGTGAGCGTTGAACCGGAGTCGCTCGCCCGTCCCCAAGGCCCTCCCGCGGGTCCGCTGTCCGGACCGAACGGAACGGACGAGGCGACGTCCCCCGGCCCTGACCGGAACTCCCCCTCCCGCCGGCGGACGCCGACGGTCGTCGTGGGCGCCCCGCCCCCGCCACCGGTCGAGCCGCCGGACGACGGGGGCGGCGGCGGGGGCGGCGGAGACGGCGGCGAGGGCGGAGGCGGACAGGAGGGCCCCTGGTGGCGGTCGGTGCCCAAGGTGGCCGCGATCACCGCCGCGGTGGTGGCCGCGGTGGCACTGGCCGTGATGTTCACCCGCCCCGGAGGGGTGTCGGGCGCGAAGGAGGGCGAGCTGTTCCTCCAGCCCGCGGGCAGTGCGGGACCGAACCCGTTCACGCGGTCGACGGCCGAGACGACCGCCGCGCCCTCCGCGACCCCGCCGCTGCCGACCCCGTCCGCGGGCGCGGGCACCGTACGCCAGGTCTACAGCGGCGGCATGCCCGGTCTGTACGGCGGGACCCGATCCGTCGCGAGCTGCGACGTGGGGAAGCAGATCGACGTCCTGTCGGCGGACGCCTCCAAGAACAAGGCCTTCGCCTCGGTGCTGGGCATCGCGCCGTCCGGTGTGCCGGCGTATCTGCGGGACCTGACCCCCGTGCAGCTCAGGGCGGACACCCGGGTCACCAACCACGGCTACCGCGACGGCCGGCCCACCGCGTTCCAGTCGGTGCTGCAGGCCGGGACGGCGGTCCTGGTGGACGACCGCGGCATGCCCCGGGTGCGCTGCGCCTGCGGGAATCCGCTGACGCGGCCGGTCGAGCAGAAGGGCGGCGCCCGGACCGTGGGGCAGGCGTGGTCCGGATACCAGCCGTCCAGGACGGTGGTGGTGGCGCCGGCGCCGGAGCCGGTGAAGAGGTTCACGGTGCGCGACCCGGACTCCGGCGAGTGGTTCACCCGGGACAGCGGCGACGGCAAGGCGGCCGGAGACCGCAAGACGACACCCCCGGAGAACGCGCCGTCCGGCAGCACCCCGGGGTCGCCCCCGGGCGGTTCGCCGGCCGCCCCCGAGCAGGGCGGCCCGTCCGCGCCGCCGGAGGGTACGGCCCCCGGCGGGACCGCCCCGCACTCCCCGTCCCCGGAGACGACGGGCCCGGGGCCGCAGAGCCCCGCCCCCGGCACCCCCGGACCGCCCGGAGGGGTGAGCCCCCCGCCCGGCGGTACGGTGCCGGAGCAGCCGTCCGGCCCGGCCGCGTCCCCGTGACGCCGGGCCGGGCCGGGGCCGTGCCGTGCCGTCTCGGCGGCCTCAGTACGTGGTGAAGTCGGCCATCATCGCCATGTCCTCGTGCTCGAGGTTATGGCAGTGGATCATGAATTTGCCGGTGTAGTCGGTGAAGCGGATCGCCACCTCGACGGTCTCGCCGGGGCCGGTCGCCACCGTGTCCTTCCAGCCCGCGTCGAAGGCGCCCGGCCTCTTGCCGTTGCGGGACAGCACGCGGAAGGAGTCCAGGTGCACGTGGATGGAGTGGAAGAAGACCGAGGTGAACTTCCAGATCTCGACCGTGCCGAGCTTGACCCGGGCCAGCGAGCGACCGGGCTTGTAGGGCAGGCCGTTGATCGTCCAGCCGTCGCGGGAGTGCCGGAAGGCGAAGGTCCGGTGCGCCACGGCCTGCCGCGGGTCGAGGACGGTGGCCGGGTAGCGCGACAGCCGCTTGGGGATGTGGGTGTCGTCGTGCGGCCTGCGGGAGGAGGGCGAGACGTCGAAGCGCATGACCTGCGAGGTGCTGCCGCTGCCGAACCGGTTGACCAGGCGCACCTTGGTGCCGGGCCGGTAGCGGGCGAAGTCCACGATGATGTCGAAGCGTTCGGCCGGGGCCATGCGCAGGCTGTCGTGGGCCAGCGGGCTGCCCAGCAGCCCGCCGTCGCTGCCGATCTGCAGCAGGCCCTTGCCGCCCGGCGGCGGGGGGTCCAGCTCCAGGCGGAAGTCCCGGACGTTGCAGGCGTTGAGGAACCGCAGCCGGTAGCGCTGCCGCTTGACCCGGTGGACGGGCCACGGTGCGCCGTTGACCAGGATGACGTCGCCCATCATGCCGAAGTGGTGCGCGTGCACGACGCCCGGCTTGCGCATCCCGGAGTCGACCGCGGGGTAGATCAGCGCCCCATTCTCGGCGAACGCCCGGTCGGCGAGCAGCAGCGGGATGTCCCGGGAGCCGCGGGGCAGGTCGAGCCCGTCCTCCTCGTCGTCGGTCACCAGGTGGAAACCGGCCAGTCCCCGGTACACCGCCGGGCCGGTGTAACCCATCCGGTGGTCGTGGTACCAGTGCGTTGCCGCGCGCTGCAGCATCGGGTAGGTGTAACTGCGCTGGCCATGCGAGAGGTTGCCGTGTGAGCCGTGCATCTCCGGCATGCCCGCCATCGCGTCGGCGTACGACATGCGGCTGCCCACCGGCATTGTCAGGTCGATCGGGTAGCCGTCGCTGTCGGCGGGGGTGTGGCCGCCGTGCAGGTGGATCACGGTCGGCTGGGGCAGTTCGTTGCGGTGCGTGACGACCGTGCGGCGCCCCGAGCGGGAGACGACCGTGGGGCCGGGGAAGAAGCCGTCGAAGGTCCAGCAGTTGGTGCGCAGTCCTGGGAGGAGCTCCAGTTTCGCCACGCGCTGGGTGATGTTGTAGTAATCGGTCGTCGCGGTCCGCAGGGTGGGCTCGAGGACCGGCGGGACCGGCAGGGGTACCTGGTACGGGCGGGGGAGCCGGGCCTTGCTCCGCAGGACCCCGCCGGGTGGTACATCGGCCAGCGGAGTGCCCGCCCAGGCCCTGCTCGTCGCGCCCGCCCCGGCGACGGCCGCCCCCGCGGCGAGAAAACGGCGCCTGCCGATGCCTTCGATCACGTAGGGCTCCCAAATGTGACGATTTGCGCGATTTTCCGGTCGGCGTCACAATAGCCCGCCCGAGCCGTGCGCGACGGCGCCACACGCGGGCCCCGCGAACAACCTTCGGACCGACCCGCCACCCTTCCGGCCCCGGATCCGCCGCCCCACGGGCGTGCCCCCGCCGTCCCGCGCCCGGATCACGCCCGCCGGCGGCGCCGTCGGGCCGGTTCGAGGCGCGGATCGAACACGCCCCCGCTGATGCCCGCCAGCACCAGCCCGGCCGCGATCAGCAGTCCCTGCGGCAGGACGATGCCGATGACGATCCAGGCGAGGGACACCGCGAGGAGGAACCAGGCCAGCCTGCGCCGGTACTCCCGCGGCGCGCACGGACGTCCGGTCCGCAATCCGTCGGCGAAGCGGGGGTCGGTGCGCCGGGTCTCGGCCTCGATGTCCTCGATGGCCTTGTGTTCGTACGGCATGATCACTCCTCCTCCCGGAGCCGGGCGGGGTGCCTGCTCCCTCCACCGTCACTCGCGGCCCCCGCCGGGACCATCGGTGCCGCCACCCATTCCGGCGCCCGGGAAATGGGTGCCGGCACCGATGGCCGCGGGCCCCCGGCCCGGGGCAGGCTGGGACCGGGACCCGGGTCCCACCACGCACGGCAGGAACAGCGCGGCCCGCGCAGGACGTCGCGGCACCGTCGGCGGACAGTGGAGGAAAGCCCCCGAGGAGGGCGGGACCATGTCGCTGTACTGGCGGATCTTCCTGCTGAACGGCGCGGTGCTGGTCGCCGCCGCGGTGCTGCTGCTCGGCCCCGTCACGGTCTCCACCCCCGTGCTGCTGGGCGAGGCCATGGTGCTGGGCGTGGGACTGATCGCGATGCTCGTCGCCAACGCCCTGCTCCTGCGCGTGGGGCTGGCGCCGCTGCAGCGGCTGAGCCGGGCGATGAACTCCGCCGACCTGCTCCGCCCCGGCGGCCGTCCCGCCGTCACCGGATCGGGGGAGATGGCCGGGCTGATCGCGACGTTCAACACGATGCTCGACCGGCTGGAGGCCGAGCGCGCCGCCACCAGCGCCCGCGTACTGTCCGCGCAGGAGGCCGAACGCCACCGGATCGCCCAGGAACTCCACGACGAGGTGGGCCAGACCCTCACCGCCGTCGTGCTCCAGCTCAAGCGGGCCGCCGACCTCGCCCCCGACCCTCTCCAGGACGACCTCCGCCAGGTGCAGGAGACCACGCGCGCCGGACTGGACGAGATCCGCCGCATCGCGCGCCGCCTGCGCCCGGGCGTGCTGGAGGAACTCGGCCTCCACAGCGCCCTGCGCGCGCTGGCCGCCGAGTTCGGCACACCCGCGCTGACCGTGGTGGACCGGTGCGGCCACGGACTCCCGGCGTTCGACGAGCAGACCGAGCTGGTGCTCTACCGCGTGGCCCAGGAGGCGGTCACCAACGCGGCACGGCACGCGGCCGCCGACCGGGTGGAGATCCATCTCGCGGCCCGCCCCGGCGGCGGGGCCGAACTGCTGGTCCGGGACGACGGCAAGGGCGTCGGCGACGTCCCCGAGGGCGCGGGCATGCGCGGCATGCGCGAGCGGGCCCTGCTGATCGGCGCCGTCCTGGAGGTGGCGGCCGCCCCGGGCGGCGGCACCGACGTCCGGCTGGCCGTACCCGCGCCGGCCGCGGGAGGCCGACGATGACCGGGGCGCAGCGCACCCGCATCCTCCTCGCCGACGACCACGCGCTGGTGCGGCGGGGCGTCCGGCTCATCCTGGACAGCGAACCCGACCTCCGCGTGGTCGCCGAGGCCGGCGACGGCGCCGAAGCCGTCGCCAAGGCCCGCACGGAGCAGGTCGACCTGGCCGTCCTGGACATCGCGATGCCCCGCATGACCGGCCTGCAGGCCGCCCGGGAACTCAGCAGGCTCCGGCCCGGGCTGCGCATCCTCATCCTGACGATGTACGACAACGAGCAGTACTTCTTCGAGGCGCTCAAGGCCGGGGCCAGCGGATACGTCCTGAAGTCCGTCGCGGACCGCGATCTGGTCGAGGCGTGCCGCGCCGCCGTGCGCGACGAGCCGTTCATCTACCCCGGCGCCGTCACCACCCTCATCCGCACCTACCTCGAGCGCGCCCGCCAGGGCGAGCCCCTGCCGGCCCGCGCCATCACCGACCGCGAGGAGGAGATCCTCAAGCTCGTCGCCGAGGGCCACACCTCCCAGGAGATCGCCGACCTGCTCTTCATCAGCATCAAGACGGTCGAGCGGCACCGCGCCAACCTCCTGCAGAAACTCGGTCTGCGCGACCGCCTGGAACTCACCCGCTACGCGATCCGGGCCGGGCTCATCGAACCGTGACCGCCGCCCGCCGGCCCGGCGGGCGGCGGCGACGACTCAGCTTCCCGTGCCGGGGTAGGCGAAGGTCGATCAGGGAGCCTGCGATGAGGGAAGCAGAGCGGCAACCGCTCGACGAGGACCGGGTGCAAGGCGAGGCCACCGCACTCGGCCCCAGTGGACTCATGGACGTGCTCGGCGTGGCGGCGATCCTGCTCGAGGCGGACGGGCGCATCGACATGTGGAGCCCGCACGCGGAGGAACTGTTCGGTTACACCGCGGGTGAGGCGGTCGGGCAGTACGCCGCGCCGCTGCTCGTCCGGCCCGAGCACCGCGACGAGGCGATGAGGCTGTTCGCCGAGGTGCTGGAGACCGGCCGCAGCTGGTCGGGGGCGTTCCCGGTACGCCACAAGGACGGCAGCACCCGGCTGGTGGAGTTCCGCAACGTCCGGCTGATGGGCGGCGGGGGCGACTTCTACGCCCTCGGGATCGCCACCGACCGGCCCGTGCTGCGGAGTCTGGAACGCGGCCTCGCCCTCTCCCTCCGGCTGGTCTCCCAGTCCCCGATCGGGCTCGCGGTCCTCGACCCCGAGCTGCGCTATCTGTCCGTCAACCCCGCCCTGGCGAAGATGCACGGCGTGTCCGAGAGCGACCACATCGGGCGCCGGTTCCGGGAAGTGCTCCCCGGCGCGCGGTACCGCATGGCGGAGGACGCGATGCGGCAGGTCTTGCGCACCGGGACACCGGTCGTCGACCGGTACGTCGTCGGCCGTACGCCCGCGGACCCCGGTGCCGACCGGGCCTGGTCGGTCTCCTTCTTCCGGCTGGAGGACCAGAACGGCCACGTCCTGGGCGTCGCGACCTCGGTGGTGGACGTCACCGACCGGCACCGCAGCGCACGGGAGGCCGAGCGGGCCCGGCGGCGCCTCGCGGTGATCGCCGACGGCTCCGCCCGCATCGGCACGTCACTGGAGGTGGAGGGCACCGCCCGGGAGCTCGCCGCCGTCGTCGTCCCCGAACTGGCCGACTTCGCCGCCGTGGACGTCCTGGACTCCGCCCTGCGGGACGACGGCGGCGAGCCCGGCGAGGACCGCCCGCGGTTCCGCTCCCTCGCCTCCCGATGCGCCCGCCCCTCGGAGGCGGCCGGGGCCTTCGCCAGGGCGGGACACATGGTGGCCTACGCCCCCGACCATCTGGCGGCGCAGTGCCTGGAGACCGGCCGCCCGGGCCTGATCACGCACGCGGACGACCGGAGCCTGACGCGTATCGCCCGCGACCGCGACGCCGCGGACCTCCTCGCCCGGGCGGGCGTCCACACGGCGATGGCGGTGCCGCTCGTCGCCCGCGACCGGATCCTCGGTGTGGTCGGGCTGGCCCGGGCCGACAACCCCCAGCCCTTCGACGAGGACGACCTGACGCTCGCCTGCGAACTGGCCTCCCGCGCCGCGGTGTCCATCGACAACGCACGGCTCCACCAGCAGTTGCGCAGCACCGCCGAGACCCTTCAGCGCAGTCTCCTGCCGCGACTGCCCGCGAGTCTGCCGCGGCTCGAACTGGCCGCACGCTACTGCCCGGCGCAGGCCAGCAGCGAGGTGGGCGGCGACTGGTACGACGTGATCCCGCTCGACGGCGGCGGGGCCGTGCTGGTCGTGGGCGACGTCATGGGCAGCGGTGTCCCCGCGGCCACCACCATGGGCCGGCTGCGCACCGCGACCTCCACCCTCGCCGGCCTCGACCTGGAACCCGCCCAGGTACTCGGTCACCTCGACCGGATCACCCGGGGGCTGGATCCCTACATCGCGACCTGCGTCTACGCGGTCTACGAGCCCGGGCGCGGAGTGTGCCGGCTCGCGAACGCGGGCCATCTGCCGCCGGTCGTGGTGCGTGCCCGCAAGCGTCCCGAACTGCTGGAACTGCCCACCGGCATCCCGCTGGGGGTCGGTGGTGTGCCCTTCGAGAGCACCACCGTCGGACTGGGCCCGGGGGACCGGCTCGTCCTGTACACCGACGGGCTGGTCGAGACCCGCGACCGGGCCATCGACGAGCGCCTGGACGACCTCCTGCGCCTCCTGGACGCGCCGGACGAGTCGGTGGAGGAGACCTGCGATCGGCTCCTCGCGGCGCTGCGCCACCCCGCGGACCGTGACGATGTGGCACTCCTCATCGCGCGTCCCCGGGACCCCTGACCCCGACGCCTGACCGCGACCTCCGACCGGGCGCCGGGGGAACGCGGCCGCCCGCGGCGGCCGGGCCGGGGGTCCGGCCGTGGGCCGCCGCGGACGGCGCTGGGTCATGTGGTGCTGAAGGTGAACCAGTTGACGTTCACGAAGTCCGCGGGCTGGCCGCTGGTGAACGTGAGATACACGTCGTGCTTGCCGGTGACGCCCGAGATGTTGGCCGGGACCGTCCTCCAGTTCTGCCAGCCCCCGGTGTTGGCCACGGAGAAGCTGCCGATCGGGGCGTTGCTCCGGCTGTCCAGCCGTACCTCGACCAGACCGCTGACGCCGCCCGCGGCACCGGAGGCGACCCGCGCCTTGAACTGCCGGGCCGCCGTCGTCCCGAAGTCGACGCCCGGGTAGAGCGCCCAGTCGCCGTTCGCGAGCGACGCCAGGTTCTGCCCGCCGCCGGTGTCCGTGGTGGTCTCCACGGTGGTGCCGGACTGCTGACCGTAGGACTCGGCCTGGAGGGTGCCGTACGCGCTGCCGGTGCCGCCGGTCGGCGGGGGCGAGGTCGGGGGCTGCGTGCTGCCGCCGCCGGAGCTGTAGACGGCGACGTAGTCGACCAGCATGGGCACACCGGAGACCGTGGAGGCGGTCGGCGTCTTGTACCCGGCCACCGGGTCGGGGAAGGCCCCGCCCATCGCGACGTTGAGCAGGATGAAGTGGCCGTGGCCGGTGGCCGCGTTCCAGGTGGACGCGTCCATCTGGCTCGCGTTTACCGAGTGGAACTGGACGCCGTCGACGTACCAGCGCAGCTGCTGGGGGCTGACGCTGCGGTCCCACTCGAAGGCGTAGGTGTGGAAGTTGCCCTGGCAGGCGCTGCCGGGACAGGTCCGGGTGGCGCCGAGGCCGCTGGTCTCGTTGCAGTAGCCGCCGGGGTTGGTGCCGCAGTGCAGGGTGCCCCAGACCTGGTTGACGCCGTTGACGTTCTCCATCAGGTCGAACTCCCCGATGGACGGCCAGTTCCAGTAGTTGCCCCGATAGGGCGCGCCCAGCGTCCAGAAGGCCGGCCAGTAGCCGGCGGCGGCCGCCCCGGTGACGTTCGGCATCTGGATGCGGGACTCGATGCGCAGCTTGCCGCCCGAGGGGGGTTCGAAGTCGCTGCGGCGCGTCTCGACGCGGCCGGAGGTCCAGTTGCCGGAGCCGTCCCGGATCGGGGTGATGCGCAGGTTGCCCGAGCCGTCCTGACGGAGGTTCGCGGTGTTGGAGGTGTAGGTCTGCACCTCGCCGGTGCCCCAGTTGGCGGCGCCGCCGGGGTAGCTGGTGCCGGTGTCGATGATCCAGTTGTCGCTCGACGGGAGGGTGTTGGCGGACCCGCTGAAGTCGTCGCTCCAGACGGTGGTCCAGCCGGACGGAGCGGTCGGGACGGCGGCCTTGGCCGAGCCGAGCAGGCCCAGACAGAGCGCGGTCGCGGTGGCCGCGGCGGCCACCATCAGGGTCAACGGTCTGGCGGCGTACCGCCTACCGGTGCTCGTTCGCGCGGACACGGGTGTGGTGCCTCCTCGATGCCGGGGGAGGGTACGGGGCGGGTGGGCGCCACGCCGGACGTGAGCGGTCCGGCGTTCTGAGAGCGCTCTCAGGGCGCGGGAACACCTTCCCGCCAGGGGGGAACGCGGTCAATACATGGAACAAAAGAAGTCGGGACGGGTTGCGTGCCTTCACTGTGTGGACGTTCCGACGGGGGGTGCGGGCGTCCGGGGCGGCGGCCCTTGGCTGAAGTCCACGTCAAATAGCGCGGGTTGGGAGATCGGTTCGCACCTCCGCAGTCGCGGGGTGTCCACCCTTCGAAGTCGTCCGGCCTGCTGAGAGCGCTCTCACCGGGACACTCGCGCTTCTTGTGTCGGTCCTGTGAAAACAAGTGGCCATGATCTGCCGGGACCTGGGTAGCCGACGTGTAGAGGAATGGGGGTGAACGCGATGCCGACAGGTCCCCACCGCACAGGCGAACGGCACGACGAGCGCATCAAGAAGCGCGCGCCGGACCCGGGTGAGAGCGAGCGACGAGTCAAGGAGACCGCCGCCCGTACCGTCGACAAGAGGTGTGCCCGCACCGGGAACGCGGCGGCCGGCGGTCGGGCCTGGGCCCGCGGGGCCCCGCGTGCGGCCGCCCGCAAGTGGCGGCCGGGCGCCGCGGCATCGACGGCCGCTCCCGCGTGAGGGAGGCCGCACCCGACCGCGCCCCGGGCGTTCGCCGACCCGGGGTTCGCATCCGCAGCACCACCGGCCCGGTACACGGTCAAGGCAACCGGGGCCGCGCAAGGGAGAACATCATGATCATCCTCGGCATCATCCTGCTCATCATCGGATTCCTCACCGGAATCTCCATCCTGTGGACCCTGGGAGTCATCCTCGTGGTCATCGGCCTGGTGCTCTGGGTCCTGGGTGCCATGGGGCACGCGGTCGCCGGGCGCCGCCACTACTACTGACGGCCGTGCGACGGAGAAGGGTGCCGCGTCCCGTGACGTCGAGGGCGCGGCACCCCCGCCCTCCCCCGTGTGACACACGATCACGCGGGGGAGGGCGGAAGCGCGTACGGCCGGCGGCGACGGCCCCGTCTCGCCGCGCCGGAGACGCGCGGCGACCGAGCCGTACCGACCACACCCGGCGCGGTCACGGCATTCGCCGGCCTGCCGCCGTGTCAGCCGCGGTCCGGCGCCGAGGTGTGCGAGGCGAGGGCGGCGCGGGCCGGTCGCCAAGCGGCCGCGCCGCTCGGCGACCGCGTGCCGCCCCGGCTCGACGGCCGGTACGCCCACCCGGTCCGTGGGTCGCCCGGATGGGCTGCCTGCAGTGGTCACCTGCGCGCGCGGGGGATTGGTTGTGATATGTCCCCCCGACGCCCAGGCGCACTGGAGTACTCGCATGGAATCCGGTTCCTCCGCGCACAACTGCCCCTTCGACTTCGCCGAAGCCCTCGAGTTCGACCCGCAGCTGAAGCACTTCATGGAGAGCGAGAAGATCTCCCGCATCAAGCTGCCGCACGGTGAGGGCGAGGCCTGGCTCGTCACGCGGTACGAGGACGTGCGGACGGTGACGACCGACCGGCGTTTCAGCCGCGCAGCCGTCGTCGGCAAGGACTTCCCCCGCATGACGCCGGAGCCGATCGTCCAGGACGAGGCCATCAACGTGATGGACCCGCCGGACAGCAGCCGGCTTCGCTCCCTCGTCTCCAAGGGCTTCACCCCGCGGAACGTCGAGCACATGCGCCCCAGCATCGAGCGGGTCGTCGCCGAACTCCTCGACGGCATGGAGGAGAGCGGCTCCCCGGCCGACCTCGTGGAGCACCTGGCGGCGCCGCTCCCGCTGGCCGCCATCTGCGAGGTGCTCGACATCCCCGACGAGGACAGCTGGGAGCTGCGGGGCCACGCCCGCACCATGATGGACTTCAGCCCCGACAACCGGGACAACGCCGTCCACTCCAAGGCCTATCTGCGGGAGTACTTCGGCAAGCTCACCGCCGAGCGGCGCGCCCGCCCGGGCGACGACCTGGTCAGCGTGCTGGCCACGGCTCGTGACGGGGACGAGATCCTCAACGACAAGGAACTCGCCGTCATGGCCATGGTCCTGCTCATCACGGGCCAGGACACCACGTCGAACGAGATCGGCAACATCGCCTACACCCTGCTCACCCGGCCGCGCGAGCTGGCCCTGCTGCGCGAGCGGCCGGACCGCATCCCGCAGGCCATCGAGGAGATGCTGCGGCACATCCCGTTCCGCAAGGGCGTCGGCATCCCGCGGATCGCCATCGAGGACGTGGAGCTGGGCGGTGTCCTGATCCGGGCCGGGGACGTCGTCCACGTGTCCTACCTGACGGCGAACCGCGACCCCGCGAAGTTCGAGCGCCCCGACGAGCTGGACTTCGACCGCGTCAACACGCCCCACATGACCTTCGGATGGGGCGGCCACCACTGCCTCGGCGCGCCCCTGGCGACCATGGAGCTCCAGGTGGCCTTCCGGGAGCTGCTGCGGCGCTTCCCGGACCTGCGGCTGGCGAAGCCGGCTCTTTCCTGAAGCAGAAGCCGCGATCCAAGACGAAGTGGCAGGAGATTCTCGACAACGAGCGAGGGCCTGCTTGGGGTTTTTACCTGAAGCTCCGC
>NZ_JBEZXR010000094.1:0-29271 GCF_040638135.1 Streptomyces sp. NPDC026673 | reverse complement strand
ATGAGACGTGCATGCCGCGCCGATGGCACCAGCCTCCCGCCGCTGATTCCTCGGGAGGCTTCTCGGCATGACCGCCGTACAGGGGACAGCCGTCGACATCACGACCGAGGACGGCACCCCCGACGCGTAGCAGTCACTGCAGGTCAGGGCCCAGCTAGGGTACGCGGGGCCTCATCACCGCTTGCCCGCGCAGGTGTAGCCACCATCGCCCCCCCTCGCAGCCTCAACAGCCGCAAACGCAGGGCACCGGTCAAACTTCGGTGAGACGGAACACCCGTGCGTCTCGTCGAAGAGTGGCTGGCCCTCGCACGGCTGCCACGCCAGGACAGTCAACTGAGGGGTGCCGGACAGGTCATTTCCCTGGAGCCTCCCTGGTCAGCACAGACTCTTTACGGGACTGCACCTGCAAGGGCACTTCTTCCTCGGAAGCCGCTCCTACACAATCGCCGGAAGATCGACAGCCAAGTCGCCTACCGCATCGTCGGCGGCGTCCGCCCGGAAGCTGATGGCGCGTACTCATCCGGGGCCCGGCGCTCCCTGACCGACCTCCTCATCTACGCCGGCGGACTCATCGACTGCCGAAACTCGGTCGCCATCGAGGAGTTCGAGGAAAGATCCGGACCGGCTGGGTGGCCATCAGCGCCCCAGACAATACTTGGGCGACCGCGCACCAGCTGACGTCCCGGCAATTCAGGGCACTCCGAGGCCGATTCAACCCGGGCCTGCTGGTCGTCGAAGTCCGCCACATCATCGTCAAGCTGAACGGACGGCCCGACTCTACTGATCGCTGCCCGACCGCCGTCGCCACTCTCCTCGCGCACAAGGACACGCAAACCGGACCGCGTTTCCTGGTCATCCTGACCTCACAGCGCAGCCATACGCGCGGCAACACGGACAGCAATGACTAGCCGCTGCGGGTGCTGATGGCAGGACACGAAGGCGAGATCCACCAGCCACACAGAACACCTACGGCGAGGACGGTTGCGTCCTTGGAAGTGGTGTAGCGGGTTGGACCTGATGCGGGGGTTTGCTCCGGCGTCCGGGTTGGTGCCCGCATAGACGAACGGCCACCGGCTGATCTTCGAAGTGTCGAAGCCTCGAAGGAGATCAGCACGATGACCGCACCTGACAGTCTGCCCCTGCACGTCCTCGCCGAGGAGAACCTCGCTGCGGCGAGTCCCGATCTGCTGCGCGCGATGGTCAAGACGTTCGCCGACGCGCTCATGTCCGCGGAGGCCGATGCGCTGTGCAACGCCGAATACGGGCAGGTCAGCGACGAACGCGTCAACCAGCGCAACGGATATCGCCCGCGCGAGTGGGACACCAGGGCCGGCGCTGCTGCGGACGGTCTTCGAACAGCCCGACGCAGACGCCGCCCAAGCCCAGATGAAGCAGGTCCCGGACGCCCTGGAGAAGAGGTTTCCCAAAGCCGCCCAGCACTACATGCCAGCGTTTGCCGCCTTCCCGCGCGAGAACTGGCGGCAGATCTGGTCGAACAACCCGCAGAAACGACTGAACAAGGAGATCCGCCGCCGCACCGACGTGGTCGGCACCTTCCCCGACCGCACCACCCTGATCCGCCTGGTCGGCGCCGTCCTGACCGAACAGACGGACATGATCCGGCTTCGACGGACAAGGTGGCTCCGTAACAACAAGGGATCTTGATCAGCCCTCCTCCGCGTATACGGAACCCCACCCTCATGCCGCAGCTTCCTCCAAACCGCTCGACAGGCAGCTCAGAGCCCCGCCTGCGGGGCACGGGGAGTTGCACCGAAGACCCGTACGGGCCCCGGTCTTGACGAAGCCCTTGGTAGGGCGATGTGCCAGGCCGCTGGCAGGTTCCAGCTGGACTTCTTCTGCTGTAGTCCACCAACCGAGGGCCACTCGTCGTTGCTCATGGATGTCGAGGCGGTCTCACTCCATCACACTTCCGCCAGACTGCGGCGGCGCGCCCGAAAGGCAGCCGCCTTCACCCGGTTCCCGCAAGTGCTCATTGCGCACCACTCTCGACGGCCGCCCCGAGAGCGATCAAGGTAGACCTGCGTACACTCTGGGCGTCCGCACTCACGCAGCAGCTCCGCATCTCGGCCCCCAATAATCTCAACCACTTCGCGGGCAATAGCCGCTAGGCCCTGCGACGCCGAGCCGGAGCGACTCGCGCCTCTGGGGCCCAACTGTGCCAACACGGGGACCTGTTCGGCATGTCGATTTACCACCGCAACTGCTTCCGCGGGGAGCCCCCTGCCGGCGAGCCGCGCCTCAACCAATGCGTAAACCGACTCCCGCAGGGCCAGCGTCGCCGCCAAGTCCGACGCGTCGGAGCCGGGCTCTCGGTCCATCAGCCCGGACTCAACAAACCAGGAATCAAGGAGCTTGGGGGTTCCCAGCCATTCCTTCGGTACGGGGTTGCGTCGCTCACGTAGGGTTCCCAGCAAGTCCAGGGCTAGCGTCCCACAAGGGAATGCATGAATCACATCACCACACTACTCGGTAGTCAGAGCTACGTCACCTGCTTGACAGGTGATAGGTGAATTGGCCTTCTCGAGCTGTCGTCGCTTGCCCGACTTGTTCTCGAGGCTTCGCACAGCCGACAGCGACGCCAAACGGCTACTGCCAATCGACTCAACCTCGAGTATCAGACAAGGAATCCCCTTGCTGCTCCTGGCGGGCTCCCGCAGGGAGAGTTTTGAGAATCAAGGCACCGGAATCCGCCAAGCCCGAATCAGTAGCTCCGCCCAGCCAGGAACTAACCCCTCGCTGACGGACTTCGCAGGCTGACGCGTCTACACCACCATGAGCCTCGTACCCGAAGGTGCAGCGCATAATCCCCTACGCCATGTCGTGGGACGACCCTGTTCGTTGGCGGCCATTCGGTTCAATGCGGTGGGGGAGTGGAGTCTTCGGTGACATCGCAAAGCACAGGACGGTACCCTGGGTGCGTTTCGGTGTCCCGCGTCAGACTTTGTGGCAGGGCTCGTTTCTTGCGGGTCCTGTCCCGTGAAGGAGTCTGATCGATCATGGTGAGACCGCCGGCGGTGCCGCCGGAGGAGAAGGTCCGGATCGTTCTGTCGATCCTGGCCGGTGAGATGACCGTTGCCGAGGCCGCGCGGCGGGCGAAGGTGTCCGAGCAGTCGGTCGGGAACTGGAAGCGCCAGTTTCTGGAGTCCGGCCGGGTCAGTCCGCCGTTGGACAGCCCGGCGAACGCGGTGAGTGCCGCGGGGAAGAACTCTCGCAGCAGCGAACGGACTTGGTTCGACAACTGCTGGATGGCCCAGGCAGTGTCCTGGTGAGCACGGGCCAGGACCGCGATTGCGCGCACCAGGTCACTGTCGTCCGGCAAGCGGCGGTGTTGGTCGGCGTCGGTGCGAAGGATGTTGGCCAGGGCAATCGCGTCGGCCCGGTCGGACTTGGACCGGGAAGGAGCCGATCGCTCACGATAGCGGGCGGCAGCGAGCGGGTTGATCGCATGGACCGGACGGCCCGTCGCCCGCAGCGTGGCCACCAGCAGGCCGTGGTTGGTCTCGATCGCGACGGGGATCATCGCGCCATCGCAGTCTCCGTGGTCGGCCAGCACCTCCAGCAGCCGGGCCAGCCCTGCCGGATCGTCGCCGATGCGCAGCTGTGCCAGCACCTGGCCGCGCTCGTCCACCAGCGCCACGTCATGGTGGTCGTCGGCCCAGTCGATGCCGCAGGTCACCCTCATTCACGTTTCCCTTCGCCGGTCCTGGTCTCGTCATGCAGGTCCGCCTCGGGTTTGCCTCGCCCTAATGGAAGGACTCGTCGGGTCCGACATCTGACAAGCGGTCTGTGCCCAAGGCTGCAAGTGGGCGGCTCCTCGTCGCCAGGGAGAACTCGACGGTTCACGGGCATCCACGGATGCCACCCGCTTCGACCAGGGCGACGCTAGGCGATGCAGCGGGGCTCCGTCAGCGCTCGCACCGGTCTCGAGGAAGGACTCGAAGGTCGCCGTGATCCATGGGTCTCCCGGCTTCTGGGCCCCGCTTGCAACGCCATTAGGTGATCCGCATCGATGCGGGCATGCCGACCGCGAGGTTCTGCCGTCTGATCGGCGTGCCCGAGCGGACCTGGCGCCGCCATCAGGCCCGTGCCCGCCGCGACGCCGAGCCGCGGGGGTCGTGGCCGCGTCCGGCCCGCGAGCAGGTCCGGGACACCGCACGTCGGCACGCGCTCGCGCATCCGGCGTGGGGGCATCGCAAGGTGTGGGCGATGTGCCGATGGGACGGCCATCACGTCTCGCAGGCCACCGTGCTGCGGCTGCTGCGCGACGAGGGCCTTCTACTGGAGGCGAACTACCAGCGCGAACGTCGGCAACTCGCGGCGCGGCGCAAAGCGGCGTTCGCCACCGAGCCGATCGGCCCGAACCAGGTCTGGCAACTCGACTTCTCCGAGTTCGAGACCACCGCCGGCGGCACCTGGCGGCTGGCCGGCTGCCGCGACTACTGGTCGAAGTACGAACTGGGCTGGCACATCTCGCCCACCGCAAACCAGCACGACGCGATCGCCGCCGTCGAGCTCGCCCTGGCCGAGGCCGCGCTGCTGGCCGGCAGGCCGCTTGCCGACCTCGCCCCACGCGACGCCGACGGCGCGGTGCAGCCGCTGGTCACGATCGTCACCGACAACGGCGGACCGTTCCGCTCGTTCCGCTTCGAGGCATTCATCGCCACCCGCCCCGAGCTGCGGCACGTCCGCACCCGGGTCCGAACGCCAGGGCAGACCGGCTCACGCGAGCGCGGCTTCGGCTCGCTGAAGTACGAGAAGCTGTTCCTCGAGGAGATACCCGACGCCCTCGACCTGGTCCGCCACGCCGAGGACTACCGGACCGATTACAACACCGTCCGGCCCCACGAGGCACTCGCCTGGAACCGCCCCCACGACGTCCACACCGGCGCCGCCGACCCTCTCGTCCCCAACTTTCCCGAACCCGAAAACCTGCCAGTTACTTGACGCGGGACACGCGGCGCCTGCCCCTGCCGCACGCTTCCTTGCCCCACCACGTGTGCCGTGACGGCGACCCTCGACAGCGGCCTGCCACGGCCCGGCCAACTCCTCCACCAAGCAATCTCCTCGACTGACGTGCCTCCACACGGTGAAAAGCGCCTGTTGTCAGCCCGATCACGGGAGGGCTCACTTTTCACCGACCGACAGAGGTCGTGCCTGACGGCAGCACGTCGACGCCGGAAGCCAGCTACTGAAGCGACCGGAGCGTGGGATTGCCGCTGACACACACAGTCAGCAAAGGCAGTACCCACCTTGAGTCGCTTCGGTCGCTGGTAGAGAGGTGTCGTACTTCGTGAGCTGCGCTTGTCTCGCAGCGACCGAGGCCGCAAAACGCCTCCTGTCACCTTCAGCCGGTCTCCCTCCTTCCCACAAGGGGACGGCGTGCCAACTTGAGTCGCTGGACAGTAGCTGCTTCTCGGTCTCTGGTAAAAGACCAGGTCAGGCGGGGTAGAGCTCGAAGACAGCGACTGAAGCGACTCAGCATTGGAACTATGACGACATTCCTGCGCGTGCGTGTGCGCGTCATATACCAGAGCTTCGGTCGCTTCAGTCGCTGACACGCTCCAAGAGCCTCCTGACCTGGACTTTTGTCGCTACAAGACGAGCGACCGAAGCATCTTTCGATCGCTCCGCCCCGACTTGAGCAGGGGACAACATCCTGCTTCGGTCGGTGTGGCACACCGCCGATCCGTCCTTCGCTAATCTATGTTGACCCTGTTTGGATGTTGAGTCGCTTCGGTCGCTCCGAACCGCTCACGAGCCAGCTGACCAGGAGTTCTTCTCCTCCTCGCCTGTCTGCTCGGCTCGGATCTCGAAGCGACTGAACGAACCGGAAGGATGCCGTGCCCCCGAGCCTGGCTGAGAACGGCCGCTACGAGCAGCGCTCAGGCACGCTCACTTTTGCCCGCTGGTGTGCTGCCCAAGGCTGGCCGGTACTGCCGCTCGCTCCCGGTCGTAAGACTCCCGCTGCCAATTGCGGGGCATGCCGGGACCGGCGGCATACCCACAGTGGCTGTTCGTGTATTACTGCTGGTCGCTGGTGCCATGGTTTCCGCGCTGCGACCACGGACCCTGGCCGGCTCGACGCTTGGTGGGCTGTTGATCCCCGTTTTGGTGTGGGAGTCGCCTGTGGGCCGGCCGGGCTTGTGGTCCTGGATGTCGATGTCCATCCCAAACCCCTTCCAGAGCGGGATCGGCTCTTGCCTGGGATCCCCATCCATGACCAGGTCGACCTAACCGGCCTGAGTCACGGCTTTCATACCCTCGCCCTGCTTGCGGCCTTGCGCGGCCAACCCGACCCGTGCTCTGACGAGGGCACGCTCCGCGTCAGAACCCCGTCAGGTGGCTTGCACATCTGGTACAGCGCTGATGCCGCATATCGTTTCCTGTGCTCCACCGGGTCCAGCAGCGGGCGCGCTTTGGCTTGGCAGGTCGATGTCCGTGCTGAAGGCGGTTACATCATCGCCCCCGGAACCACTACGTCCGTCGGTACCTACACGCGCATCGGCCAAGCCCGGGTCCCAGCCCCGCTGCCGGAGTGGCTGGCCAACGAACTCGTACGGACAGGTCACCTCGATATTCCAGAGCCGCGGCGCCCGCTCTCTCCCCAGCCTGTTCCTCAGCGAGCTCGCCAAGCTGTTATCGCAGCTGGTGGTGGTGGTCGTAACCGGGCCGCCCGGGTCTTGGAGACGGTCCTCGCTGACGTAACCGCCTGCGCTCAGGCCACCGAAGGCGCTGGATTCTCCGAGAAGCTCAACCGCGCCGCGTACACCGTCGGGGGACTGGCGGCCGGCGGTTATCTGAACGCCACCGCCGCAGAGCGGATACTCATGGATGCCGCGCTGTACGCTCGCCCGGGCCAGGCACGGCGCTGTGCACAGATCATCCGTAGTGGACTCGATGCCGGCACTCGGCGACCGCTCCACCTCGAAGGACAAACCTCATGACGCCGACCGAGCCAGGAACGGGCGAATTCGACGCGTCGGCCGCGGCCCAGCAAATCCTCGCGGCTCCGGTCCCGGAAGCACTCTCCATTCCGGGCTTCCCAGCACAGGTCTCGCCTACGCCTATCACTTTCCAGCCGGCAACTGCCCACGGGCTTCTCCCGGATTCCCTCAGTGACCGAGGCAACGCCAAGCTCTTCGTCCACCTTTACGGGCACGACTACCGGCACGTACCGGGCTTGGGCTGGTATCGCTGGGCGGGGCACCGTTGGCAATTGGACGAGGAAGACACGGTGCTCTGGGCTGTCGGAGAGATGGCCGAAGCCATCGCGACAAACGACCCCACGGGCAACTACACCAGCGCCGACCTGCGCCGACACCGTCGCCGAGCTCTATCCACATCTGGCATGAACGCTCTGCTGATGCAGGCCAAGGCATCACCGGGCATGGTTATGAACGCTAACCTGCTGGACGCCGATTCTTACGCTCTATGTACGCCCGAAGGCGTGGTAGACCTCCGCACAGGAGCGCTGATCCCCCCTGACCCGGCCACCCAGCACCATTCCCGTTCCACCACTGTGGCCCCAAAATCCATGCCCACACCGCGTTGGCAGCGGTTCCTGGACGACACGTTCGGCACCGATGCGGAGGGCCTGCGTACTGCGGACTTCCTTCACATCCTCCTCGGCTATTCGATCAGTGGCGATGTCGGAGCCCAGGTGATGCCGTTTCTGTACGGACACGGTAAGAACGGCAAGAGCGTGCTGCTGGACGTCATGCTGCAGCTGATGGGCGACTACGCCGACGCAGCCCCGCCCGGATTCCTGATGGCAAAGGTCTTTGAAGGGCACCCGACCGATCTTGCCGAGCTCCACGGCCGTCGCATCATCGTCTGTTCCGAGCTCAAGCCTGGCGACCGTTTCGACGAAGCCCGTGTCAAACTCCTCACGGGAGGCGACAAACTCAAGGCTCGCCGCATGCGGCAGGACTTTTTCTCCTTCCACCCCACCCACAAATTGTGGCTGCTGGGCAACCACCGCCCCGAGGTCAACACCGGCGGCTTCGCCTTCTGGCGCCGTATGCGTCTCATCCCGTTCGAGCGGGTGGTACCCGAGGAACGCAAGATCGACAACCTGGCAAGTGTGTTGGTGCGTGAGGAAGGTCCCGGCATCCTGGCCTGGCTTGTCGACGGCGCTCGTCGCTACTTCACCGGCGAGAAGGACCTCGCTGGCCCGGACCGGGTTCAGGTCGCGACCACCGCTTACGCCGAGACCGAAGACCACGTAGGGCGCTTCCTGACCGAAGCATGCAAGATCGGGGACGGCCTACGGGCCGAACAAGCTCAGCTGTACGGCGCCTACACCCGCTGGTGTGGCTTTGAAGGAGCCAACCCTGTCTCCGCCCGCGCGTTTGCCGCCAGAGTCCGTGAGACCCTGGGTATGGCCTCACCGAAGGAGATGGTCCTGTCCAATTCACGTAAGTACTATCCGGGCATTGGCCTGATGACCGACCTGGCTAGTGAGGAGCGGCGGCCGTGAGCGCGCTGATCGACCCTGAGGAACTCGCACACGAGACTGAACTCGTGTGGCTTGAAGACCCCACGGAACTCGACTACGTTCGCCAATCTCTGGATCGTTTGCCCTCGCGCCGAGGCAAACCCGCTTACCATCGCGACGGCCGCATGGTCGGCTACGCGGTTCTTGGCAAGGATGCAAAGCCCTCTCGGGCCTCTGGTACCTTCCGCCGCCGTGTCTTCTGGTTGCTTCCCCACGACCGTGACCAACAGCCCCAAGGACTCTACGCCACCGGAGCGCCTTCTGAGGCGGTTGACCCGCGCACCATCAGGCCGCAGGTGAAGGGCTACAAGACGCAGCGCTCCGAAGGCGGCCCCGCCTCTCCTGCGATGCTTGAACTCGGGATAGTCCTGCCCGTCGAATGACGGTGAACAGCGAGACCACCCCATCGCTTCAGAGCGAGCACTAATAGCAGTCATTGACAGGTAGACATCCTCTTCGTGATGTTTTCGCCGTTTCTGCTTGCGAGCTCGATCCGGTTTCGCGGACCTCGGCCGGATGAGGATGGTTTTGATTGTCGACGACAGGCGTTTGGGCTGCAGCGTGCTTGCCGGGAGATGGGGCTCAGCGATTGAGGCATGGTCACAATGCGCCGGCTACGGGCCGTCGTGAGGTCGTGGGTACGGGCAGGCAGGGCGCGGCAGATCCACAGGGTTTCCTTGCGGGTCGGCGATGCCTTGAGGTTTCACACTATGGCAGCGTCGGGATCGGGTCTCTTGGAGTGGCGTAACTCTGGGATGGTCTTGGTGAGGCCCCTGGCGTGGGGCGGGCCATCGTGTGACGGTCAGCGAGATCCGACCAAGGTTCTCGACGCGAAGGACGCACACGATGGCTCTCGACCAGTCTGCCCTGTTGGAGTCACTGCGCGCATCGGACAGTGACGACGTGATCCGCCGCGCCCTGCAGGCCGTGCTGCAGGCATTGATCGAGGCGGAGGCAACCGCGGTGATCGGTGCGGCCCCGCATCAGCGCACCCCGGAACGGACCACACAGCGCAATGGCCACCGCGAGCGGCTGCTGACCACCGCGGCCGGCGACATCGAATTGCAGATCCCCAAACTGCGGGCCGGCTCGTTCTTCCCCTCCCTCCTCAAGCGCCGCCGACGCATCGACCAGGCCCTGTTCGCCGTGGTGATGGAGGCCTACCTGCACGGGGTGTCCACCCGCGCGGTCGACGACCTGGTCAAGGCCCTCGGCGCGGACAGCGGCATCTCCAAGTCGGAGGTCTCACGGATCTGCGCGGGCCTGGACGAGGAAATCCGGCTGTTTCGTGAGCGGCCGCTGGGCCACACCACCTTCCCGTATGTGTTCCTGGACGCTACCTACTGCAAGGCCCGGGTCAACCACCGGGTGGTCTCTCAGGCCGTGGTGATCGCCACCGACGTCAGTGCTGACGGACGCCGCGAGATCCTCGGCTTCGCCGTCGGCGACAGCGAGGAAGCCGTGTTCTGGACCGGTTTCCTACGCTCCTTGCGCATCCGCGGCCTGACCGGGGCCCAGCTCGTGATCTCCGACGTCCACGCCGGGCTGACCAGCTCCATCCGCAAGATCTTCATCGGTACGGTATCGGGTCGTTCCCGGTGGTGGCAGGTGGCCGGTTTGTTGGAGCAGGGACTTGCCCCGGGGGTTTGGGTTGCACCTGCGGTGGTCAACCGGCGGCGGAGATGGTTGTGGGTTCTCATCGACTATTGCTGCGGATCGTGATCCCAGGGCCTCACGCCGGCCCTGGACCCCGCGCCAGCGCCCAGGCGGCGCTGGACCCGCCAGAGCTGCCGCCTGCTCTGCGCTCCGGTCGCAAGCTCCCTACGCGCACCAGAGGCCCAGGGGGGCCTCCTGAGCAGTTGCCCCCGAACCTGGTGCTGAGGTTGTACTGGGGCCAGGAGTGTCCAGAACAGCGTTTATCAGTTTGAACTCGGTCGAGCCAGATGATTGTGGTCACTGTGGTTCGATCCTGGCAAAGGCGTCACACGGTATATCGGAGACAAACCATAAGACATCGGCGGGGACCATTGCCCAGCCACGATGGTGAGCAACTTTTTAGTAAGAGGTTTGGCAGCGATTCAGGCTTCTGACCTGCTGGTTTACATATGCAAATGTCGGTCTTCGCCGACATATCGGCGTTGCCAAGGTGCCATTGCGCCAGACACTTCTTCCACAAACTTCGCACCGTTGCGAAGTTTGTGGACCGGCTTCGCAACGGTGCGAAGTGCTCGGGTGGTGGCAGCGTGACGTGATCGACTCGGAGGTCTCTCGGGAATGTCGGTGGCCGCCGACAAAAACTTCGCGACACGGCGAAGCATTCATCGCACTGGTGCGAAGTTTTCGCTAGTGTGCTGCTTACCTGAACGCGAAAGGATCATGCCGGTGCCAGAACCTGCCCGCCCGCTTCGTCGCAGAGGGTCACCCTCTCCAGCACCACTGCAGCCAGCCGGGCATGAACACCACACTGATCTGGCTGCTGAGATCGCTCACCGTTATGCCGGGACGCTGCCGAGCCGGGTGTACGAGGCCAGGACGGTCTTCTACCGTCGTGCTCCGCACGACATGCTCGGCAAGGACGGGTACAGCCTGGTTTCAAACTTCTTCGCCCGGCACGTTCTGCCTCAAGCCCTGATGAGCGGGCGGATCACCAAACTTCAGGCTGCGGTGCTCTCGAATCTCATCGGCCGGCAGGAGAGGGGACTCATCCAAGCCACGCAACAGGAACTTTCAGAGGAGATTGGTGCAGGTCGGACCAGTGTCGGCCCAGCGCTCAACGCTCTGTGCGAGATGAACTTGGTGCGTAAGCTTAAGCGGGGGCAGTACCAACTGAACCCCACGATCGCGTACAACGGTAATGGCGACACCCACGCCGCCCTGCTGGGGGAACTGCGTAGCCTGGACCTCGACGGTTTCCCTGACGAACTGCACCTGTTCCCTCTCGACCAGGCCTGACGAAAGGACCAGCGAGCCACATGCTGATGGCCACGGATCTGTTCGCTATGCTGCCTCGCCTGGAGCTGACGCCCACGGCGGTCAATGTGCTTGCCGTCATGGTGGGCAAGCAGCAGCCGGGCGGTGCCGTCCCCGTCACCCAGGCCGAGATCGCCGAGGAACTCGACATCCTGCCCTCGGTGGTCAGCCGTGCGATGGCGCTGTTGTCCGACCGCGGTCTGGTCATTCGGCCCGGCCGTGGGCACCGCTACTCACTCAACCCGGCCATCGCTGGATACGCCAGCGAGCAGGAGATGGGCACCACCTTGGGCAGGGCTGTCATCAACGGCACGCTGCCACCGATCAAGGTTCCGAATTACCAGAAGCGGCCCCCCAAAAAGTCGGGCCGACTTGCACCCGTCGCCTGATCGAAGCCCGGGAGAGCAGTACGGCCCCGGCGGGATTGCCGGGGCCTTCTGCACCTGAACGCGATATGCGCTTCCCCTAGTATGCCCGATACAGTGCCAGGTACAACTGAAAATTTCTATGACTTGATTCTGTAGTGTGTACACGGCGTCCTTGGTGTACTGGCCACTGCGAAGCGCCCCATGTGACAAGCCGCCCCTTTCTCCACACCGCAGCTCGCGCTGGACCCTGGCCCATACCGCACGCGCCTGGTCACCGGGGTAGCCAACCAGACATGAGCGGAGAGCAGCACGGCACAAGGCTGGCCGCTCACCGAGGCAATCCCGAGTTTCGCGGATGGCACGGTCGACTACGTCGACGACCAGGGAGGCGCACCCGACGGAATAGTGCTCGTCGTCCAGGAGGCCGACGCCACAGGCGTGATCGATCCGTTCGGCGACCGGGTTAGCGCGCAGGGTGCCATCCACAACGGCGTCTTCACGCTGGAGTACGAACGCCGCCTCGACGCCGAATACGACGTCGTCCAGGCCGACTTCGTCGGTGACTTCGGTGCGGCGCCGTCGGGCACCGGGACGCCGCTCTCGGTTGATGCTGTCATCACCCACACCGAGGTCACGTGCCACGCCATCACCCACGTCACCAGCGGCAGGCCCGCGAACTTGGAACGCGCCCGCGTCGTGCACAGCGAGACCTGGCCCAACCATCTGTAACCCCGTGCGCAGATGGCCGCGTCCGCGTCCGCTGCACTCTTCGCAACCTTCGCCGAACCGACCAGGGATGAGGAAGTCAACGACGTGGGTCGCCGGCTGCTGACGACCCTGGGCTACAGCCTCCTACGACAACGGCCGGCACAGGTCCCGGAAGAGGACAGGCACTGACGTCGTACGTCCTGCCGCGGCGCCCCGGCCCGTGCGGCATGGTAGGCGCCGGTCTTCCCTGCCACGACGAACGCTGACGTCCGGTCATCCCGCAGAGTCATCACCGCAGGTCGTGCTCTTGGACACGCCTCACCTGCCCGGCCCACTGGCTGATCGGTACTTCGTCCTTGCCGACCATGATTAGATGGTGTGGGTGACCGGACTCCCGTGCCAGGACGGTGTCATGCCCGGGGGCCGAGATCATCCCGTCCCGACAGGAAACGATCAGCGGTGTCTCATCACTCCGACCGAATTGGCGGGGCTGGCAGATTGCTGGTCTGGTCAGCTGTTCTCCGGAGGCTCGCTGGCCGTCACAGATTCGGTGTGCTGTCAGGAGTTGATGCCCCGGTGCATGAGCAATTCCCACGGTTCGCCGCCCGTGACCGCCAAGGAGATGTGCTCGCTGAAGCGGCGGCATGAGGCTTCCTGGGTTTCGTCCATCACGACGCCTTGGTTCGCCGCTGTGACCAAGTCGGGGATACAGCAGAGCAGGATGTCATCCGGTACCAGGTGAAGAACGTTCAGGGCGCGTTCAAAGTCTTCGACGCAACGCGCGGGCGGGGGCGTTCCGTTTTTCCTGGTGACGGACATGTCGCCTGCAACCTGCTGGAGCGAGTCGACAAGCTCGAGGTCGGCGCCGCTACTCAGGGCGAAGCGCAGGCGGTGGAGCAGGCAGGTGAGGTCGTTCAGGTCCTCGGGGGTGACGCTCAGGTGGTACAGCGGGGTGTGGCAGGAGCCGCTCAGGTCGCGCAGCACGTACCCCGTGTTGGGGTCGCCGGGGAAGAACGGTTCTCCCTGCTTTGTGCGTATCGCCAGGTTGCGCATGGGCTGCGGTAGGCCGCGGAAGATACGTTCCCAGGCTCGGTAGGCGGTGGTGACGAGGACCGGCCAGTCGAGACTCTCGTAGATCGGCGAGGGGTAAAGGGCCTGAGCGTGCAGTTCGAGGGAGTGAAGAAGAGGATCCTCCATGGCCATGAAGTGTGTGAGCCAGACCTGGTCGGCGGGCACGAGCCTGCGAAGCACGACGCGCTTCCTTTCGGTGGGGGACTGGCTGCGACCGAGCCTTGAGGGAGGCAACACGACGGGCGTACGTGACGGCGCCGGAGCGGTGACGGGCGTCAGATGCCGACGCGAACGGCGGGGGTCAACGCGTCACGGGGTGGGCCGGAGGTGAACAGGACTGTGATCAGCCGAGCGCCCGGGGATCGATCCAGGTGGGCGGTCATGGTGTTCACGGTGCCAGGGCCGTGCTGCGGGTGGTGGAGGGGGAGGGTTTCCTCCTCCCAACCCGTCGGGACCCGGCTCTGCGCGGCGAGGGCCTTCTGCAGGCGATCGTCGCCGCCGACCTCGTCACGGAGATCAGCTAGGTGCTGGGCGTGAGGGCTGCAGGTAGAGGCGAGCTCGAATCGGGCGAATAGGTAGGACGCCCAGGCCGTATCCCAGTCGGTCAGCACGTGGTCCCGGGCACGAGTATCCAGGAGCAGCCACCGCCAAAGGTTGGATGGCCTGGACTGTTGCGGGAACAGCGAAGCGAAAGCCGTGTTGCAGGCGGCGATCTCACCGTCCTGCTTGATCACGCAGGACATGGCGGCTTGGCCGTCGACGATGCGCTGCCACAGGGCGGATACCTCGTCGCGTGGGTTCAGCGCATGCGGTGGCCTCCTGCCCGGGAACAGGTCACGGTGTGCTCGGTAATAGTCTTCGTCGCTGAAACCAAGGAGTAAGCAGACACGCCGCAGGTATGTGGGCGACGGTACGAGCACACCGGACTCGAACTTTTGGTAGACGCCGGCGCCTCCTGCCAGAGCCTCGTCGAGGTCGGCTTGCCGCAGCGGCCTCGGTCCGTTTCGTGTCCGCGGGAGGGTCTTGAGGCCGATATCGGTCCGGGCTCGGCTTTTACGGTAATGCCGTAAGAGCACCTGATATTCGCGCCCGGCTGGCTTGGGTGGAGACATCCACTTACCTCCCCTTTCGTTGGAACGCCCGAATAGGCCGACTCGTGGAGCAACTGCAAGAGTCGGGCGGAGTGCCTTACCCGGCGAGCAGGGTCGAGTAGGATCCGATCAAACCACGCACCTGGTCGGTTTAGCGAGAGACTCTCGCAATCCTGTCTGATTTCTGAATGTTTGCGTAGTGCGATGCTCTCCCGGCGCGTGAGTTGCGGGCGATGCGCGGCGATCGTCTTCTGCCGGTTCCGCCGCACCCGGAGCGGGCGATTCTGCGGCCTTCCGTCGTTGGCCACTGGCGATCCCCGTGCCGTTGCCGAGTGGTCGGCGCCTGCGCCGGCCGACCTCACGTGACAGGTTTGATGCTGGGCGTGACGCATGCCAGAACCTGGTGAGGGTGGCCCCCTGGAGGGGCTTCAGTCCCCTTGCTGGCCCTCAGGTGCCTCCGCCTGTTCGAGGGCAGCTGCCTTCACCAGCCGTTCCCCGCGGTCGCTCGTGATGTCCATTCGGTTGATGGTCTCGGGGGTGGCGACGCCGCGCACCAGGATCTGGAACATCGCGGCGATGTCCTTCTCCAGTACGCCTGGGGTCCGCTCGTTGCGGAGCATGAGGTCGAGGCCGGTGAACGTGGCGACCCAGACTCGGCTGGTCTCCTCGTGGCTCACGCCGGGCAGCAGTTCACCCAATTCATCGGCCTGCCGCAGTAGATCGGCGACCAGCGGGATGTAGCCCCGCCACAGGGCGCCGAAGAACTCGTGGTCCTGTTCGGTGGCCAGCCTCGAGGCCGCGCGGACCTCGAAGATCCGAGGCGTGCGGTAGGCGAGCACCATGCCGGCGTCCACGATGTCCTGCAGCCGCGGGATCTGCCCGACAGCGGCTTCTTGAACGAAGCCGTGCTCCACCACGGCGGCGGCGATGGCCGCCTTCGAGGGGAAGTGGTGGTACAGGGCACCCTTCTTCACGCCCGCCGCATCCTGGATGTCGCGGATCGAGACCCTGTCGTAGGGCCGGTCGGCAAACAGTTGGCCAGCACCACGCAGGATCCGTGCACGGGTCTCGATCGCTCGCTGCTGAGGTCCCCGCTGTCTTGCCGCCTGCATCTCTTCCTCCTGGTGCTGTGCCGCACTGCGTTGCGTTCGGACGACGTCAGCCCGCCGGATGCCCCGGCCTCCACGCTGTCCCATCGTGCGCCCCATCAGGGCGCCGACCAGCCCACTTGTCAAGCACTGACCGAACGGGACGGGCTGACAGCCGCTGCGATCGGCTGCCGCTCATTATCCGAACCTCAACTGTGCCCAGTGCATCAACATTGAAATTCGTTGCCCTCCTGTGAATCATGATCCCGATCAAACCACGCGCGCGGTCGGTTTAGTGGGCGTGGATGAGGTCCGACTTCACGTGACCGGGGGTTCGCCATGCCAAGTCGTACGGAACCACAACGCAGTCCCTTACCTGCGCGCGATGGGCGGCACCGCCAAGAGCATTCCCCCTTGCACGCGAAGCACAGCACCCTCCCTGTCGCCAGGGAGCGAGAAGCTCCGGAAGCGTGCGGCCGCCCGAAGTCATCCGGGGCCAGCAGCCCGATACCGACGGTCTGCGACACCGTCGACGCCCCTCACAGAGGGCCTGCCTTCGATGTTGCCGGCCGTACCTGGTCCGGGGGTTGCGCCTGACCGCACGTTGAGCCGCTGTCACGGCAGTCTCCCCTGACTTCCAGGCCTGTAGTGCCCGCCGCGACGCTACAGGTCCATGTCGCGCTACCCCGAAACGGACTCCTGTGTCTTCCGCACCCCCCACCGCGAACGTCGCCCAGACCACCTCCGGACCGGCCGCACCGCCTTCGACGGATGCCGAACAGTGGCTCTCCGCGGTGTCCGGCCGGATTGCCCCCGACCCGTACTCCTGGATGCAGGCCGTGTGCTGGGCTCGCAACGCATCCGGCTACCGCGCCAATCGGGGCCATGGCCCCCAGCACGTCGGAGACACCACGGTGCGCGTCGCTGTCGAGCTCGCCCGCCTGGCCCCCTGTCGCCCGGGCGTCACCTATCTGATGCGGGTGCTGGAGCTGTCGCGACGCACTGTCCAGTACCACTTGGGCATCCTCCGTGAAAGTGGCCTGCTGGCCTACCGCGCCAAAGGCGCGCGGGTCTGCGGCGAAGGAGGCAAGGCATCGGAGTTCGTGTGGATCATCCCGGCCGCCTTCGACGCTGCTCTCGGGCTGACAACCCGTCCATGCGATCACCACATACGGGCCCTGACGGGCATAGCCGACCGCGGCCGCCCGCTGATGCGACGGCTGGCTCGCATGGCGCAGCGCGTCATGCGCCGGCCCCGTCGCCGGGCTCGCCGTCAGGACTTGCCGCGCGCATCGCCTTGCACCCCAATGGGGGGTGGTCCAGATGCTCTTCAAACTGCAGGACCTACCCCTGTCCCCCCTGAGAGCCAGATCGCCCGGGAAGCAGATCCTTCGCACCCCGTTCGTACAGCCCGACGCCGACCGCTCAACGCTGTCGGCCGCCGCTACCAGCTGGCCCGAGAGCTGATCGTCCGCGTGGACTGGCTCCAAGGCTGCGCCGTTGCCAGGGTCGCTTGGGTCGTACGCACGGTGGCCGACGCAGGCTGGAGTGCCGAAGAGGTCTGCGCCTGGCTGTATCTGCGGGGTGAGCCGGCTCGCGTGCGCCGGCCCTCGGGTCTGCTGGCCACACTGTTGGCCGGCGCCGAAATGATCCTCGACAGTCCGGCCAAGCGGGACGGGGCCGTCGACCAGGCGCAGGCCGGTGTGGAGGCCGCCCGGCGGCACGGCATCATGCGTGAACGCGACCGACACGAGCGCCACTACGGGAACTGGCTCATGCCGCGTAGCAACGCGGTCCGCCGATTGGTCGCTGCAGCAGTCCTGGCCCCTTCGGCAGCGGCCGGTGAACCGGACGCCCTGCCGGCGCGGCGAGGGCCTCAGGACCTGACGGCAGTGGAGCTGCGCGGGCTCAGGCGCGAGGCCCGGACGAACTTCCTCGCCGGGGACGTCTCCTTGGTGGCCTCAGCGGTCCGGGAACTGGGGCAGGAAGCCGCCGAGGGCCTGTATGGTGCCGAACTGGTTCACCGCGTGCTGCAGGTCGGCCGCGGCACCGCTTTGATGGTCCTGTCGCCTCCGAGGTCACGGCGGTGACACAGCGGTCGTACGTGTCTGGCTTCTCCGAGCAGCCTCGGTGGCGTGCCGTCAGGATCCGGCGATTCCAGGGGGCGTGCGCAACAGCCGGGACGCAACGCGGTAGCGTCGTCGGTCCGGCATCCTCGGGGCAGTCGCAGTGGCACCGCCGGCGGCCGCAACCGGTCGCTTGGAACCCCGCAGGCTGGGTAAATGCCACGCCACAGGCGCTGCCAATCGTGGCATTCATCATGCTGAGCAAGTCGATCACCTCCGATACCGTTCCGGAGCGTGAACTTTCAACTCGCGCCCCAAGAGGGCACAGCCGTCGCTGCACTCACCCAAGCGGTCTTCGACGATCAGTTCACCGAGCACCACGAGTACTGGCGCAAGCTCTTCAGCAACATCGCCTTCCGCTTCCGGGAAGGTCTGCTCCCGGAAGACCGCATCGCCCTGGCCTACGACCGGCTCCGACTGGTCAACGAGCACATTGCGGACCCCGAGGACCTCGTGACCGATGTCGCACGTCTGGCCGCGCTCCACGAATGGGCGGGCCCGGTCGACGCAGGCATGGCGACGATCATCTCCATCCACTACAACCTGTTTCTCGGCAGCCTCGTCGACCACGACGGCGACCGGCGGGACCTGCGCGAGTACCTCTCGATGCGCCGCATCGGGACCTTCCTGTGCACCGAGGCCGGCCACGGCAACAGCGCTTCCCAGATGGAGACCACCGCCATCTACCACCCGGACACCCGCACGTTCACCCTCCACACCCCCCACCCAGGGGCGCGGAAGTTCATGCCCAACACCAGTAGCGCCGGTGGCAGCAAAGCAGCCGTAGTCGCGGCCCGCCTGATCACGCAGGGTACCGACCACGGCATCTTCCTGTTTCTGGTCCCCCTCAGCGATGTCCAGGGTGAGCCGCTGCCCGGCATCCACATCAGCCGCCTGCCCCAGACGGCGACCAGCCCCGTCGACCACTGCGTCACCTCCTTCGACCATGTCCCCCTGTCGTTCGAGGCTCTGCTTCAGTCCGACCACGGGCGCCTCACCCCGGACGGCACATTCACCAGCGCCATCGGCAGCGCCCGCAAGCGGTTCCTCACCTCCGTCGGTCGGGTCACCAACGGCAAACTGTGCATGGAGGCCTACAGCCTGGGCGTGATGCGTCATGCCGTCACCGTTGCCGTTCGGCACGGCCACAGCCGACAGACCACTGGTGCCGTGGGGGGAGCAATGGTGCCGCTATTCGCACACCGCAGCCACCACGCCCCGCTCCTGGACGCGCTCGCCACCACCTACGCCGCGACCTTCCTGCACCGCACAGCCGTCAGAACGTGGGCCCAGGCCACCGCGGAGCAGCAGGAAGACAGCGAGCGCCTGACAGCCATCGCCAAGGGATGGGTGACCTGGAAGGCCCGCGAGGTTCTCACCGAGTGCCGAGAACGGTGCGGCGCTCAAGGGCTGATGCTGTCCAACGGGATCGCCTACCAGCTCGCGGCCAATGAGGGCACCATCACCGCTGAGGGCGACAACCTTGTCATCTGGGTCAAGGCCGCCGGCGAGCTGCTCCTGGGCAACTTCACTGCCCAGCCGGCCAGACAACTCCCGGCCGAAGACCGGGCTCTGTCCGACCCGGCCTTCCTCCAGGACCTGCTGGCCGACCTCGCCCGGATCTGGCACCAGCGTGCTCGCACCCGACTGCGCAGCGGCACGGCAGGCGGCCCGCTGGGACGCTGGAACCGCACCGTCACCCCGGCGCTGAAGCTGGTCGACGCCTATGCCCATCATCTCGCTGCCGTAGCGATGCGCGACGCCGCCAGCACCGCTGGCCACCCGGACGCGCGTACCCTTCTCGAGCAGGTCCACCGGCTGTTTGCACTCCGCCGCATAGCGGCCTATAGCGGCGATCTACTTGCCGAGAATCTGCTGACCGCATCCCAGGTGCGGCAGCTACCCGACGAGATCGAGAACGTTATCGACGCCCTCGCCCCGCATGCGATGACCCTTGCGGCAGGTTTCGCCGTGTCCGAGGACATCCTGAACGACCACCCCATCACCCATCAAGGCAGCGGAATGGTGCCGTGTAGCGTCGCCCAAAGATGAGATCGGTCCGCCGCTTGGTGCGGCGAACTGATGACCACTCGAGCGACTGCTGACAGACGTTCACCCGGCCTGGCGGGCGAGCCAGCGGGTGAGGTAGCCACTGATCGCACCGGCGGTCTCCATCACCGAGTAGACGTGGTTCTCCCGCGGCTTGCGCGCGAGAACGGACACCGCACCCACCACCGCGGATCCGCGCCGCAACGGCGCGGCCGTCGACGTCCAACCGGGCAAGGCAGAGCGCGCGCTGGCGTAGCCGTGGCGGCGGGTGCCACTGAGCGCTGGGCCGCCCTGGTCGTCCAGGCAGGCTCGGATCACCAGGCTGGCCGCGTCCGGATCGGTCCACAATGGTGCTTCCCACAAGGAAAGTCGCCGCTCCATGGGGGTGGCCAGGAGGTCTCTGCCGTGGGTGCCGAGCAATCGCTTGGTGCACATTCGCGTCGACTGCAGACCGACGACGGTGTGCAGCAGCACGACCTGCCCGGTGCGGGCTTGCAGTGACACCAGGGCCGCCGTGATGGGAGACGGGGTCCGTCCCGAGACGCGCATCGGCAGTTCCTCCAGGCCTCCCGGATCACCGAGCGGTTCCTCCGCGCACCGAGCGTAGTGCCCCCGCGGCTCCTCGCACGTTCGGACCCTGCCCTCTCTGACCAGGGCTTGCAGATAGCGGTGAGTCGTCGGCGAAGGAAGGTTGGCACGTGCGGCTATGTCGATCAAAGCGTGCGGCCCCGGCTCGCGCAGAGCGTTCAGTACGGCCATGGTTCGCCCTACCGTGTCAACGCGCTGCTGCGGCCGCGAAGCGAGAGTGGTGACCACCGGGAGACCCCCTTTAACAACCTGCTGCGATCAGATCCGTCCGGGGCGCGCCCCGCCGGTGGCCCGCACCGGGAACTCTTCGTTGTCCTGGCTCTGCGGGCAGGCTGTCGGGCAGACACCCTTGGCGTCGGGGACCCCGGTTGCGAGGCAGCCGCCGTCGCCCTAAACCGACCAGGCGCGCGGTTTGACGAGATCATCATTCACGGCTGTCACAGGAAAAACAATGTTGATCCGCTGTGCACACCCGCACTTCGGACCTCACGACTGCCGGGATGACCCATCGATACAGCCCATCATGCCGGTGAGTGAAACGCGGGCGACCCGCGTTCCGCCCGGTGAAAATCTGCGCCCCGGCGAGCACCGGCCAGTGGCACGCCAAGCGTTCCACCTGTACGAATGAGGAGTCTCCGAGCGTCCGGCCGCACTCCGGGCACCAGCGCGGGTATCGCTGCCGACCCCCGGCGAGCCCCGTGGCCGGCGGGGCGCCGCCTCACCCCGTCGGCGCCGCCCCGCCCTTACGATCCGCACTGCAGGCATTCTGTTGCACGGAATGCAACTACCCGGCGTTCCATCCGGTGAAATACCGGCGCCTTCACGGCAATCCGGCATTGCCTCCTGCCACGTGAGACAGACAGCGTGTGCGTCCACGAGAGCCCCAGACACCAGCGTGTCCGGGCACGACGGTTCACCTCCGGACACCGCGGGACGCCCCCACATGACGACCTACCTCCCCGACGCCCCAGCCGACGCGACGACTCTGCGCATTGGGGCCCTGCCGCACGATGCTCAGCGGGACACCGAGCATCTCCTGGACCGCATTGCACAACTGAAGCGGGCGTCGCCCGGGATCCTGGGCTACCCCGGCAACCGCGACTTCGACTTCTCCGCGCTCGGTTCGGCGTTGGCGGTGATTCCCAACAACGTGGGCGACCCCGATGACGGGGACGCAAGCGATGTCACCCACACCAAGGTCTATGAGCGCGAGGTCATCGCTTTCCTGACTCAAGTCGCCCACGGCGACCCCGACCATGTTTACGGCTGCTTCTGCAGCTCCAGCAGCGAGGGCATCCTCTTCGGCCTCTACACCGCCCGCCGCCGTCTGCCCCGAGCGCCGATCTACGCCAGCTCCCAAGCCCACTACTCCATCCGCAAAGCAGCCGATCTCCTGCGCACCGAACTGGTCACCGTGCCGTCCCGTCCGAACGGAACGATGGACCCCGATGCCCTCCACGACGCATGCGTCGCACGCCGCCGCCGGGACCTGCTCACCGGACGTTTGGCCCCGCGCGGAGCCATCGTCGTGGCCACCATCGGCTCCACCATGACCGGCTCCCTGGACGACCCGGTCCAGCTGCGGACAGCTGCGGCCGCCGCCGGCGAAGTGCACATCCACGCCGACGCCGCCTGCGGAGGACTCCTGGCCGCATTCGCCGAGAACCCCCGGCCCTGGGACTTCGACGCCGGCGTGGACTCACTCCAGCTCAGCACGCACAAAGTCCTCGGATCCCCGATCCCCGCAGGCGTGGTCCTGGCCCGTGCCGACCTGATACCCGCAGGGCGGGCCGGCGAGTACGTCGGCTCGGTCAGCGACCGCACCCTGGGCTGCTCCCGCAGCGGTCTCGCGCCGCTGCTCACCTGGGCCGCCCTCCGCCGGTTGGGCACCACCGGGCTGTGCGCACAGGTCCGCCGCTGCCAGGAGACCGCCGCCTACGCGATGCAGCGCCTCGAGGAGAGCGGTTGGCAGCCGTGGCGATTCGACGACTCCTCCATCACTGTGGTGTTCGACCGGCCGCCGCAGCACATCGTCGATCGATGGCACCTGGCCTGTGTCGGCGACCGATGCCACCTGGTTGCCGTCTCCCACGTCACCAGGACGTCCATCGACGCCCTGTGCGAAGAACTCCGCCTGTAGCGGCTCAATTTCCGTGGCGCAGGCTCACGATCTTGGCATCCGAACGCGGCCCCGGACAAGGAAACCGCAGTTCAGCTGACCGCCGACCGCGGCGGGCCTGCCGAGACCGCGCGGAAACGGCACGGCCGTGAGTCTGCCGACCGTGCCACCGACCTGAGGCGACGGAAGAGTCCATGGCCAGCCAGCCAGCCAGCCAGCCAGCCAGCCAGCCAGCCAGCCAGCATGGCCTGTGCCACGGGCCGCGAGCCCCTACATACGCCGCCGGCAGCGTCTTGCCATTCGTGGCGACTTCTATGGCGCAACCTCACGTGAATGTCGGGGTGCAGTTCAGCGATTACTTTGACCAGCAGAACCGGAAAGCGACGCGGAAGCCGAGAAAGTCAACGCACGGTACGGCGTGAGACACCGGGGTCACTGCGTCAAAGGCGAGAACAGCCGACACCCATCGCGCCCGCGCGGCTCTCAGTCGCTCCCCCAACTGCCCTGCACGTGGGCGGAGTCATGCCGGAGTCAGGTCGCCCAAGCGGGCGTCGGCACCCCACCTTCAGAAGCACGCAATCCCGGGGCGGCGCCCCTGCACGCCATACCGGAACACGAAATCCCGGCGCGTACCCGACCAATTTCGTTGCGTGAAAACGGAGAGCTCACGGTTCCGCTGGGTGAAAAAGACAGGCATCTGCAGGGCTTCTCGATTGCCGCCGCAATCGTCCTCACGATCGAGTGGCTTCGCGCGATTCCCAGCGGAGCCCTTCGGAACGCACCGAAGCCGAAGCCGACCGCAGCCATCGCTCTCCGCCTCTCTCACAAAGCGACTGCTGTGCAGCCCATCGCGGCGCGGGCGCAGCAGGGACGGGACTGTCAATGAAACTCAGCCGCAGTGTCGCAACGTTGGCCTCGCTGGCTGCTCTCATGGTCGGTGGCGGCGTCGCTCTTGCGCCGACCGCGTCCGCCGTCGATTCCAGCGCCTGCACCTACAACCCGACGGACGTCACCTACAAGATCAACGGTAACGGGGTGAACCTCCGGGTCGGGCCGTCCACGGGCTACTCGTCGCAGGGGCTGCTCTACAAGAGCGACGGCTACATCGTCAGGGTGCAGTGCTACGCCGCCAAGAATCAGTGGGCGTACGGCTACCTGATCAAGCGGAGCATATCCGGTTTGGCCAAGGGCCGGGCCGGCTGGGTCTCCAGCACGCTCCTCACCTGGGACCCCAGGACTTCCCTGTGACCGACCCCTGACGTCCCGCCCGACGCAGCCCTGCCCGGCACGACGTGCCGCTGACGCATCCCCTCCGCCAGGAGTTCCTTGCGATGACTCTGCCCGCAACGGCGCCACTGCGCCCGGTCACAACCCAGGCGTCTGCCGGCTGCCGCGCGGTGCTGCGCTCCCCGCACGTGGCCTGGCTGATGCTGGCCACACACGTCGGGCGGCTGCCGTGCGGGATGACTCCGGTAGCGCTGTGGTTCGTGGCTGCCGCCGACGGGGCGAGTCTGGCGCAGCGGGGGATGCTTGCCGCGGTGTACGGACTGGAGGCCGCGCTCAGTCAGCCACTTCTCGGGCGCGTGGCCGATGTGCGGGGGCAGATGTTGCCGCCGGCCGGCGGGGCGACGGCCTCTGCCGTGGCGCTGGCCGCTGTGGCGTTCCTGGATGCCACCAGGTGGCCCGCCGCCGTGTGCGTGGTGGTCGCGGGCGCTGCGAGCCCACCGCTGGAGTCGTGTCTGCGCGCTCTGCTGCCCGGCCTTCTCGAGCAACGGCCGGCTGCGGTGAAAGCGGCTTACGCGCTGGACTCCAGCGCGCAGGAAGGCGTAGTACGTGGTCGGCCCGCTCTTGGCCACGGTGCTGGCGACCACGATCTCACCGGGTGCCGCTCTGCTCACCGTCACCGCGGTGGGCTTGGCCGGTGCCCTCGCGGTCGCCACCTCGCAGCCCTCCCGCAACTGGCGGCCGCACCCCGGCCGCAGCCGCGACCTGATCGGTGCCCTACGACCGCCTGGGATGGCGGTGGTGCTGGTGGCCTTCATGTGCGTGGGTGTGGCGCTGGGGGCGCTGAACGTTGCGGCTGCCGCGTCAGCGGACCGGCACGACGCACTATGGCTGACCGGCGCCCTGCCGGCGGCGCTGTCGCTATCCGGGATCACCGGCAGCCTCGTGTACGGCCGCTGGGCCTGGCCCGGCAGCCGCACCGCCCACCTCCACGCTCTGGCCGCGCTATTCGCGCTCGAGTGGATCCCTTTGCTCGCGGACCCGCCCCCGGTCCTGGCGCTCGCTCTGATCGCTGCGCCCGGGGGGACTTTCCTTCCGTTGCTTACCGTCGGCTACCAGGCCGTCACCGACCTGGCCGCAGCTGGCACCATCACCGAGGCCATCGGCTGGCTGGTGTCCGTCATCAACTGCGGCCTCGCGCTCGGCACCGCCCTCGGCGCCCGCATCAACCCGGGCTTCCACCTGTGTGCAGCCGCAGCCCTCGCCGCCGCCCTGACCCCCCCTGACCCAACGCACCACCAACCCCGGATTTCACTCACGAGAGACGACATCATGCGACACAGCACCCGCGCCGTGACGCTGGCCGCCACCGCGGTTCCGCTCCTCGGCGGCAGTTTCGTCCTCGCGCCGACCGCGTCCGCCGTCGGCTCCAGCGCCTGCACGGCCAACGTGACCGACCAGGACGTCTGGCCGTACACCGACGGACTGCGCCTGCGAACCGGCCCAGGCACCGGTTACAGCATCAAGGGCCTGTTGTACGAGTCCGACCGGCTCACCGCCCGCTGCCGTAAGGGCACCTCCTGGTACGACATCTCGACCGACACCAAGACCCGCACCGGCATCGCCAAGGGCACATACGGGTGGGTCAGCGCCTCCTACCTGGACTTCCAGACCTGCACGGCCAACGCGCGCGCGTGTCCGGTCGACCGGTGACCCCATGATTCGGCGCTTCCCATACGGCGGCGCCCGCATCGGGCTGATGGCCGCGCTGGCCGACACCGCCCTGGCATCCGGCGGGCGGGTCACCGGCATCCTGCCCCAGGTCCTCAACCGCGTGGACATCGTCCATCCCGGCCTCACGCACCTGGAAGTCGTGGCCGACATGCCGGCCCGCAAGGCCCGGGTGTGTCAACTGGCCGACGCCTTCCTGGTCCTGCCCGGCGGGCTGGGCACCCCCGAAGAACTCGCCGAGATGTGGTCTTGGGCCCAACTCAACCTGCGCACCAGGCCGATCGCATTGCTCAACGCCGCGAGCTTCTTCAGCCCGCTACTGGATTTCCTCACCAGTGCCCGGCAAGCCGGGTTCCTCATTGCCCGCGACCGCGACCAGGTCCTCGTCGACACCGACCCCACCCAGCTGATCTCCGAGATCCTCGCCCACCTGACACCCGCCGAGGCCAACCCATGGTGACCACCACCCCCGCAGCCCTCGCCCCACCGAAGGCACCCCCCGTCGTGGCCCGGAGGCTGCTGACCGGCTATTTCGCCGCGCTCGGCGCAGTGATGGCCATCTGGGGCGCGCGGATGCCCGCCGTCCAGGCAGCCGCGCACCTCACCGCTGGCCGTCTGGCTCTGGTGCTGCTCGCGGCCGCCGCCGGCATGGTCGCCGGCCTCCACACCGGCGGGCGCATCGCCCAGCGGCACGGCCCCGCCCAGCTGCTGACCGCACCGGCCGTCGGCCTCGCCGCCGCGCTGGCCGCCCTCGGCGCCGGCCGTACCCTGCCGATACTGATCGCAGCCGCGCTCGTGTTCGGCGTCACCCACGGACTCCTCGACGTCGGCGTCAACGTCGCCGCGGTGCGCTGCCAGGACGCTTACGGCCGCAGCATCATGTCCTCCCTACACGCCGGCTTCAGCGTCGGCGCGCTCTTCGGGGCAGTTGCGGCCGCCGCCACCGCGCACACCTCCCACGGACGCGTCTTCCTCATCGCCGGCTTGACGGCCGCCGCCGTGGCGCTACTCACCGCGTCAGCCGTCCGCAGCATCACGGCCCTCACCCCGCTTCGGCCGCACACGCAGGACACGCCCGAACCCTCCGACCCGGGCCACAGCCGAACCGGGCTGTGGCTGCTCGGAGCGTTGGCCGCCGCCTGCCTATTTGGCGAGGGCGCGGCCGCCGACTGGTCCGCGGTACACCTGCACGGACTGCACTCCACCGCCGCAGTGTCGGCAGCGGCCTACGCGCTCTACAGCGCCGCCATGGCTACCGGCCGCCTCGCCGGAGACCGCCTCACCACCCGCTACGGAGCACCCGCCCTGGTCCGCACAGGCGCCTTGCTCGCCACCGCAGGCCTTGGCACCGGGCTCCTGGTCGGCACGCCGTGGGCCGCACTGATGGGCTGGGCCTGCCTGGGGCTCGGCCTTTCCACCACGGTGCCCGCCCTGATCACCGCCGCAGGACGGCACGGACCGCGCGCCGTCGCCGCTGTCACCACCACCGGATACGTCGGCCTGCTCGCAGGGCCAGCCGCCATCGGCGCTCTCGCCTCCCTCACCGGCTCCCTGCCGGTCGCTCTCGCACTGCCCGCCCTGATTGCGGCCGCCGTTGCCGCAGCCTCCCGACATGCCCTGGAGAACCCCCGATGACCCCCCACCTCCCGGCCAGCGAACTCCAAGCCGTAATCCTCGATTTCAATGGCGTAATCGGCGTACAGCCGACCGCCAAAGCCTGGGACCGCCTTGCCCAACTGGCCGGATGGCCCGCCGACCGCACCCACCAGTTCATGCGGGCGTTCTGGGCAAGGCGCAGTGGCTACGACGCCGGCGTCATCACCAACGCCCAGTTCTGGTCCTCCGGCCTGGTGCTGCGCACCGACCGCGCCTTCGCCGACCTGTTGCCCGACCTCATCGCCACCGACGTCGCGATGTGGACCACCGTCGACCCCGCCGTCATCAACCTGCTGCGCTCCGCCCACCGCGCGGGCACCCGCCTGGTCCTGCTCAGCAACGCGCCTCACACCCTGGCGGACGCACTCGACCTCGCAGAGTGGTCCTGCAGCCTGATGTCCCGCACCGTCTACAGCGCCCGCATCGGGGTCAACAAGCCCGCCGTCAAAGCGTACGAGGCCGCCCTCGCGGCGGCCGAATATCCCGCGCCGGGCCGGACCCTGTTCGTCGACGACCGCACCGAGAACTGCGCGGCCGCCGCCCGGCTCGGCATGCGTGCGCTGCACTACACCGGCAACTTCGCCGACCTCGCACGGTACCTCCCCCAACTGCCCCCCGCACCGGCCGTGGCCCGGTCCGTCAGCTCCGCATCATCGGCCGCCGCCTGACCCCCGACCCGCGCATACGAGCCAGGCGCGACCAAGGCCCCCACCCTGACCGCGCCCGGCTTCTATCACTTGCTGGTTGCCGGACCGCTGAGCTCCGGCTTCTGTCGAACCCGTTCGCGAGTTCCCCGATCACGAACGAAGGGTCTCGCCACCCGGGTCGTAAGTGTCTTGGACACCACCATGGACCCACCCGTCGTGCACGTGGCATCTGGCGGGAAGAACGACTGGATCTTCTGGGAGCGCGGAACGGACAAGGTCGGCCACCCGCTGACCCGCAGCTTGGTTGCCGCAGGCGGATTCGTCGAGCGCCCCGACGGCGTATGCCGGGACCCTGCGTCAGGCGTGACGATGGCCGATGTGTACCGGTTGATGGGCGAGCACTACGGGCTGATGCTGCCGCGGCGGGCGATAACCGAGCAGCGCCTGCCGCACGCGTTCACAGAGCCCAGAGTGATGGTGCGCCCGCGGGCCCACTGCCTGATCTGCGGCGAGAAGAGAATGCTGCCGTATGGCAGCGGTTCTTGGGGGGCCAGGGGAGTACCGGCTGGTCTGCATCTATTACAGAGTTCCCTGCATACCCGGCTACCCGCCGGGAGGATGCCCCGGAGAGATCAGCGGGCCGATGCTGGCTGGCGCAGTGCATGAGGAGCCAACTTCTGTGACGCGGCCACTCTGGGTGACATGTGGACTCCTTTGAGCTGTACGCGAAGTCGCCCGAAAATGGTCCGTGGGCAAGACCGCTGGGCTGGCAGTTCGAGGCCGTGGAAGAGGTCGCGTCCCAGGTGAAGGAGCTGTTGATTCCGCCAATCGCGGACGTCGCGGTGCTGTCGGTGGACGTGAACATCGAGATCGTGCGCGTTGATGCGCAGTGCATCGCGGACGGCGCTGAGTGCCCGGTCTGCGGAGTCTGGTCAAGCCGCGTTCATGGTTCCTGCCTGCGGTTTCCCGCTGATGTGCCGATCGGTGGCCGCAGTTCTTCGCTGGAGGCGCCACCGCCGACGCCCCGCAGGCCAGCCAGGTCGCGGACCAGTGGCACCTCTGGCACAACCTGAGTGAGGCCGCCGATGTGCTTCCGGGGTGCCGTGGGCTGCCGAGTCATGAGAGTGTTGCCCTTGGCTACAGCGTGTGACAGAAGATTCAGGAGGGGCCACCGGTCGTGGAGGGGGCAGTACAGGAGACCGAGCAACTGGGGCGTGCTCAGCGGATCCTGATCGGTGTGGTCGTCACCGGCGCGGTGGTCATCGCCGCGATCGGCTTCGCGGGCTCGTACGCGGCCGTGCGCGAGCTGGCGCTGCG
>NZ_JBEZXR010000093.1:0-30235 GCF_040638135.1 Streptomyces sp. NPDC026673 | reverse complement strand
CCGGTCATCAAGGGCGCCGGCGACCTGAGCCTGGCCGGCATCGCCAAGAAGACCGCCGAGCTGGCCGGCAAGGTCCGCAACAAGAAGATCAGCCCGGACGACCTGTCCGGCGGCACGTTCACGATCAGCAACACCGGCTCGCGCGGCGCGCTGTTCGACACCATCATCGTGAACTACCCGCAGGTCGCCGAACTCGGCATCGGCGCCACCGTGCGCCGCCCGATGGTCGTCAACCACCCCGACCTCGGGGAGACCATCGCGATCCGCGACATGGCCTACCTGACCCTGTCCTACGACCACCAGCTGGTCGACGGCGCGGACGCCGCCCGCTACCTCAACGACGTCAAGGCCCGCCTCGAGGCCGGCGAATTCGAGGGCGACCTCGGTCTGTAACCGACCGAAACCCCCGCGGGACCGTACGACGGCCGAGGCCCCAGCCCCTCCCGGGCTGGGGCCTCGGCCGTTCTCCGGGAATTCCCGTACGGCGTTGAGCGGTTCGGGCCCGCCGGACGTACTGGAGGGGGCAGGGCCGGGGAGCCGGACGCCGGCGAACCAGCCCTGCGGTGACGGCGGTTCGCCGAGGCCGGCGACCGGCGCGTCATCGTCCCGGCTCCCGCCGGGGCGCCACCGTCCCCACCGGCCCGGCCGCCCCGGCGGGTTGCGCGCCGCGGCGACCTTCCCCCACGCCGACGCGCGCGCTGCGGGCCCCGGCGGGGCCGGTCCGGACCTCTCGGACCGGCCCCGTCCCGGTGCCCGCACCGACCGCATAGCCTCGGGGTATGCGCGCGGCACGGCTGATCCACCTCGTCCTCCTGCTCCAGTCCCGTGAATCGATGACGGCGACCGAACTCGCCAAGGCCCTGGAGGTGTCCGAGCGCACCGTCGGCCGGGACGTGCTGGCCCTGTCCGAGGCGGGGGTGCCGGTCTACGCCGAGCGCGGACGCACCGGCGGCTACCGGCTCGTCGACGGCTACCGCACCCGGCTGACCGGGCTCGCCCGCGCGGAGGCGGAGGCGCTCTTCCTGTCCGGGGTGCCGGCCGCGCTGCGGGCCATGGGCCTGCACGACGCGGGCTCCTCGGCCCGCCTGAAGGTCTCGGCCGCCCTGCTGCCCGAGCTGAGGGACGCGCCGCGCTCGGCGGCGCAGCGCTTCCACCTGGACGCGCCGGGCTGGTGGCAGGAGCCGGAGACCCCGGCGGTGCTGCCGGCGCTCGCGGAGGCGGTGTGGGGCGACCGGCGGCTGCGGGCCCGGTACCGGCGCGGAGAGGCGGAGGTGGAGCGGGAGCTGGATCCGTACGGGCTCGTGCTGAAGGGGGGCGTCTGGTACGCGGTGGCACGCTGCGGCCCGGACTTCCGGGTCTACCGGGTCGACCGGTTCAGCGCGGCGGAGGCTGCGCAGGATCGTTTCGTCAGGGATCCGGACTTCGATCTGCCCGCCTTCTGGGAGGCCCGGGCCGCCGAGTTCGCCCGCTCGATGCTCCGGGAGGAGGTCGTCGTCCGCCTCACGCCCGGCGGCGCCCGCCGCCTCCCGTACGTCACCGACCGCACCGCGGCCCACGAGGCCCTCGCGGCCGCCGCGCCGCCCGACCCGCGGGGGCGGGTGACCGTCACGCTCCCCGTCGAGTCCCAGGACGTCGGCTACGGGCAACTGCTCGCCCTCGGCCCCGACGCCGAGGTCCTCTCCCCGGCCGCCCTGCGCGAACGGCTGGCGGACGCGGCCCGCGCCATGGCGGCCGCCTACGCCTGAGGTCCGCGCGAAGCGGCGCGCGGGAACTCTCCGGACTGGCCGTCACCCCGGTGGAGCCGCGCGCGGGGAGACGCGCGACACGGGCGCGTCTGCGTCGTTCCGCGTGCGTCGCCGGGCCGCAGCCAGGATGCTGGAGCGGTGATGGACGAGACGGAGTTCTGGGAGATCGTGGACCGCGCGCGCGAGGCGGCGGGCGGCGATCCCGAGGAACACGCCGACCTGCTCGTGGAGCGGCTGACCCAGCTCGACCCGGAGTCCGTCGTCGACTTCGCGCGGCACTTCGAGAGCCGTTTCAACCGGGCCTACCGCTGGGACGTCTGGGGCGCCGCGGACCTGATGCTGGGCGGCGCCGGTGACGACGCGTTCGACTTCTTCCGGTGCTGGCTCATCGGGCAGGGCCGGCACGTCTTCGAGAGCGCCGTCCACGACCCCGACACCCTCGCGGACATGGGGGACTCCTTCGACCCGGAGGTCGACGGCGACGCCGAGGACCTCGGTTACGCGGCGGACGAGGCGTACGAGCAGCTCACCGGGGTCCGGCTGCCCGACCTGGGCCTGCCGGACCAGCCCGCCGAGCCGGAGGGCGTCTACATCGACTTCGAGAACACGGCGGCCGTGGCGGAGCGATTCCCCCGGCTCTGGGAACGCTTCGGCTGAGCCCGGCACCGGCAGCGGCTCCCGGATCCCGGATCCCGGCTTCGATCGCGGTCACGGCCACGGCGTCACCGCGTCACACCGCGCGTCCCATGAACACGTCGTCCACGTAGGCGCCGTCCAGCAGGAACTCCCCCGGCAGGACACCCTCCACCGTGAACCCGGCCGCCTCGTACAGCCTCCTGGCCGGGGTGTTGTGGCCCAGCACCCGCAGGGTGACGCGCCGCGCCCCCTGCCGGCGGGCCGCCTCCACCGCCGCCACGACGAGTTCCAGCCCGACCCCGCGGCCGCGTGCCCAGGTGTCGACCGCCAGGCCCTGGAGCCGCCGTACATGGGCGTTGGACGCCAGCGGCGTCGACGGCACGACCCCGACGAAGCCGGCGATCCGGCCCTCGGCCTCCGCCACCAGGTAGACGTCCGGGCCGAAGCGCTCGCTGAAGAAGTCCTCGTGCTCCTCCAGGGGCGGCCGCACCGCGTGCAGGGTCGACCAGGTCGCCCGCTCCAGACGGGCGAGGGCGGGGTCGTCGGACAGCAGGGCCGGGCGCACACGGATGTCGGACATGCGTGTCACCCTCCCACACCACGGGGGCCGTTCCAGGCGACGATGTCCCCATGCGCATCGCCATCACCGGCTCGTCCGGGCTCATCGGCTCCGCCCTCGTCCGCTCCCTGCGCTCCGACCGGCACGAGGTCGTACGCCTCGTCAGGCACGAGCCGTCCGGACCGGACGAGGTGCGCTGGGACCCCCGCGGAGGCACCGTCGACGCCGCCGGCCTCGCGGGCGTGGAGGCCGTCGTCCACCTCGCCGGTGCGGGAGTCGGCGACCACCGCTGGACGGACGCCTACAAGAAGACCATCCGCGACAGCCGCGTGCTGGGCACCGCCGCCCTCGCGCGGGCCCTCGCCTCCCTGGACACCCCGCCGCGCGTGCTCGTCAGCGGCTCCGGCATCACCGCGTACGGGGACACCGGCGACCGCCGCGTCGACGAGAGCGCCCCGCTCGGCACCGGCTTCCTCCCCTCCGTCTGCCGCGACTGGGAGGCCGCCGCCGGCCCGGCCCGTGACGCGGGCATCCGCACCGCGTTCGCCCGCACGGGCCTGGTCGTGTCGGGCAGGGGCGGGGCGTGGGGGCGGCTCTTCCCGCTCTTCAAGGCCGGCCTGGGCGGGCGGCTCGGCGACGGGCGCCAGTACTGGAGCTTCATCTCCCTGCACGACCAGATCGCCGCGCTGCGCCACATCGTCGACACCGCGTCCGTCTCGGGCCCGGTCAACATGTGCGCTCCCGAACCGCTGACCAACGCGGAGGTGACCGAGGCGATGGGCCGGGTACTGCGCCGGCCCACGGTGTTCGCGGTCCCCGGGCCCGTACTGCGCACGTTCGTCGGGGAGTTCGCCACCGAGATCCTCGGCAGCACGCGCGCGGTGCCGCGGGTGCTCCTGGAGTCCGGCTTCGCCTTCACCCACCCGGGGATCGACGAGGCGATCCGCGCGGCGTTGGCCGAAGAACGGCACTGAATGCCACCCACGGCCGTTTTCCGGCATCAGTTGGCCTGCGAGTGGGCATGACGGTTCCAGCGCCAGCTGACGCGAGCGGGGAAACGTGCCGACCTCGGGGAGGGGCAACGTGCTCTCTACAGCACGCTCTACGGGTTCACTGACGGACGTGTGCGTGATCGGGGCCGGCCTGGCCGGGCTCTCCGCGGCGCATCACCTCACCCGTGCGGGACTCACCGTCACCGTGCTGGAGGCCGAGGACCGGGTCGGCGGCCGCATGGCCACCGAGAAGGTCGACGGCTTCCTGCTCGACCGGAGCCCGCACCTGCTCAACACGTCCTACCCGGAGCTGCGCCGCACCCCGGGCCTGGGCGGCCTGCAGCTGCGGCCGCTCTCCCCCGGCGTCCTGGTGCGGTCCGCGGGCCGCGGCTACCGCGTCGGCGACCCGCGCGCGGCGCTCGCCGCCGCCCGCGCGCCCATCGGCTCGCCCCTGGACAAGGCCCGGCTGCGGGGGGCCCTCAACCGCCTCGCCGACACCCCCGCCGACCGGCTCCTGGACCGCCCCGAGACCACGGTCGCCGCCGCGCTCGCCTCGCGCGGCTTCGCGCCGCGCACGGTCGACGGCTACCTGCGGCCGCTGCTGTCCGCGCTGCTCTGCGACCCCGACCTCACGACGTCCAGCCGCGCCGCCGACCTGGTCCTGCGCGCTTTCGCCCTCGGGCGTACGTGCCTGCCGGCGGGCGGCGCCGCGACGGTGCCGCAGGCCCTGGCGGCCGCGCTGCCGCCCGGGACGGTGCGCACCGGGGTGCGGGCGGTCACCGCGGCCACGACGGGCGTCCGCACGTCGAACGGGGAGGAGATCGCGTCCCGGGCCGTGGTCGTCGCCACGGGGGCCGGTGCGGCGGCGGAACTACTGCCCGGGCTGCGGGTCCCCGGCTTCCATGCCGTCACGGTCGTCCACCACGCCGCGCCGGCGGCACCGCTGAGGCAGCCCGCGCTCGTCCTCGACGCGGACCACCGCGGCCCCGTCTCCCACACCTTTCCGGCCAGTCTCGTGGACCCCTCCCGCGCCCCGGTGGGCCGCGCCCTGGTGACCTCCGTCCTGCTCGGCCGTGCCGCCGTCGCCGCCCCGGACGACATCGCCGTCCGGGCCCACCTCGCGGAGCTGTACGGCACCTCCACCGCGGGGTGGGAACTGCTCGCCGTCCACCACGACGCCGAGGCGCTGCCCGCGATGACGGCGCCGCACGACCTGCGGCGGCCGGTGCGGATCCTGCAGGGGCTCTATGTGTGCGGGGACCACCGGGACACCAGCACGGTGCAGGGTGCGCTGCTCTCCGGCCGCCGCGCGGCGCAGCGCCTCCTCCGCGACGTGGGGCTCGGCCAGGGCACCGGCACGCAGCCGCTCGCCGCGTAGGAGCCGGTTCGGCGCTTCCGGGTCCGGTGCTGCTGGGGGCTTCGGCGCTGCTGGGTTGTGCGGCTCTCCCTGCGTCTCGCTCCCTTCGGTCGCAAAGACGCGGGCTGCGGAGGGGAGGGTGGGGGGCGTCGGGCGGTCGCCGCTGTGCGGGTGGCGTGTGGCCGGGGTTCAGGCTCCGGAGCGGGGCCGGTTGTTCATGGGCGCGGGTCTCGTTGCCGTCCGCGGGTAGAGATGGCTGGTTGCCACGCCCACCGCGCGTGGGTGGCGCGCCCGCCGTAACCGGCGTCTGCGGGTGCTTCCCCGACAGGGATCGGGCTCGGCGGGGTCGATTTCCGAGATCGGGCTCTGTTTCGCCGACATAGTCGGCGAAAGCGGGCCCGATCTTCTCCGGCTCAAAGATCGGGCTCTGTTCCGCCGAACATGTCGGCGAAAGCGAGCCCGATGTTCCGCCCACGCCCCGCCAGTACCCCGAATCAGCCGCAGTCGCCGGTCACGGCGGGCGCGCCCACCACCGGGAGTAGGCGTGGAAGCGGCCATCCATACCCGCGGACGGCAACGAGACCCACGCCACCGGAAAGGGCACCCGCTCCGGAGTCTGAACCCCCGCCACGCACCCACCCGCACACCGCAACGAAGCCCCGAACCGCCACCCTCCCATCCGCAGCCCGCCGCTCTGCGACCGAAGGGAGCGAGACGAACCCGCACCCACCCACGAGCACGACCACCCGGTCGGCACCCACGGCACCCGTGCCACCCCGCGCCCCCGCGCCCCCGCGCCCCGAGGGCGTCACCCCACGGGGACGCCCAGGGCCGTCGCCCGGTCGTGGAAGGCGCGGACGGGGGCGGCGTCGCGGTGGGCGTCGAGGCGGCGGCTGAAGTCGCGGACGTACTCCACGGCACGCATCGACCGCATCTCGACGGCCGCCTGCATGGCCTCCGCCCCGAGGGCGCAGGCGGCGTCGACCTCGCCGAGGCCGAGCCGCGCGGACGCCAGCACCGTGCGGCAGAAGACACGGCTGCGGGCGTAGGCGTGGCCCCGCAGCTGCAGCGAGCGCTCGGCGTGCTGCGAGGCCGCCCGGTACTGGCCGAGGTCCCGGTGGCAGTGCCCGAACTCGTCCGCGAGCTGCGCCTCGTCGAAGAAGCGCGCCCAGGGCGGTACGTCGTCGCCGGTCCTGACCGCCTCCAGGGCACGTTCCGCCCGCACCAGCGCCGCGGTGCACGCCCGGACCTCCCCCAGCAACCCGTGCCCGCGCGCCTCCGCCGCGTGGAACAGCGCCTGCACGACCGACGGGGCACCGCTGCCGACCCCCTGCTGGGCGACCCGCGCCAGCTGGACGGCCTCGCGGCCGTGCCCGAGGTAGACCGCCTGGCGGCTCATCGTGATGAGGACGTAGCCCCCGTAGACCCGGTCCCCCGCGGCCTGGGCGAGCCGCAGCGCCTGCACGAAGTATCGCTGCGCGAGCCCGTGCGCGCCGACGTCGTAGGAGGTCCACCCGGCGAGCCGGGTGAGGTCGGCGACCGCGGCGAAGAGGCGGCGCCCCATGGTCTCGCCGTAGGTGCCGCGCAGCATCGGCTCGGCCTCGTGCTCGAGGTAGCGGACGAGGGCCTGCCGCGCGTGGCCGCCGCCGTAGGCGTTGTCGAGGGTCCGGAAGAGTTCGCCGACGGACCGCAGGGCGGCGATGTCCCCCATGCCGACGCGCTGGCCGCCGCCCCCGAACACGGCGGGGGCGGCGGTCGCCACCGGTCCGGGCGCTCCGCGTAACCCGCCCCCGGCCCGCTGAGCGGGCAACCGCGCCGCGCCGTGCCCCGGTGCGCGAGCCGGTCCGTGGCCCGGGCCGGTCCCCGGCTCGGCACCGCGTCCCACCCGGTCGTCCGCCCGGCCGATCAGCCAGTCGCGGCTGGGAACGACCAGTCCCGCCGGGGTGAAGGCGATCTTGCGGAGGTCGGCCTGGTTCCCGGTGTCCTTCCGCCACAGCCCGGAGACGATCTCCACGGCCTCCTCCGGGGAGGAGGCGTACTCCAGCCCCGCGTAGACCGGGGCGATGGCATCGAGGCCGAGGTCGTGGGCGGACAGCCGCCGGCCGAGCCGCCGGGTGAAGACCTCGGCGATGAGTGCGGGCGTCGTGCCCCGGGGCTGCTGGCCGCGCAGCCACCGGGTGACGGAGGTCTTGTCGTACCGCAGGTCCAGACCGTGCTCGATGCCGAGCTGGTCCACCCGCCGGGCGAGCCCGGCGTTGGAGAACCCGGCTTCGGCGATCAGGGCGGCCAGTTGACGGTTCGGGGGGCGATGCGAGGAGCGGTCGGACATCAGTGGTGCGGTCCCCTGCCTTCCGGGCGTGCGGGCTTGCGGGTGTCCGGGCTTGCGGACGGGCGGGCGTTCGGCGTGCGGTCCCTGCCTGCGGCGGGCGGACCGGGGTCCGGCCCTTCGGCCGCGGCGCCGGGGCATCCGCAGAACGGCGCGAATGTAACGTTCTGTATCGACTCACTCACCACCCGAGAGCCCCGCATTCGCCGTATCGGGTGAATCTGCACCCACATATCGGCAGAACGCTTCCTTTGCCCGCTAATGGCTGCTAAGAACACCGGCCCCGTAAAGGGCACCACCGCACCGGACGTACAGTTGCTGAGGCGCTCATGACTCGTGGAGGGGCGTCGCGGAGAGGACCACAAAGGGAGCGGCCGTGAGTGACCTGCGCTTCGTCCACCTGGGCTTCGGCGAGGACGCGGTGGAGTACCTGGAGGCGTGGGAGGAGCAGCGCCGTGTGCACGCCGCGCGCTTCGCCGACGAGATCCCGGACACGTGCCTGTTGCTGGAGCACCCGCCGGTGTACACCGCGGGCCGCCGGACCGAGGACAGCGAGCGCCCGCTCGACGGCACCCCCGTGGTGGACGTCGACCGCGGCGGAAAGATCACCTGGCACGGGCCGGGCCAGCTGGTCGGCTATCCGATCCTCAAGCTGCCGCGCCCGGTGGACGTGGTCGCGCACGTGCGCCGCCTCGAGGAGGCGCTGATCAACGCCTGCGCCGAGTTCGGGCTGGAGACCACCCGGATCGAGGGCCGCAGCGGCGTGTGGGTGCTCGGCGACCCGATCGAGGACCGCCCGCCGGTCATCCCGGGCCTGACCCTGGACTTCGATCCGCGCCTGCAGGACGAGGAGTTCGACCCCCGCCTGTCGGGCCCCGAGTACGCCCCGTCCAACGCCGGCCAGCGCCGCGAGGACCGCAAGCTCGCCGCGATCGGCATCCGCGTCGCGAAGGGCGTGACGATGCACGGCTTCGCGATGAACTGCAACCCCGACAACACCTGGTTCGACCGGATCGTGCCGTGCGGCATCCGGGACGCCGGGGTGGCCTCGCTCAGCAACGAGCTGGGCCGCGAGATCACCGTCGCCGAGGTGCTCCCGGTGGTCGAGAAGCACCTGCGGCTGGTCCTGGAGTCGGCCGAGCCGCTCCCCCGGGCCATCCAGGAATCCACAGGCGTACGCTGATGTTCACCAAGGAAACGAAGCCTCGAGAGGGAGTCGGACGTGTCTGCTGTCGCACCTGAGGGCCGCAAGATGCTGCGTCTGGAGGTCCGCAACAGCCAGACCCCCATCGAGCGCAAGCCCGAGTGGATCAAGACCCGGGCCAAGATGGGTCCCGCTTACACCGAGCTGCACGGCCTGGTGAAGCGCGAAGGTCTGCACACGGTGTGCCAGGAGGCGGGCTGCCCCAACATCTTCGAGTGCTGGGAGGACCGCGAGGCCACCTTCCTCATCGGCGGCGACCAGTGCACGCGGCGCTGCGACTTCTGCCAGATCGACACGGGCAAGCCGCAGGCCCTCGACCGTGACGAGCCGCGCCGCGTCGGCGAGTCCGTCGTCACCATGGACCTGAACTACGCCACGATCACCGGCGTCGCCCGCGACGACCTGGAGGACGGCGGCGCCTGGCTGTACGCCGAGACCGTGCGGCAGATCCACGCCATGACCGCCGACCGGGCCGACGGCCGCACCAAGGTCGAGCTGCTGATCCCGGACTTCAACGCGGTGCCCGAGCAGCTCGCCGAGGTCTTCGGCGCCCGCCCCGAGGTGCTCGCCCACAACGTGGAGACGGTGCCGCGGATCTTCAAGCGCATCCGCCCTGGCTTCCGCTACGAGCGCTCCCTCGAGGTCATCACCAAGGCGCGCGAGGCCGGCCTGGTGACCAAGTCCAACCTCATCCTCGGCATGGGCGAGGAGCGGGCGGAGATCAGCCAGGCGCTGCAGGACCTGCACGACGCGGGCTGCGAGCTGATCACCATCACCCAGTACCTGCGCCCGAGCCTGCGGCACCACCCGGTGGAGCGCTGGGTGAAGCCCCAGGAGTTCGTGGAGCTCAAGGAGGAGGCCGAGGAGATCGGCTTCGCCGGCGTCATGTCGGGCCCGCTCGTGCGGTCCTCGTACCGGGCCGGCCGCCTCTTCCAGCAGGCCGTCGAGCGTCGCGGCGAGCGCGGCGAGGTCGTCGCCGCACAGGCGGTCTGATCACGCTCGGGTGACCCTTCCGGGTCGCCGCCGGAACGTGCGGTTCGTCACGTCAGGGGCCCCTCGGGGCCCCTGACGTGTCCCTGGCGAGTCTCTGACGTGCGGTGCGTCCGCGGAGGACGACGCAAAGCCACCGCCGGGGTTTCACGACGGTTTGACCGACCGGTCACGGACTGGTAACACAATGTGGTGACTCTGGAGAAGCGGAACACCCACCCGCGTCTGAGCCGTCCTGAGGGGGACACCACCATGCAGGCCGAGGTCGCACACCTCCACCGCCAGAGCACCATTCCCGGCGCAGCCGCCGGCGCGCTGCGCGCCGTGGAGTACTTCCTGTTCCGCGGCGCCGAGGAGACCGCCCGCCGCAACGCCTGGTCCGCCGTCCTGGAGGACCGCAAGCGCGCCAAGGACCGCCGCGACGCCCAGCATGTGATGGACGCCCTGGTGTCCGCGCGCAGCCCGCGCAGCGACATCCTCTAGGCGCTTCCGGGCAAACCCCGGCCGCGGGAAGTCGGACCCCCTCCGGTGGGGCCCGAGCCGCGCGGGCCACGTATCCTGTGCGGCATGGCGAGGGATACATCCGAGAGCAACCCTGGGCGCCTCAAGCAGATCGCCCAGACCTACAAGATGACCAGGCGTGTCGACTCCAAGGTCGGTCTCGTCCTTGCGGCTGTGGGAATCGTCACCTTCGGTGTCATCCTCGCCATCGGCTTCTTGATCGGTCACGAGATCTACGCCGGCATCCTGGGCCTCCTGCTGGCCCTGCTGGCGATGGCGATCGTCTTCGGCCGGCGTGCCGAGAAGGCGGCGTTCGGGCAGCTCGACGGGCAGCCCGGCGCGGCGGCGGCGGTGCTGGAGAACGTCGGCCGCGGCTGGTCGGTGACGCCGGCGGTGGCGATGACCCGCAGCCAGGACGTCGTGCACCGCGCGGTGGGCAAGGCCGGCATCGTGCTGATCGGCGAGGGCAACCCGAACCGGCTCAAGGGCCTGCTGGCCTCCGAGAAGAAGAAGATGGCGCGCGTCGTCGTGGACGTCCCGGTGAACGACTTCATCGTGGGCAACGACGAGGGCCAGGTACCGCTGAAGAAGATCCGCACCACCCTGCTGAAGCTCCCCCGCGTGCTGCCGGGCCCCAAGGTCACCGAGGTCAACGACCGCCTGCGGGCGCTCGGCGACCTGATGAGCAACATGCCGGTGCCGAAGGGTCCGATGCCCAAGGGCATGCGCATGCCGAAGGGCCGCTGATCGCATACGAACGGAACGCGAGGTGCCCCGGACGAATCACTTCGTCCGGGGCACCTCGCGTTCCCTGGCCGTCAAGGCCGCGCGGCGGTCACATCCGGACCTGGACCGCCTTCACGGCCTTGTCGTGCATGCCGCGGGTGTCGCGGTCCCAGACCGCCGCCGGGATGACCAGCAGGAGCAGCAGCGTCCGCAGCACGGCCGCGCCGAGGCCGAGCCGCCCGCCGTCCTCCCGGACCACGCGCAGCCGCATCAGGCGCTTGCCCGGAGTGGTGCCGACGGTGCCCAGCAGCATGACGCTCATGAGGCCGAAGACGACCGTCGTCCACGGGTTCGCCGCGGCCGCGTCACGGTGCGCGATCAAGCCGTATGCGATCAGCGCGCAGAGCGCCCAGTCGATGAAGAGCGCCGCGACCCGCCGCCCGACCGGGGCGATCGAACCCGGGCCCTCCTCCGGCAGTCCGAGGCGCTGTCCGCGGTAGCCGAACTCGACGCCCATCCGCTCCGCGGCGGCTTTCGGGCCCTCGATCCACGATCCGATGACATCCCTGTTGTCCACGCGTCCACGGTAACCCGCCGCTCCGGAGCCCCCGCGTCCGACCCGGCACCCGTACGACCCCTCGGTTAACCTGCAAGAAACAAATGGGTCACGACGGGGAAATGCCCGATCTCTATGGTCGGCACCAACGTGCGCCACCGCACTGGTCGCACCCATGAGCTGCAATCCGGCCTCCCGGGCCGGGCCAAGGAGGAGTTGGATGTCGTTCCAAAACGCCGACGAGGTGAAGAAGTTCATCTCGGACAACGACGTCAAGTTCGTGGACGTCCGGTTCTGCGACCTGCCCGGTGTGATGCAGCACTTCACTGTCCCGGTCCAGTCCTTCGACCCCGACGAGCAGCTGATGTTCGACGGGTCCTCGATCCGCGGGTTCCAGGCCATCCACGAGTCGGACATGGCGCTGGTTCCGGACCTCTCCACGGCCAAGCTGGACCCGTTCCGCAAGGACTCCACGCTCAACGTCAACTTCTTCATCCACGACCCGATCACCGGCGAGCAGTACAGCCGTGACCCGCGGAACGTGGCGAAGAAGGCCGAGGCCTACCTCGCCTCCTCCGGCATCGCCGACACCGCGTACTTCGGCCCCGAGGCCGAGTTCTACGTCTTCGACAGCGCCCGCTTCGAGACCAGCGCGAACCAGTCCTTCTACCACATCGACTCCGAGGCCGGCGCCTGGAACAGCGGTGCGGAGCAGGACAACCGCGGTTACAAGGTCAAGTACAAGGGCGGCTACTTCCCGGTCCCGCCGGTCGACCACTTCGCCGACCTGCGCGCCGAGATCACCCTCGAGCTGATGAAGTCCGGCCTGCAGGTCGAGCGCCAGCACCACGAGGTGGGCACCGCCGGCCAGGCCGAGATCAACTACAAGTTCAACACGCTGCTGGCCGCGGCCGACGACCTGATGCTCTTCAAGTACATCGTGAAGAACGTCGCCTGGCGCGCCGGCAAGACCGCGACCTTCATGCCCAAGCCGATCTTCGGTGACAACGGCTCCGGCATGCACGTCCACCAGTCGCTGTGGACCAACGGCGCCCCGCTGTTCTACGACGAGCAGGGCTACGCGGGCCTGTCCGACACCGCCCGCTACTACATCGGCGGCATCCTCAAGCACGCCCCGGCGCTGCTGGCCTTCACCAACCCCACGGTGAACTCCTACCACCGCCTGGTCCCCGGCTTCGAGGCCCCGGTCAACCTGGTCTACTCGCAGCGCAACCGCTCCGCGGCCATCCGCATCCCGATCACCGGTGCGAACCCCAAGGCCAAGCGCATCGAGTTCCGCGCCCCGGACTCCTCCGGCAACCCGTACCTGGCCTTCTCGGCGCTGCTGCTCGCCGGCCTCGACGGCATCAAGAACAAGATCGAGCCGGCCGAGCCCGTCGACAAGGACCTCTACGAGCTCGCCCCCGAGGAGCACGCGGGCGTCCCGCAGGTCCCGACCTCGCTGTCGGCGGTCCTGGAGTCCCTCGAGGCCGACCACGAGTTCCTCCTCCAGGGCGGTGTCTTCACCTCCGACCTGATCGAGACCTGGATCGACTACAAGCGGACCAACGAGATCGCGCCGATCGCCCTGCGTCCGCACCCGCACGAGTTCGAGCTGTACTTCGACATCTAGGAAGCCCGCAGGTCAGGGCCATACTTCCCTGACCTGGGCCGTCCATGGGCCGTGGGCCGTGCCTCCCCTCGTCGGGAGGCACGGCCCACGGCTCGTTGCCGTACGGCTCTCATGGAGCGGCAGAAAGCGCCTCTCCCACGCCCCGGACTCGGCGTCGACGGCCCTGCGGGCACGCTCTCGGCCAACGGCTCCATGGACTGCCGGCCGCTTGACTCCACCGACCTTCGTATCGGGCCGGCCGCGTGACAGACTGTCGTCCATGACGCACAGCCGAAAGGGCCATGCCGCGTAGGCGCCCCTCACGCCTCCGGGCGAACAACAGGCGCTTTGCCGCCAGTTGTGGCAGTTACTCAAAGATCGGCCGACTCTCGGGCCCCGCTCAAGCACACGTCATCGAGTTGGAACGAACACGGCTCCAGCCCGGCCGGATAGGGCAGGCTCTCTCCCGATGGGCGGCCATCGCACGAGCGCCGAAGGACCGGCTTCCCTCACCGTTCGGTGACCGATGCGGCGTCCCGGACTGCTGCCCCGAGCCCTCGGACGAGCGAGATCTACTGGAGCTGGCGATCCGTGCTCTTCCAGGAAAGACAGCAAGAGAGTTGCGCGGCATCGTGCGGCCTCTCGACCTGAAAATCCTCGAAAGACCCGATGCCGTGCCATACGGCGAGCCGACCCATTGTTGGTGGCGAGACGCCTTCTGATCCGACCGTGCCCCATGGCCGAGCCGGTGTGTCGCGGCCGTGACATGTCCGGCAATGCCGAGCGGACGCGGACACCGAACACTCCCGAGGATGGCGTGAAGGATCATGTTGCGCTTGGATGCGTGGTCGAAACCCGTTGTGACGACCAGCTGGGATCCGGCAACGCCAACGGAATCAATTCCGTCTACTGGGGGGTGCATGATGCGAAAGCCCACCGTGATCCTGGCGAGTGCCGTCGGAGCATCGCTGTTGTGTGTCGGCGGCTGGTTTGCGGCCGCGTTCGGGTACAGCCCGTGGTCAGGGTCCGGCCCGGTGTTCGGCGACGGCCTTGGCCGTTATCCCAACTCCACGGCGGCGGACTGGGTGTCCTACGCGGACCATGTCGTCGTGGCGACCGCGACGTCGGAGAAGGCGGTTCCTCCCGCGCAGAGCGAGATCGACCGGGGTGAGGGCCTTGTCGGCCGCTCGGTCGAGATGCGCGTGGATCAGGTGCTGTGGTCACGTGCGGGTACCGAGCATCCGGCACCGCGGACCTACACCCGCCAGTCCGCCGGCTGGGTCTTCGAAGGTGAACCCACCAATCGTCACAAGTACGCGCTGCGCGACCAACCCCGGATCGAACCCGGCCACAGCTATGTGATCGCCCTGCACTGGGAACCGGCCAAGTGCTCCAAGGGAGACAAACCCGAGGCCGCCGGCTGGGTCGGCCTCGGATTCGGATCCACCCTGCCCTTCGATGACGAAACGCTCGGCAAGGGAGAGATCGAAGGTACCGAGCGCCCCGCACCCTCCCCGTCGGCCCGAGCCACCACCAGCGACCGCACCCCCGTCGCCGACCTCCTCGCCGGGCAGGGAGTCGACCAGATCAAGAACCTCCTGGCCACGGCGTCCCCGACTCCCACACGCGCCTCCCCGTCAGCGGCGCCGAGAGCGGACGCCTCCGCCGCTGCCCCTCCGAGGACCTGCTGACACCGCCGCATACGCGGGGCCGCGGGCCCCGTGTGCCGGGCGGACGTGCTCCGGCGATGCGGAGGTGGCGGCCCGGCCGACCGGCGACCGGCCGGCCGGGCTGAGCGGCCCTGCGGGCCGCAGGCGGCCGGGGGCCGGGGGGGCCGGGGGCCGGGCTACGCGCGGCGGGCGACGCCCCCGTAGAAGCCGATCTCGCCGGACCGGTCCGGCACCGCGGTGTCCGGGCGCCAGAACGGGACCTGGACCAGACCGGGCTCGACCAGTTCGAAGCCGTCGAAGAACCGCTCGACCTCGGAGCGGGAGCGGAGGTTGAGGGTCGCGGTGGCGTTGTTGTAGACGGCCTGGGCCTCGCTGCGGTCGGCGAAGTCGTCGGTGGCGTGGGAGAGCACCAGGAAACTGCCGTCCGGAAGCGCGTCGCGCAGGGTGGCGACCACCTCCTCGGGCCGCTCGGCCTCGGTGAGGAAGTGCAGGACGGCGACGAGGAGCAGGGCCACCGGTTCCTCGAAGTCGATGACCCGGCGGACCTCCGGGTGCTCCAGGATGGCCCGCGGGTCGCGCAGGTCGGCCAGCACGACGCCGGTGGCGGCGGACCGGCTGAGCAGCGCGTTGGCGTAGGTGTTCACGATGGGGTCGTTGTCGACGTAGGCGATGCGCACGTCCGGCGCCGTCTCCTGCGCGATCTCGTGCACGTTCGGCGACGTGGGCAGGCCGGTGCCGATGTCGAGGATCTGGCGGACGCCGCTGCCGACCACGTACCGGACGGCGCGGCTCAGGAAGGCGCGGTTGGCCCGCACGCCGATCCTCACCTCGGGCGCCGCGGCGGCGAGTTCGTCGGCGGCCTTGCGGTCCACCTCGTAGTTGTCCTTGCCGCCCAGCAGGTAGTCGTAGATCCGCGCAGGATGTGGCCTGCCGGTGTCGATCTCCTCGGCACGGAAGCCGTTCTCCATCACGCTGCACTCCTCTCGGCGACCGTCCCGGGCCCTGCCCCGTGGGCGGCTGACGACAGCTTTTCATATCGTCAACTTCCCTGCCCACGGGCATAGTTCCTCGTCAGCGCGGGGGCAAGGGCGGCAGGGCGCCCGGCCCTCCGGCGACGGCGGGCGCGCCGGGTCCGGCACCGACCCTTATTGCACAGTGCTTGCAACAACGAGAGCCATGCATCAACATGGTGGACGAGGGCGGAGCCGGCCCGTCAGCCTTCGGTGGCGTCGCGCCCGCGGTCCCGGGCGCGGTCCTTCCCGCAGGGTGATCGTCTTTCCGACCGGCGCCCGCCGGACCCGGCCGGCCCGCCCTCACCGCAGTACGCAGTCCCCGCACAGGCCGCCGCCCGGCACGCGGTAGTACAGGCAGCAGCTGCGGCGGGCGTACGCGGGCGCCGCGGAACCGGTGAGCGCGAGAACGCCGGCGTCGCGCAGCAGGGGGTCCGCCATCAGCTCCGCCGTCAGCGCGACCGCACGGGCCGCCGCGTCGGGCCGCCCGCCCTCCCCGAGGCACCAGGCGTGCAGCACCCGCAGGGTGCCGGCGAGCGCGGACGCGGCATTGCCCCACAGCAGCCGGGACGACACCCCCGACACCGCGTGCACGGCCTCGCCCAGCGGCACCAGGTGGCCGTACAGCACGTCGTCGCGCAGCCGCGCGGCCGGCACCTCGTGCGGGCTCTCCGGCAGCCACAGCTCGTCCGGGGTGGACCGCCCGGGATGCCACCACAGGCGTCCGCCGGACAGGTCGGGCATGCGGCCGGTCAGCGCCGCCGGGCCGAGCGCGACCGACCACAGCCGCGCGGCGAGTCCCTGGTGGGCCAGCGAGGCGGCGACGCGCCGCTCGGGCGTGCCGAGCCGCCGCCCGACCTCCGCCACCCTGCCGGTGAGCGCGGCCGAGGGTCGCCCGGCGTACACCTCCGCCAGCGGTGCGAAGCCCTCGGCCCGCGGCTCCCCCGGCCCGGTGCGTACGGTGAAGAACGGTCCCACGACACCCTCCGCTCACGCCCCGGCGCCGTACGGGGCTCGCGCCGCCGGGTGTTCCCCGACCCCGGGCGATCGGACGGTACGCCGGTACGGCGGCCCGGACGGCCGCGTACGGGCCGGCGGTGTCCGGTGAGCGGGCGTCGGGCCCGGTCACCGTATCAGTGCGCCCAAAGGCCCCTGACGTGCCCGAGGTGACGGGTCATGACGGCCCGCGCGGTCGCGCCGTCGCGGGCCAGCAGGGCGTCCAGCAGCTCCAGGTGCTCCTCCGCCGAGGCGCGCAGCAGGCCGCGTTCGGCGAGCGCCGTCAGGCCGTACAGCCGGGAGCGCTTGCGCAGATCACCGACGACCTCCACGAGGTGCTCGTTGCCGGCGAGGGCGAGCAGCCCGAGGTGGAAGCGGCGGTCGGCCTCGACGTAGGCGATGAGATCGCCGGCCGCGGCGGCGGTGACGATCTCCTCGGCGGCCGGGCGCAGCGCCTCCAGCGCCGCGGCGTCGGCGGTGGCGGCGAGCGCCGCGACGGTCGGGATCTCGATGAGGGAGCGGATGTGGGTGTACTCGTCCAGCTGCCGCTCGGAGACCGCGGTCACCCGGAAGCCCTTGTTGGGCACCGGGTCGAGCAGCCCCTCCTTGGCCAGGTCCAGCAGCGCCTCGCGGACCGGGGTCGCGGAGACGCCGAAGCGGCCGGCCAGCGCGGGTGCGGAGTGCACTTCGCCCGGGCGCAGTTCCCCCGCGACGAGGGCCGCGCGCAGGGCGTCCGCGACGAGCTCGCGGTAACTGCCGGACCGCTGCCCGCCGAGGGAGGGCAGGGCGGGCCCGTCGTGCGCTGCCATGCGGTGGCTCCTCCTCGGCGGGGTGGCATGTATCCGACCAGTATCGGTGTCGTGGCGGCTAGAGGACGAATCCGGCGGGGAACGGGTCGGCCGGGTCCAGCAGGTACTGGGCGGTGCCGGTGATCCAGGCGCGGCCCGTGACGGACGGCAGCACGGCGGGCCGGCCGGCCACCTCGGTGGTGCCGGTGAGCCGGCCGGTGAAGTGCGTGCCGATGAAGGACTCGTTCACGAAGTCCCGGTCGAGGGGGAGTTCGCCGCGGGCGTGCAGCTGGGCCATGCGCGCGCTCGTGCCGGTGCCGCAGGGCGAGCGGTCGAACCAGCCCGGGTGGATGGCCATGGCGTGCCGGGAGCGGGTGGCCGTGGAGCCGGGCGCCAGCAACTGGACGTGCTTGCAGCCGCGGATGGTGGGGTCCTCCGGGTGGACGGGCGGCTCCTCGGCGTTGATGGCGTCCATCAGCGCGAGGCCCGCGGCGAGGATGTCGTCCTTGCGGGACCGGTCGAAGGGCAGGCCGAAGGCGTCCAGGGGCAGGATCGCGTAGAAGTTGCCGCCGTAGGCGAGGTCGTAGGTGACCGTGCGGCCGTCGGCGAGGACGGCCTTGCGGTCCAGCGCGACGCTGAACGAGGGGACGTTGCGCAGGGTCACGGCGGTCGCCGTGCCGTCGCTGACGGCGACCTCGGCGACGACCAGACCGGCCGGGGTGTCGAGGCGGACCGTGGTGACCGGTTCGGTCACTGGGACCATGCCCGTCTCGACGAGGACGGTCGCCACGCCGATCGTCCCGTGCCCGCACATCGGGAGGTAGCCGGAGACCTCGATGTAGATCACGCCGTAGTCGGCGTCCGGGCGGGTCGGCGGCTGCAGGATCGCCCCGCTCATCGCGGCGTGGCCGCGCGGCTCGTCCATCAGCAGGTGCCGGATGTGGTCGAGGTGGTCGCGGAAGTGGAGGCGGCGGTCGTTCATGGTGGCGCCGGGGACGGTGCCGATGCCGCCGGTGACGACGCGGGTGGGCATGCCCTCGGTGTGGGAGTCCACCGCGTGCAGGACGAGTTTGCTGCGCATGGGGGTGTGTCCTCCTCGTGGATCCGGGTCCGGGTCCGGGTCGGGGTCGGGGTCGGGCTGCCGGGTCGGGGTCGGGCTGCCGGGTCGGGGTCGGGCCGCCGGGCGGCGGGCCCTACGCCAGGCCGGCGGCGATCGCGGCCTCGGTGGCGGCCCTGACCTCCTTCTCCTGCTCCGGCAGCAGCGGCACGCGCGGCGGGCGGCAGGTACCGCCGTAGCGGCCGGTGAGGTCCATCGAGACCTTGATGGCCTGGACGAACTCGGTCCTGGAGTCCCAGCGCAGCAGCGGGTGCAGGGTGCGGTAGAGCGGCAGCGCGGTCGCGGTGTCCCCGGCGACCGCGGCCCGGAAGAGTTCCGCGCAGGCCCGGGGCAGGGCGTTGGGGTAACCCGCCACCCAGCCCTTGGCGCCCGCGGCGGCCAGTTCCAGCAGCACGTCGTCCGCGCCGACCACGAGGTCGAGCTCCGGGGCGAGTTCGGCCAGCTCCCAGGCGCGGCGCACGTCGCCGCTGAACTCCTTGACGGCCTGGATGTGGCCCGCCCCGTGCAGTTCCGCGAGCAGGCGCGGGGTCAGGTCGACCTTGGTGTCGTAGGGGTTGTTGTAGGCGACGACCGGTAGGCCCGCCCGCGCGACCTCCGCGTAGTGGGCGCGGACGGAGCGCTCGTCGGCGCGGTAGGCGTTGGGCGGCAGCAGCATGACGGCCGCGCAGCCGGCGTCGGCGGCGTGCTCGGCCCAGCGGCGGGCCTCGCCGGAACCGTACGCCGCGACGCCCGGTACCACCCGGTCGCCGCCGATCGCGGCGACGGCGGTCTCCACGACGCGCGCGCGCTCGGCGGGGGTCAGCGTCTGGTACTCGCCGAGGGAGCCGTTGGGGACGACGCCGTCGCAGCCGTTCGCCACCAGCCAGGCGCAGTGGGCGGCGTAAGCGTCGTAGTCGACGGACAGGTCCTCCGCGCGCAGCGGCAGCGCGGTGGCGACCAGCACTCCGCGCCACGGGCGGTTCGGGGCAGGACTCATGGCTGTTCCCTCTCTTCCTCTTCGTCTGCGTCGCCGGCCAGGAGGCCGAGCGGTACGGGCCGGGCGAAGGACCGCCCGGGGGCGGTGAAGGGGCACCCGGCGACGGCGGCGACGCCGGGGGCGCAGACGCGGCCCTGGCACCAGCCCATGCCGGCGCGGGTGAGCAGCTTGACCGTGCGGAGGTCGCCGGCGCCGAGGTCCCGGACGGCCTCGCGGACGGCGGAGGCGGGCACCTCCTCGCAGCGGCACAGCAGGGTGTCGTCGGTGACGACGGTCTCCGCCCAGTCGCCGGGGACGCGGTAGACGGCGTCGAGCGCGGCGGCGAACCTCCGCAGGCGCTCACGACGGCGGGCCGCCGCCGCCCACCCCGCGGGATCGGGTTGGGCGCCGCGCAGCCGGGCGGCGGCGGACCGTCCGGCGATCGTCCCCTCGGCGAGGGCCAGGTCCGCGCCGCCGATACCGGTCACCTCGCCGGCGGCCCAGACACCGGGGGTGGGGGTGCGCTGCTCGTCGTCCACCTCGAAGGAGTCGGCGAGGTCGGTGTGCGGCAGCAGGCCGTGGCCGACGGCGAGGGCGTCGCAGGCGACGCGGTGCCGCGTGCCGTCGGGCCCGGCCAGGGTGACCGCCTCGACGCGGTCCACGCCGTGGGCGGCCACGACGGTGTGCCGCCAGCGCGGCCGGATGCCGTGCCGGGCGAGCCGGGCGGCGTAGCCGGCGCCCTCCACCACCTTGCCCAGGGGAACGGCGGAGGCGTGCCGCAGCAGCCCTCGGGGGTCGGCGGCGTCGGCGAGCGCCGCGACGCGCGCCCCGGCCGCGGCGAGGCCCGTGGCGACCGGCAGGAGCAGGGGCCCGGTCCCGGCGACCACCACCGTACGTCCGGGGAGTACCAGGCCGCCCTTGAGCATGGCCTGCGCGCCGCCCGCGGTGACGACGCCGGGCAGCGTCCAGCCGGGGAACGGCAGCACCTTCTCGTAGGCCCCGATCGCGAGGACGACGCCGTCCGCCCGGACCGTGCCCGCCTCGAGCGTGTGGAGCGCGAACCCCGGCTCCACGGCCCAGACCTGGTGTTCCGCCAGGTGCGTCACGCGCCCCTCGCCGATGTGCGCCTCCAGGCGCTCGCTCAGCCGGCGCCAGGTACGCCAGGCGTGATGCAGCGCCCGCGCCCTGCGCGCCCGCAGCCCCGGTGCGGGCTGCCGGTAGAACTGCCCGCCGGGCTGCGGGGCGGCGTCGAGGAGGGCGACCCTCACACCCCCGTCGGCGGCCTCCAGCGCCGCCGCGATCCCCGCCGGCCCCGCCCCGACGACGGCCAGGCCGTACCGCTCCCCGCTCATGCCCGCCCCCCGGCCGGGGCGTCGTACGCCCGCCGGAACGAAGCGGCCCGGGCGAGACGGACGGGCCGCGCCGGCCGATCGGGGGTGACCGAGGAGACGGCGTCGGCGGTCTTCCGGGTCCGCTGCCGGCTCCGTTCCGGCACCCGCACCGTCGCCGTCGCCGTCACCGTCGCGCGGGCGCTCACGGCAGCTCCCCTGTCCCCACCTGGGGGTTGACGACGTCACCGGGGCCGACGGGGGTGACGCAGGCGCGTCGGCCCGCGTGGCCGTTGACCGTGACGAGGCAGTCGAAGCAGACGCCGATGCCGCAGAAGACGCCGCGGGGCGCGCCCTCCACGCGGGTGGTGCGCCAGGAGAGGACGCCGGCCGCCCAGAGCGCGGCCGCGACGGACTGGCCGGGGTGAGCCGGGACGGCGCGCCCGTCGAAGGTGAAGGTGAAGCCCGGTCCCGGTGCGGCACGGGCTAGGCGCGCGGGGGTGCGGCGGCTCACGGGGCGGCCTCCTCGGCGGGGAAGCGGTCGGGGCGGAAGGGCTCGAGGTCCAGATCGGGGCGGTCCCCGGTGAGGCACTGGGCGATCAAGTGGCCGGTCGCCGGGGCGAGTCCGATGCCCGCGCCCTCGTGGCCGCAGGCGTGGTGGAGCCCGGGCACACGGGGGTCGGGGCCGATCGCGGGGAGGTGGTCCGGAAGGTAGGGCCGGAAGCCGGCGTAGGCGCGCAGCGTCGCGACGTCCCGCAGCAGCGGGAACAGGGCGAGGGCCTGGGCGGCGAGACGGCGTGCGACGGGCAGGGAGAAGGTGCGGTCGAAGCCGACCCGTTCGCGGCTGGCGCCGATGAGGAGCGGTCCGGCCGCGGTCGACTCGACGACGGCGGAGGTCTGCAGGTCCGCGGAGTCGCTGGCGACGTCGGCGACGTAGTCGGCCGCGTACACCTTGTGGCGGACGGTACGCGCCGGCAGGGGCTCGGTGACCAGGACGAAGCCGCGGCGCGGCAGCACGGGCAGCCGTACCCCGGCGAGGGCGGCCACCTCGCCGCCCCAGGTGCCGGCGGCGTTGACCACCGCGGGGGCGTGGATGTCGCCCCGGTCGGTGCGGACGCCGCGCACCGCGCCGCCCCGGGTGCGGAGCACGGCCGTCACCGTGCTGCCCAGCCGCGTCTCCGCGCCCAGGTCGCGGGCGGCGCGGACGAGCCGGGCGGCGGCGAGCGCGGGCTGCACCTGCGCGTCCTGGGGGTAGTGGACGCCCCCGGCGAGGCCGTCCGCCAGATGGGGTTCGAGGGCGCGCAGTCCGTCCGCGGGCACGGGTACGGCCTCCACGCCGGACCGGCGCTGGGCGGCGGCGAAGTCGAGCAGGGCGCGCAGTCCGTCCTCGCCCGAGGCGACGACGAGCCCGCCCTTGGGCTCGTACTCGGCGGTCCTGCCCAGCCGGTGAAGGTCCGTCAGTTCGCGCCACAACCGCGCGGACAGCAGGGCGAGTCCGAGCTCCGGCCCCGGCTCCTTGTCGGAGACCAGCAGATTGCCCTCGCCGGCCCCGGTGGTGCCGCCGGCCACCGGCCCCCGGTCCACCAAGGTGGTGCGCAGTCCGGCCGACGCGGCGTGGAAGGCGCAGGCGGCGCCCACCATTCCGGCGCCGACGACCACGACATCGCAGCTCGTCGGCTTGCTCACGCCGGTAATATGTCACACAGCACAGCTCACAACCAGCCGTTGCGCCGGAATCCCCGGTGGATGACGAAGCACGCGACGACCATCACGCCCACCGCCAGCGGATAGCCGTAGGTCCACCGGAGTTCCGGCATGTGCTCGAAGTTCATCCCGTACAGTCCGCAGATCATGGTGGGGACGGCGAGGATGGCGACCCAGGCGCTGATCTTGCGCATGTCCTCGTTCTGGGCCATGGTCACCTGCGCGATGTTGGCCTGGAGTATCGAATTGAGCAGTTCGTCGAAGGAGTTGACCTGCTCGGTGGCCCGGGCGAGGTGGTCGGCCGCGTCGCGGAAGTAGGTCCGCAGGTCGTCCTCGATGCCCGGCAGAGGCTCCTCGGCGAACCGCTGGAGCGGCCGTCCGAGCGGCGCCACGGCCCGCTTGAGCTCGAGCAGTTCGCGCTTGAGCTGGTAGATCCGCCCGGCGTCGGTGCCGCGGCCGTGGTGGTTGGAGAAGACGTCCGTCTCGACCTGCTCGATGTCCGCGTGGACCGCGGCGGTGACGGCCAGGTACTCGTCGACGACATGGTCGGTTATCGCGTGCAGGACGGCGGCAGGCCCCTTGGAGAGCTGGTCGGGGACGGTCTCCAGGCCCTCGCGGAGCGGGCCCAGGGAGCCGTGGCCGCCGTGGCGCACCGTGATGACGAAGTCGGGGCCGGTGAAGACCATGATGTCGCCGGTCTCCACGACCTCGCTGGTCGCGGTGAGCCGGTCGTGCTCCACATAGCGGGCGGTCTTGAGCACGGTGAACAGGGTGTCCCCGTACCGCTCCAGCTTGGGCCGCTGCTGCGCGTGGACGGCGTCCTCGACGGCGAGCGGGTGGAGCCCGAACAACTCGGCGACACCGGCGAACTCCGCCTCCGACGGCTCGTGGAGCCCGATCCAGACGAAGCCCCGGCCGGACTTGCGGACCCGGGCGATCGCCTCGTACGCGGCGCAGTCGTCCTGGCGCAATCCGTCCATGTAGACAACGCAGTTCACCACGGAACTGCCGAGCGGCGAGCGCGCCGGGTGGCTGAGGTCCACGCGCCGTTGGCGCAGGTGGGTCAGGCGGACGGCTTTGCGGAGATTGCTGATCATCGACATGAAGGGCTCCTACGCAGGCATGCGGCCGCCAGTATTGCCCACGCCCCGCCCTGTTCGAGCCTTCCGTCTCATCGGCCTTCCACCCTGCGGGTCTTCGGCCTTCCACCCTGCGGGTCTTCGGCCTTCCACCCTGCGGGTATTCGGTGTACCGCACGCCTTCCCCGCACCCCGGCGGCAGCCGCGCGCGCCGGGCCCCTCCGGCCGGTGAGGGTGCACGGCGGGAGGGGCCCGGCGGGTGCGGCGGTGGAACGCCGCTGCCTCCTTCACATGGTGGTGGTACCGCGCTGGGTACGGCCGAGGGTGGCCGCGGCGACCAGGCCCAGCAGGCAGATCACCGCGCCGACGACGACGTTGTTGACGATCGCCCCGGTGCCGGGGCTCGTGGTGGAGACCACCCATGGCGAGATGATCATCCAGATGCCGAGGGCGGCGATGGCCCAGCTGAGGCCGTACATCCTGGCCGGTGCCATGGCGAGGCAGAGCCCGAGCAGGGCGACGGCGATGCCGATGACCAGGTTGTTGAGCGCCAGTTCGGGACGGGCGCCCGAGAAGTGGACCGTCCAGGGGGAGATGGCGCAGTAGAGGCCGGAGAGGAACACCGGCCCGTCGACGAGCGCCACATCCCGCCCGCCTTCGAGCATGCGGGCGTACCTGGCCCCCATCTCGTGCACATCGGGGTGACCGGAGAGGTCACCTGGACGGTGGGAAAGGTCGGCCATACGACTCGCCTCCTTCGTGCCTGCAAGTCGGACCGCACTGTACGGCCGCACGGCGACCGCATAACTATTGTGCGCTTCCACGACCTTTCTTGGTAGATATCCGTTTCATGACAATTCGCCGGTCGTGTTCCGCGACGCCGGAGGAGAATTCTGTGACGCATACGACATATGCCCGGATCATCCCGTACACGGCCGCGCCGTTGCGGGGCCCCGTACGCGGCAGCCCGCCGGGGCGGCGCGCCCTGGTTCGCGGGGGGCGCGGGACTTCTCTTACACTCCGTAGGGCTCCGGCCGGTGCAGGCCCGGGCATGCCACGTACTCCGCAGAGATGGGTCCCATGAGCGCCATCAGTATCGGTCAGGCAGCTGTCCTCGGCGTCGTGGAGGGGGTCACCGAATTCCTCCCGATCTCGTCCACCGGCCACCTGAAGATCACCGAGGGCCTGATGGGCATCCCGGTCGACGACAAGGCCGTCGTCGCCTTCTCCGCGGTCATCCAGTCCGGCGCCATCGCGGCCGTGCTCGTCTACTTCTTCAAGGACATCGTCCGGATCTGCAAGGCGTGGGGCCGCGGCCTGGTCAACCGAGAGGAGCGGTACCACCACGACTACAAGTTCGGCTGGTGGGTGATCTTCGCGACGATCCCGATCGTGATCGTCGGCCTGGCCGCCAAGCGGCTCATCGAGGGACCGCTGGCGTCACTGTGGGTGGTCGCGGGATCGCTGCTCGTCGGCAGCGGCGTGATGTGGGCGGCCGACCAGATGGGCCGCCACAAGCGCGGCGAGGACGACACCACCTTCAAGGACGCCATGCTCGTCGGCTCCTCGCAGATCCTCGCCCTGCTCTTCCCCGGCTTCTCCCGCTCGGGCGCCACGATGTCCACCGCGCTCATCCTCGACCTCGACCGCTTGGCGGCGACCCGGCTCTCCTTCTTCCTGGGCATCCCCGCGCTGACCGGCGCCGGCCTGTACGAGCTGAAGGACGCGCTCGGCGCCGGAGTCGACACGGCGCCGCTCGTCGTCGGTACGGTCGTCTCCTTCATCGTCGCCTACGCCTCGATCGCCTGGCTGCTGAAGTTCGTGGCCAAGCACTCCTTCAACGCGTTCATCATCTACCGGATCGTGATCAGCGTCCTGCTCTTCGGCCTGCTCGGCACGGGCGTCATCAACGCGTAGGCGTACGGCCCGACAGGGCCAGCGCCCGCTCGAAGGCGGTGGCCGCGGTGGGGTCGGGGAGCGCGACGGGCGCGGCGAACCCGTCGTACCGGCGGTACAGCCCGGCGTACCGGTCGACGACCTCCAGCACGAACTCGCCGAGGCCCGCGCCGCAGTGGTGCTCCTGGCCGGTGGCGCGGGCGACGTCCCAGCCGTGGACCGCGAGCTCCTTGACGATCATCGAGGCGACCTCGGCCGCCGGCATCACGGCATGGCCCAGGTCGATCTCGCCCTCCCGGACCTCGGGCGCCGCCCACGCGGCCACGGCCCGGTCCAGCTGCTCCGCGTACGCGGTGGCCCAGTCCGGGTCGGCGGTGAAGTCGCGGGCGGTGAGCTCCTCGGGGAGCGGCTTGCGCAGTGCCCGGTGCTCCAGGCCGTGCGAGGTGTAGAGGATCCAGTGGTTCAGCAGCGTGCGGGTGTCCCACTCCCCGCACGGGGTCGGCGCGGCAAGGCGGGCGGGATCGCCGCCCACCCCGCGGGCGACGCGGGCGGCCTCGGCGGCGGCTTCGATCATGTACGCGTGGAGTTCGCTCATGCGTCCATGCTGCGGAGGCGGCGGCGGCCGGTCTTGAACAAACGCGACAGCCGGGGGGCCGCCCGCCGGTCCCCCGGACCAGGGCCTACAGGTCGATGAGCACCTTGCCCACCGCGCCCTCCTCCACCGCCGTATGGGCGTCGCCGGTGCGCTCCAGCGGGAACCGGTGCAGCGGCAGACCGGCCTCCTCGCCGGCCCGCAGGGCGCCGTCGGCGAGGGCGGCCGTGAGCGCCGCCACCGCCTCGCGCTTGGCGGCCTCCGGCATGGTGTAGACGAGCACGCCCTGCCAGCGCAGATTGCGCGCGAAGCTCTCGCGGACGGGCAGGGTGAACTCGGCGCCGCCGTTGTCGGCGTAGTAGGCGACCACGCCGCCCGGTGCCAGCACCGCCAGGTCCAGCGCGGTGTTCACCGCGACGGCGACCTCCACGACGATGTCGATCCCTCCGGGGGCGGCCCGGCGGATCTCCGCGGCGGCGTCGCCGCTCCGGTAGTCGACGACGTGGTGGGCGCCCGCGGCCCTGGCGAGGCCGGCCTTGCCGGGGCCGCTGACCGTGGTCACCACCGTCGCCCCCGCCCAGCGGGCGAGCTGGATCGCCGCGTTGCCGACCGCGCCGGCGCCCCCCGCGACCAGTACGGTCCGGCCGCCGAGGGCACCGGGGGCGAGCCGGGCGGGTCCGTCCTCGGCCACGGTCAGCGCGCGATGCGCGGTCATCGCCGGGATCCCGAGGCTCGCGCCGGTGTCGAAGGACGCGGTTTCCGGCAGCGGCACGGCGTGCGCCTCGGGGAGCGTCAGGTACTGCTGGGCGGTGCCGTCCGCCCGCTGCCAGGCGGCCTCCCACAGCCACACCCGCTCGCCGGTCCGCCCGGGGTCGACGCCCTCACCGACCGCGTCGACCACCCCGGCGCCGTCCTGGTTCGGCACCTGCTCGGCGACCGTGCCGGACGGCCCTCCGCGCCGCGCCTTCCAGTCGGTCGGATTCACCCCGGACACCTCGACTCGTACCCGTACCTCGCCGGGGCCCGGCTGCGGCATCGGCCGCTCGGTCAGGCGCAGCACCTCGGGGCCGCCGCCTTCCGTGTACACGATGGCCTTCATGATCCGTACAAGGCGGCCGCGACGCGCATTCTTCCCACCGCGCGGGAGCACGGTCCGGGTAGGGTCGGCCGATGTCCTCCGCGACTGCCGATCCGCCGTCCCTGGAAGCCGCGTTCCCCGCCGCGCTCGCGCCGGACGTGCGCGCGGTCGCCGCTCTGCTGCCGCCCCGGCCCTTCGGCCCCTTCTGGGAGGTCCACGGCGATGTGCGGATACCGGTGCGCCTGTACCACGACGAGCCCGACCCGGACGTGGCGCCATCCCTCACCCCCCGGCAGCGCCTCGTCCTGCACTGCCTGTACGCGGTGCATCACGACGGGTATGTACGGCAGCGGCACGCGGCACAGATCGCCGGTGTGGCCGAGCCATGGGCCGTGCCCTTCGTGGTGCGGCTCACCGGCGAGTACGTGCTGGAGATCGTCGCCGACCTGCACGCACGGCTCACCGAGGCCCTGGCGCCGGGGAGCGAGGCGCGCCGCGTGCACGGGCGGTTCGCCGCGGAGCACCCGGAGTTCCTCGCCGTCACCGAGCGGCGCGCGGTGAGTTACTGGAACGAGTACCACTTCTGGTGGTTCCCCGAGTTCGGCGGCCATCCCGCGGCCGCCGTGCTCGAGTTGCTGCGGACCGCGGCCGTGGAGACGGCGGGCCGTGCGTGGCCGCGGCAGGTGAAGGCCCGGCGGGGCGCGCGCTGATCCGCGCTACGCCCGCACCGCCCGTTCGCACAGAACCGCCCCCGCCGGTTCGGCCGGTGGCTCGGGGAGGCCCACCGCGGCCGCGCCCGGCGACCGGTGCGGGGCGCGGGGGACGAAGGCTCCGCTGGTGCCGCCGCGACCGCGGTGGACCAGGACGCCGGAGACCGGATCGGGGACGGCGTCGAGCGCCGCGCGAGTTCCGGGCAGGGCGCGCCATGCGAGCCAGTGCTCCTCTTTGCGGAAGCACAACTCGAAGACGACGCCCCACCCGTACGTGTGCCATTCCCACGCCAGTGCACGGTTGGTGACCGCCGACTCCACGAGCGTCGGCGCGTACGCGTCACGCCATGCCGCGGCGGATGTGCTGGCGTTGAGGACTTCGATGGACCACCAGTCCGCTGCCATACCCAAAACGATAGGCACTTCGCAAGCCCCCCGCCAGGGTTCCGCCCCTGACGGCGCGTCACGCAGGGTCGGCCGAGGCCAGCAACTCCGTGACACGCGCCCCGAAGCGGGCGTCGCAGGGGTGGGGGACGCCGGTGCGCACAGCCGTGAGCAGGGCGTCGATGGCGTTGCGGAACGCGGGCACGGGCCCGTCGGCGCGGTCGGGGAGCGAGGCGACGCCGGAGGTGCCGCGCAGCTCGACCGTCATGCCGGCGGCCGCCGGAGGGGCGGTGAGGCTGAGCGCCGCGGTGCTGGAGGCGCCGCTGTCGTGCCGCAGCACCAGGTGGACGGTGTCCCCGGGGCCCTGGACGGCGGTGAGCGCGGTGACGTCCCCGAGGACCGGGAGCAGCACGGACAGCGCGTGCGGGCCGACGTCCCACAGCGCGCCCTTCTCACGCCGCCAGGGGGACGCGGCGAAGGGGCTGTCGCCGGAGGTGAAGACCGAACCGAGCCACTCCGCGCGGGCGGTGAACCAGCCGTCCTCGGCGGCCTGCTCGTCGACCCAGGCGGAACTCGTGGCGTCGAAGCGGAGGGTGAAGAAGACCACCGACGCGACCCCGGCCGCCTCGGCGGCGTCGGCGACGCGGCGGGCGTCGGCCGCGGTCGTGGCGACCGGCTTGTCCAGCAGCAGGTGGCGGCCGGCCTCGGCGGCGCGCACCGCCAGCGGGGCCTGCACGTCCGGGGGCAGGGCGACGGCGACGGCGTCCACGTCGGCGATGAGCTCGTCCACGTCGGCGTAGGCGCGGGTGCCGAGGGTCGCGGCGAGCGCGGCCGCCGCCTCGGGGCGGCGGCCCCAGATCCCGGTGAACTCGACGTCGGGGTGGGCGGCGAGGGCGGGGCCGTGGGCGATCTCCGCCCAGGGGCCGGTGCCGAGGAGTCCGATGCGCATGGTCACCGCTCCCCCGCCGGCTCGGTGTGGCTGCGGTACCAGGTGCGGTCGAGGTCGACGATGTCGACGGCGATCTGCACGCTCAGCTCCGGGGTCGGCGCGAGGTGCTGCCGCAGCAGTTCCAGTACCGCCTCGCTCAGCTGCGTCTTGGCCTCGGGCGTACGCCCGGACAGGATGGCGGCCTGGACGAGGACCAGCGCGTGCTCGGGGGCGCCGTCGGCGAGGACGTACTCCTCGGACCGCCGGAACCGGGTCTTGCACGCCTCGACCCTGGTGTCGATGATCTTGGTGACGAGCGGGTGCAGCGCGGTCGCGAAGCCGCGCCGGTCGAACGCGTCGGCGAGATTGCCCGTGTAGTCCACGGTGATGTGAGGCATGGCACACAGCCTACGTCCCTGGTCACGGGCGTCCGCGGGCGCCCGCGCGCGACGGCCCCGGCGCGGGTCCGGCGCGCCAACCCGCCCGCGCGCACGGGTGTTTCGACGCCTGCGGCGGCCGCTGCCGGGTGCTCGCGGGGTCGACCGGATCCCGGGACAGGGTGTCCGGCAGATGAGACGCCGTCGCGTTCACATCGGGTTAACACACGGGCAATGGATGCGAAATCACGGATTGTGACGCTGCAGCGGCAACACCCCACGCCCCGCAAGGCCCACGCCAACAAGGATGACGCCCGTGAGCTACAAGGCCGAGTACATCTGGATCGACGGTACCGAGCCGACCGCCAAGCTGCGCTCGAAGACCAAGATCCTCGCCGACGGCGCGGAGCCGGGTGTGT
>NZ_JBEZXR010000092.1:0-31994 GCF_040638135.1 Streptomyces sp. NPDC026673 | reverse complement strand
CCGCCATCTGCGACGGCGATTGGGTGACCGTGCGCCGTCAGCCGGTCGCGGAGAACGGCGACATCGTCGCCGCGATGATCGAGGGCGAGGCCGCCGCCGGCTCGTGGGTGCCGGCAGGGACCGCCCTACGAGGAGGGCAGTTCCTTGATCTGGATGTTCCGGAAGGACACCTGGTCGTCGGCGCCGTGGTTCTGCAGGCCGATGTAGCCGTCCTTCAGGCTGCGGACCGGGTCGGTGTTGGTGAAGTCGTTGATCTTGACCCCGTTGAGGAAGACCTGGAGCCGTTCACCCTGGACCTTGATCTCGTAGCTGTTCCACTGGCCCGGCGGCCGCAGCACCTGGTCGCGGGCCTTGAGGTTGGCCGACTTGAAGCTGTAGACGGATCCGGTGGTGCGGTCGGGGGCGTCGGAGGCGTCGATCTGGACCTCGTAGCCCTTGTCCACCGCGGACCAGGGGTCGTCGGAGGCCGGGAAGCCCACGAAGATCCCCGAGTTGTCGTCGCCGTCCATCTTCCAGTCGAGCTTCAGCGAGTACGAGCCGAACTGCTTGGCCTGGTACCACAGCAGGCCCATGCCGCCCTCGGTGCGCAGTTCACCGTCGACGACGTTGAACTTGCCGGGGCCCGCCTGCTTCCAGCCCTCCGTGGTGTGCCCGTTGAACAGGTCGCGGTAGCCGGTCTGCGGCTTGCAGTCCGCCTTGACCTGTCCGGCGGCGTAGCGCAGCCCGCCCAGGAGGTGCTGGCGGAACGCCGGCTCGGCGTAGGACTCCTTGGTGTGCCCGCCGCCGGTGTAGAAGGAGCGGCCGGACTGGTAGGTCTGGCACCAGGCGATCGGGTGGTCGCCCTTCATCGTGCCGCCCTGGTAGGTGGTCTCGTCCAGGGTGGCGAGGATGCGGGCCTGGCCGCGCGGGTTGGTGCGGTAGTTGTACCACTCGTCGGTGCGCTCCCAGCCGGCCGCGTCGAGGTGCGCGGTGGCCGGGTGGTCGTGGTCCTCGGCGCGGACGGTGGCCTTCTGGATCTGCGGGTGCGACTGGAAGTAGGCGCCGACGAGACCGCCGTAGAAGGGCCAGTCGTACTCGGTGTCGGCGGCGGCGTGGACGCCCATGTAGCCGCCCCCGCCCTTGACGTAGTTCTCGAACGCCTGCTGCTGCTCGGCGTTGAGGACGTCACCGGTGGTCGACAGGAACACCACGGCGTCGTAGCGCGCCAGGTTGTTCGTGGTGAACTGCTTCGGCTCCTCGGTGGCGTCGACGGTGATGTTGGCGGTGGCGCCGAGCTCCTTCAGCGCGGCGACGCCGGTGGGGATGGAGTCGTGGCGGAACCCGGCGGTCCTGGAGAAGACCAGCACCCGCTTGGCGGCCCGGTCGGCCGGGGTGTTGGAGAGCTCGAAGTCGTCGAGGTCGTAGAGCGCCCCGGAGCCGCCCTTGAAGACCAGGAACAGCTCGGTGGTCTTCTTCGGCACGGCGCGCAGCGGTACGTCGATCTCCTGGAAGGTCTCCCAGCCGCCGGTCACCGGGACGGGCGCGGAGCCGAGGATGGTGCCGGTGGCCGAGCCCGTGCGCACCTCGAGGAAGCCGCCGGCACCGCCGGAGGAGACGCGCGCGGTCAACCGGACGGAACCGGTGAGGTTGTAGGGCTTGAAGGAGATCCAGTCGCCGTTGTCGATGTTGCCGACGGTCCGGCCGCCGTGGGCCTCGGCCTTGTCGAAGAGGTCGATGCCGGACTGGGCGGTGAAGTGCTCGGCCTGACGCTGACGCGGCTGGAGCTGTGCCTGGTCGTGGGTGGTGAGGGCCTCCTGGCCGCCGCCCCCGCCGTCGGTGTACTCGGCGTCGAAGACACCGAAGATGTTGGCGTTGGGGTCGTGGCCGCCGTCGGCGGAGGTCTTGATGGTGCCGGTGCAGCCGTTGGCGGAGGTCACGGGGTGGCCGTGGCTGTCGTGGCCGAGGACGTAGGTGACCTTGACCTTGGAGCAGTCGACGGTCCCGTCCTCGGGGTCGGTGACGGTCACCTTGAACGGGATCTCGTCGCCGAAGCTGAACAGCGCGCCTTCGGCGGGCAGGTCCAGCGTCACCTTGGGCGCGGTGTTGCCCACGACGACCCGGACGCTCGCGGAGGCGGTGCGCCCCGTCGGGTCCTTGACGGTGAGGGTCGCGGTGTAGGTGCCGTTCGTGCGGTAGGTGTGCGCGGGGTTGGCGGCGGTGGAGGTGCCGCCGTCACCGAAGTCCCAGCTGTAGGCCAGGGTGTCGCCGTCGGGGTCGGTGGTGCCGGCCGAGGAGAAGGTGACCTTCAGCGGTGCCGTGCCGGAGGTCTTGTTGACGGAGGCCTCGGCGGACGGGGAGCGGCCGTCGGTGGCGTTCTCGATGCGGTAGAGGGCGGAGTGCTCGTCGCCGCCGAACCAGGCGGTGCCGTAGTCGAGGACGTAGAGCGCGCCGTCCGGGCCGAAGGCCATGTCCATGATCTGCGTGCCGGACCAGGCGACGGGGTTGATGGACTGGACGGTGCCGTCCTCGCCCTGCTCGATGCGCTTGATCCAGCGGCGCCCGAACTCACCGGCGAAGAAGTCGCCGTCGTAGGCCTCGGGGAACTTCACCGGGGAGTCCGACTCGGGGTCGTACCGGTAGACGGGGCCGCCCATCGGGGACTCGGAGCCGGAGCCGAACTCGGGCACGGAGCCGCCGTCGTAGGGGAGCCACGCCGCCTGGGCGGGCGGCAGGTCGGTCAGGCCCGTGTTGTACGGGGACTCGTTCCTGGGCGCGGCGCAGTCGAAGGTCTCGCCGGACTGCCCGGTCGCGAAGTCGTAGTCGACGTACGGGTCGTTGTCACCGGTGCAGAAGGGCCAGCCGAAGTTGCCGGCCTTGGTGACGCGGGCGAACTCGACCTGGCCGCCGGGGCCGCGCTTCGGGTCGGCCGCGCCGGCGTCGGGTCCGTAGTCGCCGACGTAGGCGATGCCGGTCTTCTTGTCGACACTGAAGCGGAAGGGGTTGCGGAAGCCCATGGCGTAGATCTCGGGGCGGGTCTTCTCGGTTCCCGGGGCGAAGAGGTTTCCCTCGGGGATCGTGTACGACCCGTCGTCGGCGACCTTGATGCGCAGCAGCTTGCCGCGCAGGTCGTTGGTGTTGCCGGAGGTGCGGCGGGCGTCGTAGGCGGGGTTGCGGCCCGGGCGGTCGTCGATGGGCGCGAAGCCGTCGGAGGCGAAGGGGTTGGAGTCGTCGCCGGTGGACAGGTACAGGTTCCCCTGGGCGTCGAAGTCGATGTCGCCGCCGACGTGGCAGCAGATGCCGCGGGTCGCGGCGACGTCGAGGACCTTCTTCTCGCTGGCGTTGTCCAGGGTCCAGTCGGCGTTGAGCGTGAAGCGCGAGAGCCGGTTGACGCCGTCGAACTTGGCGAAGTCGGCGGCGGTGCCCTGCTCGGGGGCATCACCCGCGGGGGTGTCGAGCGGGGGCGCGTAGTAGAGGAAGATCGCCCGGTTCTGGGCGAAGCCGGGGTCGATGCCGACGCCCTGGAGGCCTTCCTCGTCGTGCGTGTAGACCGGGACGGTCCCGATCACGGTGGTGGTGCCGGCGGCGTCGGTCCTGCGCAGTTCGCCGTCGCGCGAGGTGTGCAGCACGCTGCGGTCGGGCAGGACCGCGAGCGACATGGGCTCGCCGGTCTCGGGCTCTCCCTTGGCGAGGGTGACCTGCTGGAACGCCTCCGCCGCCGCGGGCTCGGTATCGAGCGGCCGGGCCGCGGCGCCTAAGGGGGCGGCGACCACGAGGGACGTCGCGGCGAGCAGGCCGCCGGTGAGGAGTGCGAGTCCCCGCCGGAAGCGGGTTCCGGGTGCTCCGGGCCGTTGTCTGTGCACGTGTGTCCTCCGGGAAGGTCGTACGGGCGGATGCAGCTGCCGTGCGGAAGATCCGGGGACCGGCGTGCGCCGTCACGCTGGTCAGGGGTGTCACGACAGGAACGGCCTCATGTTTCAGGCCCATGTCCTGTACACCTCAGGGACGTTAGCCGGGTTCGTCCGGGACCGAAAGCCCTTGTGCGGTGAATAAGTTGAACTTTCTCCAGCGTCAGGACAAAGACGTGCCCGGGCAGCCCGACAGGCCCGGCGGCGGTGGCCGCCGGGCTGCCGGCTGTGCGTTGTGGCCTGCGAGGACCTCTGATGCTCGAGCTAGTCGTTGCCTCCGAACGCGGCGTCGAACGAGGCCGCCGGCGGGTCGAAGTCATACCTCTTCAGGAGGGAAAGCGCTTCCGGAGCACCGGCGAGGCGGTCCATTCCGGCGTCCTCCCACTCCACCGAGATGGGGCCGTCGTAGGCGATCGACCGGAGCATCCGGAACACGTCCTCCCACGGCACGTCACCGTGCCCCGCCGAGACGAAGTCCCAGCCGCGCCGCGGGTCACCCCAGGGCAGGTGGGAGCCGAGCCGCCCGTTGCGGCCGTCGAGGCGCTTGCGGGCCTCCTTGCAGTCGACGTGGTAGATGCGGTCCTTGAAGTCCCACAGGAACCCGACCGGGTCCAGGTCCTGCCACACGAAGTGGCTCGGGTCGAAGTTCAGCCCGAACGCGGGCCGGTGGCCGACGGCCTCCAGCGCGCGGTGCGTGGTCCAGTAGTCGTAGGCGATCTCGGCCGGGTGAACCTCGTGGGCGAAGCGGACCCCCTCGGCGTCGAAGACGTCCAGGATCGGGTTCCACCGCTCGGCGAAGTCCTCGAAGCCGCGCTCGATCATCCGCTCCGGCACCGGCGGGAACATGGCGACCAGGTGCCAGATCGACGAGCCGGTGAAGCCGATGACGGTGCGCACGCCGAAGGCCGCCGCGGCCCGCGCGGTGTCGGCCAGCTCGCGCGCGGCCCGCTGCCGTACGCCCTCGGGCTCGCCGTCGCCCCAGATGCGGGCGGGCACGATCGCCTTGTGGCGCTCGTCGATCGGGTTGTCGCAGACGGCCTGACCGACGAGGTGGTTGGAGACCGCCCAGCACTTGAGTCCGTACTTGTCCAGCAGTGCCCGCCGCCCGTCCAGGTACGCGGGGTCGGCGAGGGCCTTGTCGACCTCGAAGTGGTCGCCCCAACAGGCGAGTTCGAGCCCGTCGTAGCCGAAGTCGCGGGCGAGCCGGCAGACCTCCTCCAAGGGCAGGTCGGCCCACTGGCCGGTGAAGAGGGTGAAGGGTCGTGGCACGGCGAGGGCCTCCTCGAAGCGGGCGTGGTCAGACGGTGACGGGGGTGTAGACGGCGTTCTTCTCGGCGCTCTCCTCCACCGCCGCCAGGACGCGCTGCACCTGCAGGCCGTCGGCGAACGACGGCGCCGGGGCGGTCCCGGCGGCGATGCCGTGGACGAGGTCGCGCGCCTGGTGGGTGAAGGTGTGCTCGTAGCCGAGCGCGTGGCCGGGCGGCCACCACGCCTCCAGGTACGGATGACCCGGCTCGGTCACCAGGATCCGCCGGAAGCCGGCCGAGGAGGCGGGCTCGGTGTGGTCGTGGAACGACAGCTCGTTCAGCCGCTCCAGGTCGAAGGCGAGCGAGCCGCGCTCGCCGTTGATCTCCAGCCGCAGGGCGTTCTTGCGCCCCGAGGCCATCCGGGTGGCCTCGAACGAGGCGAGCGCGCCCGAGGCCAGCCGCCCGGTGAAGAGCGCCGCGTCGTCGACCGTGACCGGCCCCCGCTCCGCGGCCCCGGAACCCGACAGCCCCGTCGACGCGCCCGCGAGCAGGGGCCGCTCGCGGACGAAGGTCTCGGTGAGCGCCGAGACACCCACCAGATGCTCCCCCGCCAGGTACTGCGCGAGGTCCACGGCGTGCGCACCGAGGTCACCGAGGGCCCCGGAACCCGCGTACTCGCGCTTCAGCCGCCAGGTCAGCGGGAAGTCCGGGTCGACGAGCCAGTCCTGGAGGTAGGTCACGCGCACGTGGCGGATCGTGCCGATCCTCCCGTCCGCGATGAGCCTGCGGGCGTAGGCCACCGCCGGCACCCGCCGGTAGTTGAAGCCGACCATGGCCACCTGGCCGCGCTCGGCCGCCCGCTCGGCCGCCGAGGCCATGGCCTCGGCCTCGGCGACCGAATTGGCGAGCGGCTTCTCGCACAGGACGTGCTTGCCCGCCTCGAGTGCCGCGATGGCGATCTCGGCGTGGCTGTCACCGGGGGTGCACACGTCCACGAGATGGACGTCGTCCCGGTCCACCAGCGCCCGCCAGTCCGTTTCCGCGGCCGCCCATCCGTGCCGGGCGGCGGCCGCCCGGACGGCGGCCGTGTCCCGGCCGCCGATCGCGGCGAGCACGGGCCGCATCGGCAGCTCGAAGACGTGGCCCACGGTGCGCCACGCCTGCGAGTGCGTGGCGCCCATGAAGGCGTAGCCGACCATGCCGATGCCGAGCGCCGGCAAAGCGGCCCCTGCGTCGCTGTCTTCCCTACCGGCCATATCAGCCATGCCGTTGCTCCTCGTCGGTTGCTCGGTTCGGACGGGCGGGGCGGACCTGTCAGATGAAGCCCGTCGGCAGGTACTCGTCGACGTTCTCCTTGGTGACGACGGCGGAGTAGAGGGTGATCGACGCGGGGATCTCCAGCTCCGACATCCCTGCGACGCCCTTCTTCTGGCCGAGCGCACGGGCCAGGTCGATGGCGGAGGCGGCCATGGTCGGCGGGTAGAGGACGGTGGCCTTCAGCACGCCGTTGTCGGCCTTGATGGCGTCCATGGCCGACTTGGAACCGGCGCCGCCGACCATGAAGAAGTCGTCGCGGCCCGCCTGCGCGATGGCACGCAGGGCGCCGACGCCCTGGTCGTCGTCGTGGTTCCACAGCGCGTCGAACTGCTTCTGCGCCTGCAGCAGCTGGGCCATCTTGGCCTGGCCGGTCTCGACGGTGAACTCGGCCGCCTGCCGGGCCACCTTCTTGATGTTGGGGTAGTTCTTGAGGGCGTCGTCGAAGCCCTGGGTGCGCTGCCGCGTGAGCTCCAGGTTGTCGATGCCGGCGAGCTCGACGACCTTGGCGTCGGGCTTGTCCTTGAGCTGCTCGCCGATGTAGCGGCCGGCGTTGAGCCCCATACCGTAGTTGTCGCCGCCGATCCAGCAGCGGTACGCCTGCGGAGAGGCGAAGATCCGGTCCAGGTTGATCACCGGGATGCCGGCCTTCATGGCCTGCAGGCCCACCTGGGTGAGGGCCTTGCCGTCGGCCGGCAGGATGACCAGGACGTCGACCTTCTTGTTGATCAGGGTCTGGATCTGGCCGATCTGCGCGGCGGTGTCGTTGGAGCCCTCGGTGATCTCCAGGGTCACCTCGGAGTACTTCGCGGCGCGGTCCTTGGCGTTCTGGTTGATGGCGTTGAGCCAGCCGTGGTCGGCCTGCGGGCCGGCGAAGCCGATCGTGACCGGCGTGCCGGGCTTGTCGTCGGCGGCCGCCGCCGTGGTGGCGGCCGTTCCGGCCTTCTTCGGTTCGTTGCTCGTGCAGGCGGTGAGGGCCGCTCCGGCGGAGACGGCGGCGGCGCCGAAGAGCAGTCCTCTGCGGCTGGTGACCGGGATTCGTGGCATGGCGGTGAGACCCTTCGGGATAGGGCGGTGCGGGTGCGTGCGGGTTGTCGGGCGGAGCGGGGGCGACGAGCCGAGTCAGCCGTCGCCGTTGCGCAAGGTGCTGCGCTGGACCAGGACGGCGGCCACGATGATCGCTCCCTTGGCGATCTGCTGGACGGCGCTCTCCAGGTTGTTGAGGGCGAAGATGTTCTGGATGGTGGTGAACACCAGGACGCCGAGTACGGAGCCGACGATCGTGCCGCGGCCGCCGCTGAGCAGCGTGCCGCCGATGATCGCCGCGGCGATCGCGTCGAGTTCGTAGAGGTTGCCGTTGGTGTTCTGGCCCGAGCCGGACAGGATGATCAGCATGAAGGCCGCGATGCCGCAGCACAGCCCGGACAGCAGGTAGAGGTAGAGCCGCTGCCGGCGGATGTCGATGCCGGCCAGGCGGGCCGCCTCCGCGTTGCCTCCGACGGCCACGCTCCTGCGCCCGAAGGTCGTCCGGTTCAGCACCAGCCAGCCGATGACGGTGACCGCGGCGAAGACCAGCACCAGCGGCGGGATGCCGAGGACGTAGCTGGCGGGAAGACCGAGGTCGAGCACCGAGGACACGGTGACGATCTGCGTCTTGCCGTCGGTGAGATACAGGGCGAGCCCGCGTGCCGAGGCGAGCATGGCGAGGGTCGCGATGAACGGCACCATGCCGCCGTAGGCGATGAGCACCCCGTTGACCAGCCCGCAGCCGACGCCGACGACGACCGCGGTGAAGAGGATGCCCGTGAAGCCGTACTCCTGGGTGGCGAGCGTCGTCGCCCACACGGAGGCGAGCGCCACGATCGCGCCGACGGACAGGTCGATGCCCCCGCTGGTGATCACGAAGGTCATGCCGACGGTGACGACACCGACGACGGACGCCTGGGTGAGCACCAGTTGGAGGTTGGAGACGTCCAGGAAGCTGTCGGGCTGCGTGATGCCCCCGACGAGGACGAGGGCCGCGAGGACGCCGAGCAGGGACAGGTTGCGCACGTCGGCGCGGAGCCCCAGCGCCGGACGCCGGCCGCCGCCCTTCGTGGCGGGAGGCGCGTCCACGGGCGGCGTCGGTGCCTGCGGGGCCTGGGAAGCGGGCTGCGTCATCAGCTCGGGCTCCCTTCCATGACGAGGTCGAGTACGCGGTGTTCGTCCAGTTCCGTCGCGGGTGCCGTGTGCACGACACGGCCCTCGCGGAGCACCACCACCCGGTCCGCGAGCCCCAGCACCTCGGGGACCTCGCTGGAGACGAGCAGGACGGCGAGCCCGTCGTCGGCGAGCCGGCGGATCACCGCGTACAGCTCGGCGCGGGCACCCACGTCGACGCCCCGGGTCGGCTCGTCGAGCAGCAGCACCCGGCAGCCGCGCAACAACCAGCGGGCGAGGACGGCCTTCTGCTGGTTGCCGCCCGACAGGGTGCGCACCTGCGCGTCCGGGTTGTCGGGACGCAGGGACAGCGCGCGGGTGGCCTCCCGGGCGACCCGGCGCTCCTCCCTGCGGTCGAGCCATCCGCCCCGGGAGAAGCGGGAGAGCGTGGACACCGACACGTTGCGCGTGACGGACTCCAGCATCAGCAGCGCCTGCGCCTTGCGCTCCTCCGGCGCCAGGCCCAGCCCCGCGCGGACGGCCGAGGGGACGCTGCCGGGCTTGAGGGCGCGCCCGTCGACGATGACCCGGCCCGCGGTGGGCTTCCTGGCGCCGTAGAGGGTCTCGAGGATCTCCGAGCGCCCGGAGCCGACGAGGCCGGCGAGTCCGACGATCTCCCCCGGACGCACCTCGAGGTCGACCGGGGCGAACTCCCCGTCGCGCGAGAGGCCTTCGACCCGCAGCACGGGGTCGCCGACGGGAGGTGCCGAGGGGCGCTCGGGGAAGACGTACTCGACGTCACGGCCCGTCATGAGCGCGACGATGTCCCGGGTGGGCATGGATTTGGCGGGCAGTCCGCCGGCGACCGCGCGGCCGTCCTTGAGGACGGTGACCCGGTCACCGACGCGGCGGATCTCCTCCAGCCGGTGGGAGATGTACACGACGGCGACACCGTCGGCGGTGAGCTGCCCGACGATGCGGAGCAGGTTGTCGGTCTCCTCGGGGTCCAGCGCGGCGGACGGCTCGTCCATGACGATGAGGCGTACGTCGTGCGAGAGGGCCCGGGCCATCGACACGATCTGCTGGTGGGCCGCGGACAGGTCGCCGACGCGGCGGGCGGGATCGATCTCGGGATGGCCGAGCCGACCGAGCAGAACGGCCGCTCCCCGGCGGGCGTCGCGTCCGCGCACGACGAATCCCGCGCTGGTCGGCTCATGGCCGAGGAAGACGTTCTCGGCGACGGACAGTCCTTCGACCAGGTCGAGTTCCTGGTAGATCGTGGCGATGCCGAGCCGCATCGCGGCGATGGGCGACCTCAGCGACACCGGTTCCCCGCGCCAGGTGATCTCCCCGTCGTCGGGCTGGTGAACCCCGGCGAGCACCTTGATGAGGGTGGACTTCCCCGCGCCGTTCTGGCCGAGGAGGCAGTGCACCTCACCGGCCTGGACGTCCAGGTCCACGCCGTCGAGGGCGCGGACGCCGGGGAAGGACTTGGTGATGCCGGACATGGTGAGCAGCGGGGCTGCGATCGGGGGCGGCGGTGCCGGTGGTTCTGGTGCCATGACGATCCCCTCGGCGGGTGCGGGTACACGTGCGCGTGCGGAGCGTGCCGGTGGAGCCGGTGGTGCCGTGGTGCCGGTGGTGCCGTGGTGCGTTCGGGCCGGTGGGGGATCAGGCCGGGGAGAACACGTGGTCGCTGATGAGCCGGGCCGCGCCGATCACGCCGGCGGTGGGGCCCAGTTCACCGAGGACGATGGGCAGGTTGCCGGTCGCCAGGGGCAGCGACTGGCGGTAGACCTGGCTGCGGATGCTGGCGAGCAGGGTGTGGCCGAGACCGGTGACACCGCCGCCGATCACGACCAGCGCGGGGTTGAAGAAGCTGACGAGTCCGGCGATGACCTGACCGACACGGTTGCCCCCCTCGCGGATGAGCTCCAGCGCGGCCGCGTCACCGACCGCCGCCGCGGCCGCGACGTCGACGGCGGACAGTTGGCCGGCCGCCTCCAGCCGGGCCGTGAGGGCGGGCGACCACCCCGATCTGGCGGCCTCCAAGGCGTCGGCGGCGAGCGCGGCGCCACTGAAGTGGGCTTCCAGGCACCCCGTGTTGCCGCAGGCGCAGGCGCGTCCGTCGGCCTCGACCCGGATGTGGCCGATGTCGCCGGCGCTGCCGGTCACACCGCGGTGCACCTCACCGCCGACGACGATGCCGCAGCCGATGCCCGTACCGATCTTGACGCAGAGGAAGTCGCCGACGGAGCGGGCGACTCCGGCGTGCTGCTCCCCCATGGCCATCAGGTTCACGTCGTTGTCGACCATGACGGGGCAGCCCAGTTCCTGGCTGAGCGCCTCGCGGACCGGGAAGCCGTCCCAGCCCGGCATGATCGGCGGGGCGACGGGGACGCCCTCGGGGAAGCGGACGGGCCCCGGTACCCCGATGCCCGCCCCGTCGAAGCCCTCGGCCAGGCCCGCGGCCCTGAGTTTGGCCGCCATCTCGAGGATCCGCTCGAAGACGGCGACCGGTCCCTCGCGGACGTCCATCGGGTGGTTGAGGTGACCGAGCACCTCCAGTTCGGCGTTGGTGACGGCGACGTCCACCGAGGTGGCGCCGATGTCGACGCCGAGGAAGCGCAGGCTCGGGGCGAGCCGGATGTTGTGCGAGCGCCTGCCGCCGCGTGAGGCGGCCAGGCCGTCCGCGACCACGAGGCCCGTCTCCAGCAGCCGGTCGACCTCGACGGCGAGCTTGGACCGGGAGAGGTCGATCTGGTCCCCCATCTGGGCACGGGAGTTCGGTCCGCCGTCACGGAGCAGCCGCAGAAGCCGCGCCTGGTGCGCGTTGGCGGGTCGAGCTGTCATGCGTCTCACGTGCCCCTCACCTCCCCCGGCCGTCGGCATGGGGATACCGGACCGGCATCGGCCGGTCCCGCTCCGTCAGGCTTTCGATGGGAAAGTAGCAGCGCCCGCCCGGTGGGGGAAGAAGTTGCGCAGGAATCGAGAAGGTCTTTTTCCGGTTCCAGGACAAAGTCTTGCCGAGAGGTCAACTCCCGTGCCGGGAAGGGGAAGTCGACCGAGCGAGGCGGTATGCGGCAGCGCGGCAAAGAGCCGTTCCGCAGGAGGGGAGGGCAGCCCGCTCACGGTCCCGGCCCGGGCGTCACACCGGCGAGAAGACGTGATCGCTGATCAGACGGGTGGCCCCGACCACACCCGCGGCCGCTCCGAGTTCACTCAGCACGATGGGGAGGTTGCCGGTCGCCAGCGGCAGCGACTGCCCGTACACCTGGCTTCGGATGCTCGCGAGCAGGGTGTGCCCGAGGCCGGTGAGTCCGCCGCCGATCACGACGAGCCCGGGGTTGAAGAAGCTCACCAGCCCGGCGATCACCTGGCCGGTGCGGTTGCCGCCCTGTCGGATGAGGTCCAGGGCGGCGCCGTCACCGCCGGCGGCGGCCGCGGCCACGTCGGCGGAGGTCAGCGCGCCGGCCGACGCCAGCCGCGCGGCGAGCGCCGCCGATCCCCCGGCGCCCGCGGTCGCCGTCGCGTCCCGTACGAGCGCGCTGCCGCCGAAGTAGGCCTCCAGGCAGCCGTGGTTGCCGCACGCGCAGGGGAGGCCCTCCGGCACGACCTGGATGTGGCCGATGTCCCCGGCGCTTCCGGTGACCCCGCGGTGGACCCGTCCGCCCACGACGATGCCGCAGCCGATTCCGGTCCCGATCTTGACGAAGAGGAAGTCGCGGACCGAGCGGGCGACCCCGGCGTGCTGCTCCCCCAGGGCCATGAGGTTCACGTCGTTGTCGACCAGGACCGGACAGCCCAGCTCCTGGCTCATGGCCTCCCGGACCGGGAAGCCGTCCCAGCCCGGCATGATCGGCGGCGCGACCGGCACGCCGTCGGGGAACCGCACCGGTCCCGGCACCCCGACCCCGGCGCCGTCGAAGCTCTCGGCGGTGCCCGCGGCGCGCAGTTCGGCGGCCATCACCAGCACCTGCTCGAACACCGCCACCGGGCCCTCGCGGACGTCGAAGGGCTGGGAGAGGTGGCCGAGCACCTCCAGCTCCGCGTTGGTGACGGCGACGTCGACCGAGGTGGCCCCGATGTCCACGCCGAGGAAGCGCAGACCGGGGGCGAGGCGCACATTGTGGGAAGGCCGTCCGCCGCGCGAGGCGGCCAGGCCGTCCGCGACCACGAGGCCCGTCTCCAGCAGCCGGTCGACCTCGACCGCCAGCTTCGACCGGGACAGCTGCACCTGGTCCCCGAGCACCGCGCGGGACTGGGGGCCCATGTCACGCAGCAGACGCAGCACACGCGCCTGGTGCCCGTTCGCCGGACGGGCCGTCATACGCCTCACGCCGCGCCTCTCCCCTGCCGCCGCCGGCCGTCGAGCGAGTGCACCTCGCCGCCTTCCGGACGGGGCCACGACCGACCGGACGGTACCACCGGGGTGGGCCGCCGGGAAGGAACCTCCGGAACAGCGCCGGCGCCCGCCGCTCCCCGGGCGGCGGAAACATTGTTGGCAGGCACCGGCCGTATCCGGCAGGGTGCGGGGCGGCGATACGCGGCGTGGGTCCCCCGCGCCGGGAGGAGGAGATGCGTGATGACGTGGTCGGGCATGACGGTGGTCCGCGACGGTGTACGGCTGGAGTGCCGGGACTGGGGCGGCGCGGGGCCGACCGTGGTGCTGCTGCACGGCCTGGCCGGTCACGCCGGGGAATGGGACGACACGGCGCGGTGGCTGAGCCGTCGTCATCGTGTGATCGCCGTGGACCAGCGCGGGCACGGCACTTCCGAGCGGCACCCCGAGGACGTGTCCCGCGCGGCCTACATCGCCGACGCCGCGGCCGTCGTCGCCCGGCTCGGCACCGGGCCGGTGATCCTGGTGGGGCAGTCGCTCGGCGGCCACACGGCGATGCTGACCGCCGCGGCCCACCCGGAGCTCGTCCGCGCCCTGGTACTGGTCGAAGCGGGTCCCGGCGGCCCGAACCCGGGGGTGCCCGCGGACATCGGGGCGTGGCTGGACTCCTGGCCGGTGCCCTTCGCGTCGTCCGGGGCCGCCGCGGAGTTCCTCGGCGGCGGCGCGGTCGGCAGGGGCTGGGCGGAGGGCCTGGAGAGGCGCGACGACGGCTGGTGGCCGCGCTTCGACCGCGACCTCATGGTGGCTTCCCTGCGGGAGAACGCGGAACGTTCCTTCTGGGAGGAGTGGGGCGCGGTGCGGTGCCCGACGCTGGTCGTCCTCGCCGAGAAGGGGATCATCGGTGCGGAGGAGGCCGAGGAGATGCACCGGCGGCAGCCGCGGGCGGTGACGGCCGTCGTACCCGGGGCGGGGCACGACGTCCATCTGGAGCGCCCGGACGCGTTGCGCCACGCCATGAGCGGCTTCCTGGACGGTCTCGGCTGACGCCGCCCCCGCCAGGGGCGCTCGACGGGCGATCGGACGGCCGGGTGAAGGACCTCCCCGCGCGCGTGCGGCGGCTCGGCGGGCGGCTGCACGTCTGGTACGACGACGCGTCGGGGGCACCGCCCCACGCCCTCCAAGGCGCACCGGACCTGTCCCGGGTGGAGGTGGCACCGGGAACGCGGGCGTTCCTGTGCAGACCCACCTCCTTCACCAGGGCACTGCGCCCGATGCTGGTGCACGCCGGGGTGGCTCCCGCGTCGATCCGCCACGAGGTCTTCGGTCCGGACATATGGCACGCGCCGAACTGAGCGCCGGCGTGGGTCGCGGCGCGGGTCACGCGGTCGCGCAGTGGGTCGCGTCACTCGGCGCCGGATGTACTTGATTGAACATTCCACTTCTGTTTAACCTTCAACCACCGACCCGGAACGCGCCGGCGTCACCGAATCCAGGATCTTTATCAATCAATCCAGAAAAGGATCGCCATGGACCTGCACCTCAAGGACAAGACCGTCGTCGTCACCGGGGCCAGCCGGGGCATCGGACTCGCCACCGTCCGCGCCTTCGCCGAGGAGGGCGCACGCGTGGTGGGCGGAGCCCGCACCCCCGGAGCGGGCCTTCAGGAGCTCGCCGCCGCGTACGACGTCGTGCCGGTGGCCGGGGATCTCGCGACCCCCGAAGGGGTCGAGCGGCTGGTCGCGACCGCGGTGGAGCGCTTCGGCGGCGTCGACGTCCTGGTGAACAACGTGGGCGCCGTCCAGCCGCGCCTGGGCGGCTTCCTCTCGGTCACCGACGAGGACTGGCTCGCGACCATGAACCTCAACCTCATGAGCGCGGTCCGGGCGTGCCGCGCGGCGCTGCCCGAGCTGCTGACCGCCCGCGGCTCCATCGTCACGGTCAGCTCGGTGAACGCCTTCCTGCCCGACCCCGGCGTGATCGACTACACGGCCTCGAAGGCGGCCCTCACCAACTTCTCCAAGGCGCTCTCCAAGGAGGTGGGCCCGCTCGGGGTCCGGGTGAACACGATCGCCCCGGGACCGGTCTCCACCGACATCTGGACCGGCGAGAACGGCATGGCCGACCAGGTCGCGCAGGCCATGGGCAAGGACCTCGACACCGCGATCGAGGAACTCCTCGCGGGCCTCGGCGGCCTCGCCACGGGCCGCCTCACGACGTCCGAGGAGGTGGCGGACCTCGTCCTCATGCTCGCCAGCGACCGTACCGGCAACATCACCGGAGCGGACTTCACCATCGACGGTGGCTTGATCAAGACCCTGTGAGGCCCGGCTCGGCGGACAGCCCGGCGGCGGGGGCCCCAACTCCCCTATGCTCGCCTTCGATTCGACAACGTTCCCAACAGTTGAACCTTGAATCACCTCAGGAGATCGCCATGCCCGAGACACCCGGCTCCGGGACCTCGGCCCCCCGCGAGGTCGCCGAGGCGATGTACGACGCCATGCTGCGGTCCGACCGCGACACGCTGACGGCCATCACCTCCCCCGAGATCCGGATCCGGGTGACGGACGCGCTGCCCTACGGGGGCACGTACTCCGGGCTCGCCGGCTTCGCCGCGTTCTTCAAGAAGACCTTCGACCTGATCGAGAGCCGCATCGAGTTCGAGCGCCTCTTCGACGCCGGCGGCCAGGTCGTCGCCGTGGGCCGCACCAAGGGCACCGGACGCGAGAGCGGGCAGCCCTTCGACTCCGCCATCGTGCACGTCTTCACCGTCGAGGACGGCACGATCGTCGGATTCGACGCGTACGTCGAGGACGGACCCATCACCACGGCGATCGAAGGCACCGGCGCCCCGGACTGACGCGCGCCCGCCCAGCCGGCGGTGACCGCCGGCGACCGCCTCCGTCCCCGCGCCATCCGGCACTGAAGGCGGTGGCCGTCCACGGGCCGGTCCGGCGGTGATCAGGACCGGTACACGGCGGTCAGCGGGTAGTGGCCGGCGTCGAAGGCCTCCTGGCACACGGAGATCCCGAAAGCGATCTGAAGGCCCTTGAGGAACCGCTCCCGCCAGTCGGTGATCCGGCCCTCGGTCTCGAAGACCGGACGCCCGTCGGTATGACGGACCTCAGGACGGCATCCCGCTTCGTGCATGGCCCAGTTGAGGAAGGACATCTCCGGCGCGTGGTCGAAGTAGTGTCCGCCGTGCGATTCGGCGGCCCCGGCGAAGCCGCCGTGGATCTCGCCGCTCCACACCCGGCGGCCGTCCTCGAAGTAGGCCATGCAGTACATGCCCTTGGCGGCGATGTTGTAGAGGAGGACGACCCGGCCCGTTCCCCGCGGCAGCGCGAAGCCCTCCTGGAAGTGGATCAGGTAGTCGAAGTCCCCGGCCAGGAAGGACCACTCCCCTTCCCTGCCGTAGACGGTGAGGCAGGGTTCGTCGGGGACCCGTACACGGGGGTGCGTCCGGTCGTAAATGGCCTTGGCCTCGGCGCCGACGGGCTCGGGGATCTCCCAGGGGACGGCGCCGAAGACCACCGCCAGGTCCTGCGGCGCGATGTTCTCCGCGAACACGAGACCGGCCTGTCCCCCCAGGAGGGGGTCGGCACTATGCGGCCAGCGTCTGCCGATCCACCCGATTCCATCGTCTGCCGCCATGGACGGGACCGTAACAGCGGTGTCAGACAACGGCGTTGGGCCCCGCCGCCGCCCATGTGCGGCGCGTTCAGGCGGAGGCCCGCTCCGGGCGGCGCTCGTAGGCCTGACGTGCCGTCCTCAGGAGGGTGCGCCAGGACGTGACGGTGGGGCGGCGGCGCAGCAGTGCGCGACGCTCGCGCTCGGTCATGCCGCCCCAGACACCGAACTCGATGCGGTTGTCGAGGGCGTCCGCGAGGCACTCGGTACGCACCGGGCAGCCTCCGCAGAGCGCCTTGACGCGCTTCTGCGCGGCGCCCGGGGCGAACAGGACGTCCGGGTCGTCCATCCGGCAGATGGCCTGGGCTCCCCAGTTGTCGACCCAGACGACGGACTCGTCGGCGGCGTTCGTCGTCCCCGGCTCCTGCACCACGTCAAGCTTCATCCGCGTCTCACTCCCGCTTCGCCGCCCCGTCGCGCCATCGCGCGGGGCTGCTCCTCTCGTCTGTCTCCTGAGTACGGATCGATCGCGGCAATCGTTCAGCGGTCAGGCGGCCGAGTCGGCGCAGGCGACCGCGATGGCGGCGAACTCCTCGATCAGCGTGTCGTGCCGGCCGCTGTCCCAGGCCAGGAACACCCGGTTGGGGGCGATGTCCTCGACCGCGACGTGGGCGATGTCGGCACGGGTGTAGTAGGTCGCGGTGGACAGTGGGAGGACCACGACCCCGCGGCCCGCCGCCACGCTCTCGAGCTTCTCCTCGACCGAGCGGAAGGCCGGGACGGCGGGCCGGTGCCGCGGATCGGCGAGTTCCCCGGCGATGTCACGCCACTCGGGCACGGCGTCGGGGTCCTGGAGGAGGTGCTCGCCGGCGAGGTCGGCGATGCCGAGGGAGGGCTTTCCCGCGAAGGGGTGGTCGGCGGGCAGGACGGCGACGCGGGGTTCGGTCAGGAGGCTCCGGGTGGCCAGGCCCCGGGTGTCGATGGGCATCCTGACGTAGCCGATGTCGACGCGGCCGTCGAGGATCACCTCGGTCTGGTCGTCCCAGCTCGTCCTGACGACCTCGACGGACAGATCCGGGTGCCGGCGGGAGAGTTCCCGCACGGCACCGGTGACGATCAGTCCGGGCATGAAGCCGACGGTGAAGGAGGGGTGGCCCCGGGCCGCGCGCGCGACGCGGCGGCGGGCGGCCTCGGCGGCCGCCAGCAGCGGAACGGCGTCCTCGAGGAGCTGGGCACCGGCCGCCGTCAGCTCGGTGCTGCGGCGGTCGCGGGAGAAGAGCCGCGCCTTGAGCTCGTTCTCCAGAGCCCTGATCTGCCGGGACAGTACGGGTTGCGCGATGTGCAGGCGTTCCGCCGCTCGCCCGAAGTGCAACTCCTCGGCCACCGCGACGAAGTACCGCAGCTTGCGCAGATCCAGATCCACCGGCCGCTCCTCGTCTCCTCGCCGGGCGGGACATTTCCGAGCGTATCCGCCCGGCCGCGGCTTCTCAGCGGGGAGCGGCAAGGGGCGGGCGCGGTCGCCCGGGCGCCGGGCCGGGAGGGCACGCCGCCCGGGCCCCGCCGGGGTCGGAGCCGTACGGCGGCCGAGCCGGGTCCGAGCCGGCCCGGGACGTGGCCGCGTACGAGGACGCGTACGGGGACGCGTCGGCGCCGACGGGCTGGTGGACGGGGCCGCCCTGCCCCCACCCGCCGCACGGCGCGGCGGCCGGGCGACGGACCGCGTGTCGCGGACCGGGCCGCCGCGGCGGTCCGGCCACCCCGGCCCGGGCGCTCGGGATTCCACTCGGGGACCTGCCCCGGGGCCGCCGCGCGCGCCGCCGACGGCATCCCCGCGCGGGCGCCGCCGTCCCGGGACCATGCCGGCCGGCTCGCCCGTCCCGGGGGATGGCTCCGCGGCACGCCCGGCTCACGGCCGTGGCCCGTCCGGCGCGGCCGGGGCCTCCGGTGGGGAGTGCCTGCATCGTGCCCGCCCCTCTCGGACGCGGGCGACGGGCCGTCCGAGGCCGCCCCGGGCCGGTCGCGCCTCCCCGGCGTCAGCGCAGGGCCGCGTCGATGAGCTCCTGCAGGCGCAGTCCGCGACGCGCGTCCAGCTCACCCGCACGGCCGGAGCGGACGGCGGCGGCGAACTCGGCGCGCAGGACGGGCCAGCCCTCCTCGTGGTCGATGGCGGAGGTGTCGTAGACAAGCTCTCCGCCCGGGCCGAGGAGTTCGATCCGGGTGCGGGGCTTCGGGAGCCGGACGCTGCCGGAGAGCGAGGCCTGGCTCACCGCCCCGTTCTCGTGCTCGCAGGTGACCTCGACCCATCGGCGCGGGTCACCGGTGGCGCGGATCGAGGTGATGGGTCCGACGGCCGCGTCGAGGAGGTCGACGAGGTGCGGGCCGAGATCGAGCAGCGCGCCCTGTTCCAGGCGCCAGCCGGTGGCGAACTCCCCGCCGAGGAAGGCCCCGTGCAGGTAGCAGGAGCGTGCCCCGGTGACCTCGGCCTCCCGTGCGCGGCGCAGGAAGGCGCGGGTCTCGGCCTGGTAGCGCTTGGTGAGCACCATCTGGGAGACGACACCGGCCTCCGCGACGGCGTCGGCGACGGCGCGCGCCGAGCCGAGGTCGGGGCCGAGCGGCTTCTCCAGCAGCAGGGCCTTGCCGGCTTTGGCGGCCCGTACGGCGAGTTCGGCCTGGACGGCGGGTGGCACGGCGAAGGCCACGGCCTCGCAGCGGTCGAAGAGTTCCTCCGGGCTGCCGGCCGTCACCGCGCCGTAGGTGTCGGCGATCTCGCGGGCCGCTTCCGGGCGGCGGGCCCAGACGGCCGTGAGCCGGGTCTCGGGTCCGGCGGCCAGAATCCGGGCGTGCATGGCGCGGGCCCAGGGGCCGGCGCCGATCAGCCCGACCTCGACGGGGGCGGGGGTGTTCACGGGTGTGCTCCAGGGTCAGTTCGGGCCCGCGGCGGCCAGGCGTTCATTGGCCTGGTCCGGGGCGTACAGGTGCTCGACCACCATCGCGGTGGCGCCGGCGAGGGCGGCGCGATCGCCCAGGCGGGAGGTGACGACCTGCAGGTTGCGGGTGGCCCGGGGAAGCGCGCGCTGGTAGAGCAGTTCGCGCACCCCGGTGACGAAGTGGGTCTCGGCGAGGTCTCCGGCGATCATCAGGACGCCGGGGTTGAGCAGGGTCACCACCGTGACCAGCACCTCGCCGCAGCGCCGCCCGGCCTCGCGGGCCAGACGCACCGCGTCGGGATGGCCGGCGTCCAGGTGCTCGCGGACTTCCGCGGCGGAAGCGGCGGGCACCCCGAGGGCGCTGAGCTGCCCGGCCAGTGCCCGGCCGCTGGCGACGGCGGCCAGGCAGCCGTGGGAGCCGCACATGCACAGCGCGTCGGAGGCGTCGTGCAGGCGGATGTGCCCGAGGTCGCCGGCTCCGCCGTCGATCCCGCGGAAGGCGCTGCCGTCGATGACGACGCCCGCGCCGATGCCGGTGGACACCTTCACCAGGACGAAGGCCGAGCAGTCGCGCCAGGAGTCGCGCTGCTCGCCGAGGGCCATCAGGTTGGCGTCGTTGTCGACCAGGACGGGCACGGAGACGGGCAGTCCCGCGTGCTCGGCGAGCGCCTCCTGCATCCGGGCCGGGACGGGGAAGCCGTCCCAGCCGGGCATGATGGGCGGCCGGACCACCACGCCGGTGGTCCAGTCGACGGGGCCCGGCACCGACAGGCCGACGCCGCACACCGTGGCCGCGGGTACGCCGGCGGCGTCGATCAACTCGGCGAACCACCGGCCGAGTTCGTCCAGCACCCGGTCCGGGCCCTGGTCGAGCAGCAACTCCCCGGTGTGCTCGGCGAGTACCCGCCCGGACAGGTCCAGCACCGCGGCTCGGGCCTGGGTGGTGTCCAGGTCGGCGGCGAGCACGGCGGCGTGCGCGGAGTCGAACTGCAGGTGGGTGGAGGGCCGTCCGCCGGTGGACTGCCCGCCCGGTACGGTGCGCAGCCAGCCGGCGGCGAAGAGCTGGTCCAGCCGCTGGCCGACGGTGGAGCGGGACAGGCCCGTCACGCGCTGGAGTTCCCCGCGGGTGGTGGCCTGCCCGGTCCTGATCAGTTCCAGCAGGTGTCCGGCGGTGCTCCAGGGCGTAGCCATCCGTCCTCGGTCCCCCTCGTGTCGGGCCATGGTGCTCAGCTCTTGTCCGCGCCGCTGGTCAGGCCCTCGGTGAGAAGCCGCTCGGCCGCGTAGAAAAGGAGTACCACGGGAATCGTCAACACGACGGAGCCCGCCATGAGTACGGTCTTCGGCACTTCGATCCCGTTGGCGAGCTGCTGCAGCCCCAGGGAGACGGTCCACTTGTCCGGATCGGCGGCGAGGAACAGCAGCGCGAACAGGAACTCGTTCCAGGCGATCATGAAGACATACAGGCCGGTGGCCATCAGCGAGGGCGCGGCGAGGGGCAGGACCACGCGCCGCACGGTCTGCAGGCGCGAGGCGCCGTCGAGGGCGGCGGCCTCCTCGATGCTCTTGGGGATGGTCACGAAGTAGTTCTTCAGCATGTAGATGGAGACCGGCACGGTCTGCGCGATGTAGACGATCGCGAGGCCGAAGAGGCTGCCCTGAAGGCCGATCCGGGCGAAGATCACGAACAGCGGCACCGCGAGCAGCGTCGAGGGGAAGAGGTAGACCGCCAGGAACAGCGCGCTGGCCTTCCGCCCGCCGAAGAACTTCAGCCGGGCGATAGCGTAGGCGCCGGGGACCGACACCAGCAGGGTCAGCAGCATGCTCCCGAGCGCCACCAGGGCGGAGTTGCCGAGCATCCGCAGGAAGCCCTGACCGCCGTCGTCCACCGATTCGAGGACGGTGCGGTAGGTGTCGAGGGTGAACTCGGAGGTGCCGACCCACAGCTTGCCGGGATCGAGCAGCAGCTGGTCGATCGGCTTCACCGAGAGCAGCAGCATGTAGTAGAAGGGGAAGATCGTGACCAGCGCGAGTCCGGCGATCACCACCCAGCGCAGGACGGCGAAGGTGCGGTCCTCGATCTGTGCGCGACTGGCCATCACGCCTCCTCCTGAACCTTCTTGGCGAAGAACTTGAAGTAGATGCCGAGCAGCACGGCGAGGATCGCCGCGAGGACGAGGGCCTGTGCGGCGGCCGCGCCCACGTCGTAGCGGGCGGTGAGGAAGTCGTAGACGCGCACGGCGACGACGTCGGTACCGGATCCGCCACCGGTGAGCAGGTAGATGTCGTCGAACTTGTTGAAGGTGAGGATGAAGCGCAGCACCGACAGCAGCGCGACGACCGGCATCAGCTGCGGCAGCAGGATGTGGCGGAACCGCTGCGTGATCGTGGCGCCGTCGACGACGGCGGCCTCCTCCAGGCCCTCCGGGACGGCCTGCAGCCGGGCCATCAGGAAGAGGAAGGCGAACGGGAAGTAGCGCCAGGTCTCGAAGGCGATCACGGTGAGCAGGGCCAGCGGCACGTGGACGTGCCAGCCGAGGAGGGAGATCTCCTGGGATCGCGTCGACAGGAAGGCGACCGGCTCGTCCCAGCCGAACACCTTGGTGCCGACCTCGTTGACGATGCCGAACTGCGGGCTGAGGGCGATCTCCCAGACGAACGTCACGGCGACCACGGGGGCCACGTAGGGCAGCAGCATGGTGCCCCGCAGCAGGGCCCGGCCGCGGAACGGGCGGCGCAGCGCGAGCGCCGCGATCAGCCCGAGGACGATGGATCCCGCGGTGGCGCCGACGGTGTAGGCCAGCGTGGTCCACAGCGAGGTCCAGAAACCCGGCGAGGTGAAGACCTCGCTGAAGTTGCGCCAGGTCCAGTTGGACAGGAATCCCATGCTCTGGATGTCGACGAGCCGGGCGCGCTGGAAGGCCAGCACAACGGTCCAGGCGATCGGCAGGACCACGACGACCAGGACGACCAGGAGGGTGGGCGAGACGAAGGCGAGCCCGGCGCGGTTCTCCCGCTGGGCCAGCGTCGGGGACCGGCGCGGCGGCTCGGTGGGCGAGGTGTCCGCCGCCGGCGTTCTCGGCTGCTGTGTGCTCTGTGCGGTGCTCATCACTGCTTCCTTGAAGGACGAGGCCGGTGGCGGCTCACTGAAGGGACTTCTGCAGGGCCGCGACTTCCTCGTCGGCCTCCTCGGCGGCCTCCCGCGGGGAGGTCTGGCCCGTGGTCATGTCGCCCACCGCCTTGGGAATGGGCAGCTCGCCGATGGTGGCGCCCACCAGGGCGCCCTGGCCCTGGGTGATGCCCCAGCGCTTCATGTCGCTGACGCCCGACGCGAGTTCGTCGAGCAGCTTGGGCGAGAAGACCGATTCCATGGGCTTCTTGGTGTCGACGCCGATGTCGCTGGCGCGCCAGGCCTCGAGGTACTTGCGGGGATCGTCGGCCGTTCCCGCCCGGACCGGGATCTTGCCCTCGGGGGCCATGCCGAACCAGCCCTGGTAGCCGTCGCTCATCATGAACTTGATGAACTTCTCGGAGGCCGCGGTCTCTGCGGTCTTCGTCACGACCCAGGAGGAGATCTCGCCGAACTGCGCGGGCCGGGCGGCGTCGGGGCCGCTCAGCGAGGTGACGATCGCGCTGTTGTCGGAGAGGTACTGCGGGTCCTTCTTGCACTGGGCGCAGCTGGGCAGGGCGTCGCCCCGCAGTCCGGCCAGTTCGTCGAGGAGGAAGGTGGACCAGACGATCATGGACGAGCGGCCGGCGAAGTAGGTGGCCCGCGTGGTGTCCACGGTCTGGGTGCCCGGGGCGCCGTAGTCGCCGGCGAGCTTGTCGTAGGTGTCGAAGGCGCGGTGGCAGCGGGGACTGTCGAGGGTGACGTCGCCCTTGGTGTCGGCGAGTTCGCAGCCGTTGGCGAGGGCGAGGTCCTCGAAGCTCTGCTGGGTGAAGACGTCGCTGGGGTCGGTGGAGAGCGAGATGCCGCTCGTGCCGCCGCTGTTGAGCTTCCGCGCGGCCTCGAGCATCGCGTCGTAGCTGTCGGGTGCGGCGAGGCCGGCCTTGGCGAAGAGGTCCTTGCGGTAGACGAGGATCTGCATCCAGGCGTCGCTGGGGACACCGAGGCGGGTGGAGCCGTCGCCGGTGAGTTTGAGGGCGTTGCCGTTGAAGGTGCCCGGACCGAGGTCGTCGATGATCTTCTCGGTCGCGTCGGTGTCGAGCAGGCCGTTGGTGTACATCTGCCAGACCGGCGCGAGGGGTATGCCGCCGATGACGTCCGGGAGCGTCCCCGCGGCGGCGGCCGACATGATCAGCTGCGGCAACTGCCCCTCGTCCACGCCCACGAGGTCCACCTGCACGCCGCTGCTCTTCTCGAAGGCGGCGACGGTCTTCTTCGTCGCCTCCACGCGGTCGGTGAGGTTCTCCAGGCTCCAGACGGTGATCTTGTTGTCGGGTTTCCCGTTGTCCTGAGCGGCACAGCCGGACATCACCCCGATTCCCACTACGGCGGCCAAGCAGCTCGCCAGCGCCCTCGACCGTCGGGACCACATGCGCATCAACCGTCCTCACGTCAGCCTTGCGTTACGTACGCGTTGCATCAGAGCACCACTTTTGCTTGTTGACAAGACTTAAGTCTCGGATATCTTCGACGTAAGTCAGTCTTCGACGGCTGAACGAACCGCATAACCGAACTTTCCGGAGCCCCTGTGGAACGCGTCGTCCAGTTCACCGGCCCCCGTCAGGTGGAGGTCGCCCCGAGCGAGTCAGCCCCCCTGCCCCCTGGCCATCTGCGCGTACGAACCCGCTACTCCGGCATATCGGCGGGCACCGAACTCACCGCCTACCGCGGCACCAACCCGTATCTGACCCGCACCTGGGACCCGGAGTCGCGCCTGTTCCGCGAGGGCGCGGCGGGCATGGAGTACCCCGTGGCGGGCTGGGGCTACTCCGAGGTCGGCGAGGTGGTCGAGGTCTCGCCCGAACTGACGGACACACCGGGGCTGCCGACCACCGGCGACCTCGTCTGGGGCATCTGGGGCCACCGCAGCGAGGGCATCGTGCCCGCCGAGCGCATGATCGGGCACACGCTGCCGGCCGGCCTCGCACCCCTCGCCGGGGCCTTCGCCCGGGTCGGAGCGATCGCATACAACGCGGTCCTCGGCGGCGACATCCACCTCGGCGAGGACGTCGCCGTCTTCGGGCAGGGCGTGATCGGCCTGCTGACCACCAGGCTCGCCCAGTTGAGCGGCGCCCGCGTCACCGCCGTGGACGCGCTGGACGTCCGGTTGGCCAAGGCCGCGGAGTACGGCGCGACGACCACCCTCAACGCCCGCACCGACGCGGTCGCCGAGCGGATCCGCGCCGCCACCGACGGCCGCGGCGCCGACGTCGCCATCGAGATCAGCGGCGTCTACCCCGCCCTGCACGACGCCCTGCGCTCGGTGGCCGTGGGCGGCAGGGTCGTCGCCTCCGGTTTCTACCAGGGCGACGGCGTGGGCCTGCGGCTCGGCGACGAGTTCCACCACAACCGGGTGCAGCTCATCTGCTCCCAGATCGGCGGCGTCCCGCCGCAGCTCTCCGGCCGCTGGACCGTCGAACGGCTCCAGCAGACCTTCCTGCGGCTCGTCGCCGAGGGACGGGTCGACGTCGAGTCCCTCGTCAGCCATGTCGTCCCGGTCGCCGACGCGGCCGAAGCCTATGTCCTGCTGGATGAGCGTCCCGCCGACGCGCTCCAGGTCGTCCTGGAGTTCTGAGAGGCCCCTCGATCATGTTCAAGACCGCTTGCCAGGAACAGCTGCTGCCCGGCGACACCCTCCAGCAGAAGTGGGAGTTCGCCCAGGACGCGGGCTACGACGCCATCGAACTGCGCGGCAAGGGCGGCTTCCACTTCCGCGACCGCCTGCCGGAGCTGCGCAAGGCCCAGGCCGACGGCGTCGTCATGCCCACCGTCTGCGTCGAGATGCTGCACTTCTTCGGCGCCTTCGACGCCGACCTGCGCCGTGACGCCGTCGCACAGATGAAGTCGCAGCTCAGCGTCATCGCCGAACTCGGCGGGCTGGGTGCCCAGACCCCCGCCTCGTACGGCATGTTCTCCCGCCGGCTGCCGCCCTTCGAGCCGCCGCGCGACGAGGACGAGGACCGCGAGGTGCTGCTGGCCGGTCTGGCGGAACTGGGCGAGCACGCCAGGGCCGAGGGCGTCACGCTCTTCCTGGAACCCCTCAACCGCTACGAGGACCACATGGTCAACCGGCTCGAGCAGGCCGCCGACCTGATCCGTACCGTCGGTCTGGACTCGGTGCGCATCGGCATCGACAGCTACCACATGAACATCGAGGAGACCGACCCCGCGGCCGCCATCCTCGCCGTGGCGCCGCTCATCGGCCACGCCCAGGTCAGCGACTCCAACCGCTTCCAGCCCGGCGCGGGCCACCTGGACTGGCCCGCCTGGCTCGGTGCCCTGGACGCCGCCGGATACGACGGCCACCTCGCCGCGGAGTGCCGCCTGACCGGCGACCCCGTCGACGCCGTGCGCTCCGTCCCCGCCTTCCTGCACCGGGCCGCCGGATGACGGCCGTCCTCGAACCGGCCCTGCGCTCCCCGGACCGCGAGAGCGACCGTGACGCCGCGCTGCGCCGGGACGCCGCCCGCGTACTGCTCGCCAACTGGACGGGCGCGGCGACCGTGCCCTCCCGCACCCTCTACCCGCACCAGTGGAGCTGGGACTCCGCGTTCATCGCCATCGGTCTGGCCCGGCTGGCCCCGCGCAGGGCCCAGCGGGAACTGGAGACCCTGCTGGGCGCGCAGTGGCGCGACGGCCGTGTCCCGCACATCGTCTTCAACCCCTCGGTGCCCCTGGACGCGTACTTCCCGAGCCCCGACTTCTGGCGCAGCTCGGGCGCGGGCGCCGCGTCGGGCGCGCCTTCGGACATCGAGACCTCCGGCATCGTCCAGCCGCCGGTGCACGCCCTCGCCGCCTGGCAGGTCCACCTCGCCGACCCGGCCGAGTCCCGGCGCCGCGGCTTCCTGCGCCGGATGTACCCCCGGCTGGCGGCATGGCACCGCTACCTCGCCGCCTCGCGCGACCTGGGCGGCGGCGGGCTGGCGGCCGTGGTGCACCCCTGGGAGCCGGGTCTGGACAACAGCCCGGTCTGGGACGCGGCCCTGGCCCGGGTCGAGCCGGCGCCCCCGGAGTCCTTCCGCAGGGCGGACCTCGACCACAGCGCCGCGGCCGACCGCCCCACCGACCTCGACTACGGCCGCTACGTCCGGCTCGCCGCCACCTACCGGGACCACGGTTACGACGACGCGCGCACCCCGCACGCCTTCGCCCTCGAGGACCCGTGCTTCAACGCCCTGTTCATCGCCTCCGAGCACGCCCTCGCCGAGATCGCCGCGGCGGCCGGTGCCGACCCGGGACCGCACCGCCGCAGGGCGGCCGCGGCCACGACCGCGCTGGTCGACCGGCTGTGGGACCCGGACGCGGGGATCTTCCTCGCCCGCGACCTGACCACCGGCGAGACCGTCGGCGGCCACAGCGTCGCCGGGCTCGTCCCCCTGATCGTCCCCGGCCTCCCCGGCCGTGTCGCGCGGTCGCTCATCGCGACGGCGCACGGTGAGCGCTTCCGGTTGGGAAGCGTGCACCTCGTGCCGAGCTACGACCTCACCGCCCCCGAGTTCGACGGCAACCGCTACTGGCGCGGGCCCAGTTGGTTCAACACCGCGTGGCTGGTCCACCGCGGCCTGCGGCAGCACGGCGCGGCCGGGGCCGCCGATGCCCTGCGCGAGCAGGCACTCGCCGACGCCCGCCGCACCGGATTCGCCGAGTACGTCGAACCGCACGGCGGGCAGGGCCGCGGCATCCGCCGCTTCAGCTGGACCGCCGCCCTGGCCCTGGACCTGCTGCACCGGACACCGCAAGGAGAGCCCGCCGAATGAGCGTCGAACGCCTGCTGGTGCACCGCGGCACCTTCGCCTCCACCAGCCGCTCCGGTGACATCACCGGCCGCCGCGGCGACACCCCGGACGGACTCTTCCTCCGCGACGCGCGGCATCTGAGCCGCTGGCGGCTCACCGTCGACGGCGCCGTACCGGCCCTGCTGACCTCAGCCGACGACGGCGTCGTACTCACCCCCGAGGGCGGCCGGGACGAGCCGCCGGCGTACGCGGTCTTCCGCCGGCAGGCCGTGGTGGCGGGCGCCCTCACCGAACGCGTCCGCGTGGTCGGCAACCGCGCGGAGCCCACCACGGTGGAGATCGCGCTCGAGGTCGACGCGGACTTCGCCGACCAGTTCGAGCTGCGCGCCGACCACCGGCACTACGACAAGGCCGACGGCGCGCGCACCGCCGAGGACGGGCCGAGCGGTGTCACCTTCCGCTACCGGCGCGGCGCGGACTGGGACGCCCACACCACCGTGACCGCCTCCCCCGCCCCCGCCGAGAGCCGCCCGCTGGAGCCAGGGGGTACGGCCCGGCTGCTGACCTGGCGGCTCCCGCTGCCCGGTCACGGTGCCGCCGAGCTGGCGCTGAGCGTACGGGCCGTGCCGCACGGCACCGCGGCACCCGCCGCTCCACCGGACCCCGCGGCGGTCCGCAACCGGCACGCGGCGGAGGAGGACGCCTTCGTCCAGGCGCGTCCGAGGCCCCGCTCGCTGACCGACTGGGACGAACTGGCGCGCGCATGCGCGGCGGGACTGGCCGACCTGGCCCGGCTCCGCGTGCCCGCGACGGGCCCGTCGGGCGAGCCCCTGCTGGTGCCCGCGGCCGGGATCCCGTGGTTCCTCACGCTCTTCGGCCGCGACTCCCTGCTCACCTCGCTGTTCGCGCTGCCCTACCGGCCGGAACTCGCCGCCGACACGCTGCTCGCGCTGGCGGCCACCCAGGGCACCCGCCACGACGCGTCCCGCCTCGAGCAGCCGGGCAGGATCGTCCACGAGGTCCGGCACGGCGAACTCGCCCACTTCCGGCAGGTCCCCTACGGCCGCTACTACGGGAGCGTCGACGCCACACCGCTGTTCCTGGTCCTGCTGGAGTCCTACACCGCGGCGACCGGTGACACGCGGCTCGCGCGGCGCCTGGAGACGCACGCCCGCGCCGCGGTGGAGTGGATGTTCCAGGACGGCGGGCTGGGCGGGGACGGCTATCTCCGCTACACCTCCGACGCCGCGCGCGGCGGGCTGGCGCATCAGAACTGGAAGGACTCCGAGGGGGCCATCTGCTTCGCCGACGGCGGCCGTCCCGACGGCGCGCTCGCGGTCGCCGAGGTCCAGGGCTACGCCTACGACGCGCTGGTCCGCACCGCGCGCCTGGCCCGTACGGTCTGGGGCGACGCGGAGGAGGCGGCCCGGCTCGAGAAGGCGGCCGCGGACCTGCGGGAGCGCTTCCGGCGGGACTTCTGGATGAGCGGCCCGGGCTTCCCCGCCCTCGCCCTGGACGGCGGGAACCGGCAGGTCGACGCCCTCGCCTCGGACGCCGGGCACCTGCTGTGGTCCGGGATCCTCGACGCGGCCGACGCGCGGACGGTGGGGCGCCGGCTGCTGCAGCCGGACTTCTTCTCCGGCTGGGGCATCCGCACCCTCGCGGCGGGCCAGGCCCCCTACCACCCGCTGTCGTACCACCGGGGCAGCATCTGGCCGCACGACAACGCGATCGTCGTACTGGGGCTCGCGCGCAGCGGCCTGGCGGAGGAGGCGTCCGAGGTCGCCCACGGACTGGTCCGCGCGGCCGCCGCGCACGACTGGCGGCTGCCCGAGGTCATGGCCGGCTACGGACGGGACGAACACCCCGTCCCCGTCCCGTATCCGCACTCCTGCTCCCCCCAGGCCTGGGCGGCGGCCACGCCCCTGGCGCTGCTGACGGCGCTCAACGGCGGGCCCGACGCGCTGGGCTGAGCCGTGAACCACGACGGCCGCCGGGCCCCGCCGTGACGGCGGGGCCCGGCGGCCTCGGCGGGAGAGCCGACGGCTCGATCAGGACGTGAAGTCGGTGGACAGGGCCAGGTCCCGCCACGTCCCGAGCTCGCGGGCCACCCCGGCGAGCTTGTTCTCCACGTCGGCCACGCTGGCCTTGCCCAGCGGGATCCGGGCCGGCATCTCCTCCGCGCGGGCGACGGTGATGATGGCGGTCGCCGCCTTCACCGGGTCGCCGTCCTGGGCGTGGTTGCTGTCGTCGGCCCAGTCGCGCATGCCGCCCGCGCTCGCCTGGTAGTCCTCGATGACCCGCTCCGTACGGTGCAGGGAGGAGGAGTCGAGGAAGTCCGTGCGGAAGGGGCCCGGCTCGATGGCGGTCGCCTGGATGCCGAGCGGCGCGAGCTCCAGGCGCAGGGCCTCGGTCATCGCCTCGACGGAGAACTTGGTGGCGCAGTACAGGCCCCACCCGGCCCAGCCGACGAAGCCGCCGACGGAGCTGAGGTTGATGATCCGGCCCGAGCGCCGGGCCCGCATGACGGGCAGGACGGCACGGGTCACCGTCAGCAGTCCGAAGACGTTCGTGTCGAACACCGCGCGCGCCTCCGCGTCGCTGGTCTCCTCCACCGCGCCGAGCAGGCCCCGGCCCGCGTTGTTGACGAGGACGTCGATCGCGCCGAACCGCTCGACCGCGGCCTCGACGGCGGCCCGCCCCTGCCGCTCGTCGTTCACGTCGAGCGGCACGGCCAGCAGCCGGTCGGCGTGGACCGCGAGCGCCTCCTCCACGGCTCGGGGGCTGCGGGCGGTGGCCACGACGTTGTCGCCCTGCTCCAGGGCCTGCCGCGCGATTTCGAGGCCGAACCCGCGGGATGCGCCGGTGATGAACCACGTCGTCATGGTGATGTGCTCCTCATGGTCACTGGGGGGGTCGTTCTGTCGACGGGTTCCCAGCCTGTGCCCGGGCGGCAGGGCGGACCAGAGAGAGCTCAGCCGTAGGAAACGCCTGCCTGGGACCGGTGGTACCAGGCAGATCCGGTCACGGACGCACGGCCGCGGGGCTCGCCGACCAGGTGGCCAGGAAGCGCAGCGCCTCATAGGCGGGGGTGTCGGGCTGCGCCGTGTAGACGAAGACGGTCTGGCCCGGGTCGTCGCCGACGACGAGGCTCTGGAAGTCCAGCGTCATGGCGCCCGCGACCGGGTGCCGGAAGCTCTTCCGGCCGGAGGCCCGGGTCCGCACCCGGTGGTCGGACCACCAGCGGCGGAAGTCGGCGTCGGCGGTGGAGAGTTCCTCCACCAGGGCCTTGAGCCGGGTGTCCTCCGGGTCGCGCGCCGCGCCCATGCGGAGGTAGGCGACGCACTCCCGGGCCACGTGCCGCCAGTCGACATAGAGCTCGCGGAAGGCCGGGTCCAGGAACGCCATGCGCACCAGGTTGCGTTCGGGCTCCGGCACGGCCGCGAAGTCGGTCAGCAGCGCCGCGCCCAGCGGGTTCCAGCCCAGGACGTCCAGCCGGTGGCTCAGCAGGAGGGCGGGGAACTCCTGGAAGCCGTTGAGCAGGGTCTGCGTCTCCGGCCGGATGCGCGTCGGCGCCGGGGGCTGCGGCTCCACGCCGGACACGGCGACCCGCAGCAGGTAGTCCCGCTCGTCGGGCCGCAGCCGCAACGCCCGCGCCAGCGACTCCAGGACGGCCGTCGAGACGTGCGCCGTACGGCCCTGCTCCAGCCGCACCACGTAGTCCACGCTCACGTTCGCCAGCTGCGCCAGCTCCTCCCGCCGGAGTCCCGGCACCCGGCGGTGCCGTCCGTCGTCCGGCAGGCCCACGTCCCCGGGGTTCACGCGGGAGCGGCACGCCCGCAGGAAATCACCCAGCGTGGTGTTCGAGGCATTCCGGTGACTCATACGTCGATTATCGGCGCTCCCCCGCCCGTCCGGGCCCGGCCAGAGGCGGCGCACGGGCGCTCGTGGACCGGCCCCGCGTGATGGATCACCGACTTGACCTGCGAAGATGCGGGGCAACCGAGAGCTGTGGGGAGACGGCGGATGGGCGTTTGGCGAGCATGCGGCGGCCTGGCCATGCGCCGGGTCCGGTGGACGGTGACGGGTACCGCGGCGGCCGTCGTCCTGGGACTGGCCGGTTGCTCGGCGGAGGCCGGAGGCGACGACTCCGGGACCGCGCGTCAGGTGACGCTGGTGAACTCCTCCGCGTGGACGGTGCGGGTGTTCGGCTGCCCGAACTGCGGATCACGGGGCCTCGGTGTGGTCTCCGGTAGCTATTACGGGTGGCGGGAGCGGCGCCCGCTGCCGCTCGAGTTCTCCGTCGTCGTGCGGGGCGTACGCTCGACGTGCCCGGCGCTGGTTCCCCTCGCGCGGGATCCCGGGGAGGCCGGCGGGCGGGACTGGAACGTCGAGGTCGACGCGGCGGGCACCTGCGTCGCGGGTCCGGCGTCGCTCGACCCCTGACCTCCCCGCGCCCGCGCCCGGCGGACGGCGGCGGTGGCGATGCACCGCCGCACCCCCGCGACGACGACGGCGCCCCGCCTCGCCATGGCTGATGGCGGCGAGCTGTTCGAAGTAGCCGAAACGCTCGATGCCGGGGCTGAGGACCACCACCACGTCGGCCTCCTCACCC
>NZ_JBEZXR010000091.1:0-32206 GCF_040638135.1 Streptomyces sp. NPDC026673 | reverse complement strand
CCCAGCCCCGGAGGCCCCGACCCCGGCCCACCCCACACGCAGCGGCGCGGTGCCTAACCGCGCCGGGCAATCGGGCGGGCGGGCGGGGAAAACGCCCCGCCCACCACGACCGCCCGGTCAGGACTTCTCGGTAACCCCGGCAGAGTCAAACGTCGCCACCTCATGCATCGCCCGCGCAGCACTCTGCACCAGCGGCAGCGCCAACAGCGCCCCCGTGCCCTCGCCGAGGCGCAGGTCGAGGTCGACCAGCGGGCGCAGGCCCAGCTTCGTCAGGGCCGCGCGGTGGCCCGGCTCCGCGCTGCGGTGGCCGGCGATGCACGCCGCGAGGACCTCCGGGGCGATGGCGCGGGCCACCAGGGCGGCCGCGCCCGCGCTGACGCCGTCGAGGATGACCGGGGTCCGCAGGGACGCGGCGCCGAGCAACAGGCCGACCATGGCCGCGTGCTCGAGGCCGCCGATGGCCGCGAGGACCTCGATCGGGTCGGACGGGTCGGGCCGGTGCAGCTCGAGGGCCCGCCGCACGACGTCGATCTTGCGGGCGTGCATCTCGTCGTTGATGCCGGTCCCGCGTCCGGTGACCTCCGCCGGGTCGACCCCGGTGTAGACGGAGATCAGGGCCGCGGAGACAGTGGTGTTGGCGACCCCCATCTCCCCGGTGAGCAGCACCTTGTTGCCCGCGGCGACGAGGTCGCGGGCGGTCTCGATGCCGACCTCGATCGCCCGGAGGACCTCCTCGCGGGTCATGGCGGGCCCGGCCGTGAAGTCGGCTGTGCCGGGGCGGACCTTGCGCGGCAGCAGACCGGGCGTGCTGGGCAGTTCCGAGGCGACCCCGACGTCGATCACGCACACCTCGGCGCCCACCTGGTTGGCGAAGGCGTTGCACACCGCGCCCCCGCCCAGGAAGTTGGCGACCATCTGGCCGGTGACCTCCTGGGGCCAGGCGGTCACGCCCTGGGCGTGCACCCCGTGGTCGCCGGCGAAGATCGCGACGGCCGCGGGCTCGGGGATCGGCGGCGGGCACTGCCGGGAGAGCCCGCTGAGCTGCGCGGAGATGATCTCCAGCATGCCCAGCGCGCCGGCCGGCTTGGTCATCCGCTTCTGCCGCTCCCACGCCTCGCCGAGCGCCTTGGCGTCGAGCGGGCGGATGCCGCGAAGGGTCTCCTCCAGGAGGTTGTGCGGCTCCTCGCCGGGCAGGGCCCGGTTGCCGTACTCCTCCTCGTGGACGACCCAGGCCAGCGGGCGCCGCTTGGACCAGCCGGACTGCACCAGCTCGGGGTCCTCGGGGAACTCGTCGACGTAGCCGACGCAGAGGTACGCGACGACCTCGAGGTGCTCGGGCAGTCCGAGTTCGCGGACCATCTCGCGCTCGTCGAAGAAGCTGACCCAGCCGACGCCGAGGCCCTCGGCGCGGGCGGCGAGCCAGAGGTTCTCCACGGCGAGCGCCGACGAGTACGGGGCCATCTGAGGCTGGGTGTAACGGCCCAGCGTGTGGCGGCCGCCACGGGTCGGGTCCGCGGTGACGACGATGTTGACCGGGGTGTCGAGGATCGCCTCGATCTTCAGCTCGCGGAACTGCTTGGCGCGGCCCTTGGGGAGGGACTTGGCGTATGCCTCGCGCTGCTGCATGGCGAGTTCGTGCATGCGCGCCCGGGTCTTCGCGGAGCGGATGACGACGAAGTCCCAGGGCTGGGAGTGGCCGACGCTGGGTGCGGTGTGCGCCGCCTCCAGCACGCGGATCAGCACCTCGTGCGGGATCGGGTCCTTGCGGAAGCCGTTACGGATGTCCCGGCGCTCGCGGATCACGCGGTGGACGGCATCCCGTACGGCGGGGTCGTAGCCCTCGGCCGCGGGGACCAGGAGTTCCGGGGCCTCCTCGCCGGCGACCGGCGTCTCGGGCTCCGCCTCGGCCAGGGACTCGGGCTCGGGCTCGGGCGTGGGCTCCGGCTCGGCGACGACGGCCTGCGCCTCGTCCTCCGCCGCCACGACCGGGACCGCGGCCGGAAGGGGCTCCTCCACGGCGACCGGCGCCTCGGGTTCGACCGCGGGTACGGGCTCCGCCAGGGTCTCCACCACCGGCTCGGGGGCAGCCAGGGTCTCCACGACCGGCTCGGGGGCAGGCACGGGCTCCACGACCGGTTCCGGAGCGGGCTCGGCCTCGGCAACGGGCTCCGGGGCGGGCGCGGGCTCCGCGACCGCCTCCACGACCACCTCGGCCTCGGCAACGGGCTCCGGAGCGGCCACGGGCTCCACGACCGGCTCGGGGGCGGGCACGGCCTCCACGACCGGCTCCGGTACGAACACGGCGACGGCGGGCTCGGGTTCCGCTGCCGGCTCCGGTGCGGCGGGCGCCTCGGACGCCGGTTCCATGCCGAACGGCAGCGGCTCGTCCGGGGTTTCCAGCGGCGGCTCCGGGACGACGGCCGGCTCCGCGGCAGGCGCGGGCGCGGGCGCGGGCGCGGGCACGACGGCCTCGGGCGTCGGCGCCTCCGCCGGGGCGGTCCAGGTCTCGCCGGTCGCGGGTGCCGTCGCCGGGACCTCGCCCGGGACCTCGGCCGGGACCGCGGCGGGGATCTCGTCGCGGGGGATGTCCAGGTACTCCGGTCCGGTGGTGGGCGGCCCGGACTGGCGCATCGGCACGGGGACCGGCTGCGGCGCGGGAGCGGGCGGCGGGGTTGCCGGACCGCGGTCGGCCAGGGACCGCACGATGCCGCCGCCGTTGGACGGGTCCGGGATCGGCGGGCCCATGTGGAGCGGACGCCGCGGCGGTACCGGAGCGGCCGGGACGGGCTCCTGCACCTGCGTCTGCGCGGGCACATGGGGCTGCGGTGCCGGCTCCGCGACCGGGACCTGGACCGGGGCGTCCGCGGTCACGGCGGCGTCCTCGGCCGGCGCGGGCTGCGCGACGACCGGCTCGACCGGCACCGGCACCGGCACGGCGTGCTCGGGCGTGAACTGCGCGGGCTGGTCCGGCGTGGCCTGCGCGGGCGCCAGGTGCTCCGGCGCCGGCAGGTCCGTGCGGACCGCGGAGTAGTCGAGGGACACGGAGTCGCGGCCGCCGCTCTCGTGGGCGTCGTGCTCGACGCGCTCCTGAGTCACCGGGACGCCGTGCGCGGTGTGCTCGTGTGCCACCTGGATCGGGGCCTGCGCCGGAACCGGCGCGGCCACGGGCGCCGGAACGGCGGTGGCGACCGGGACGGGCTGCGGCGGTACCGGCTGCGGGTCGGCCCACGACCCCTGCAGACCGGGCATCAGCAGCATCTCCTCGTCCTCGTCGGCCACAACGGGGCCGGACGGCTGGTCGAGGTACTGGTACTCGGGAGGAACCGGCGCGGTGAGCGGATCGACGTCCCACGAGGGGACGGCCTGCTGCTGCGCGCCACTGCCGGGGAGGTCGGCGTACGGCTGCAGAACCGCTTCTTCGCCTGCGTTCTCCGGCAGTCCCTCACCCGGGACCTGGCCGGTGTCAGTCATGCGTGCCCCTCGCCCATCGGTTTCGCTCCTTCCATCGCTGCGCCGAGACACTGCCCACAGAAAGAACGAGCGTGGGCGGCAACCGGCACGACGACGGCGATTGACCGGTACTGACCATTACTGATCAGCCCTCACTCGGCGTCAATGCGCGACGGTGGCACAGCGGTCCGTCAGCCTACCGTGCGTGTGCCGCGCGTGCTCAGGGGGGTTCACCTCAAACCGGTCGCAATGCGGGCGCAACCCACTGGCTCACCTGCGGTGTCCGAGGAGCACGAAGACCACCGTGCGCTCCCGCTCGGACCACTCGGAGTCCAGCTCGACTGCCTGCAACAACGCGCGTTCCACGGCGTATCCGCCCTCGTCGAGGGCGCGGCTGACGGCTTCTGCCTCGTCCCGGTTCGCGGCGCTCGCGGCGATTCGTTCCGGCCGGCGCGCGGCGCAGGCGGCGACGACCTCCGGGCCCCCGCCCCCGATGCGCACGATGTCCGGTTCCGGAAGGTCCTCCAGCACGTGCGGGGCCGTGCCGTGGACGACCCGGACCTGCACCCCGAAGTCCCGTGCGGTGTCCTCGATCCGGGCGCACGCCGCGGCGTCGGCCTCCACCGCGATGACGGCCGCACCGAACCGTGCCGCCTCCACCGCGACGGCCCCGCCGCCGGCGCCGATGTCCCAGAGCAGGTCGCCGGCCCGCGGTCCGAGCCGGGCCAGTTGCAGGGCGCGCAGGTGCGCCGGGCCGTCCCCGGGCACGTACCGCTCGGCGGGCAGCGCCCAGCCCCGTACGCGGTCGGACGAGTCGGGGTCCCCGCCGGCGAGCCAGCCGGCCTGCGCGGCGGCGGCCGGAACCGGAACATGGGCGGGCGCAGCTGCCGGGGCGGCGCCGACGACGAGGACGACGTTGGGGTCCCGCCAGGTGTGGTCGGCGACCTTGTCGGAGGTGAGCACGGTGACCTGCTCGTGCTCGGTGCCGAGCGCCTCGCAGATCACGAAGGTGCGGTGCTCGTCGCCGAGCAGCAGCGCGAGTTCGGCGGGCCCGGCGCCCGGCGCGGTCAGCACCGCGACCTTGGGGTGGGCCCGGCAGACGTTGACGGCCCGCCGCAGGGTGCGGGTGTGCGCGACGACCACGCGTGCGTCGTCCCAGGGCATCCCGGCCCGTGCGAAGGCCTGGGCGACCGAGGAGACACCGGGGACGACCTCGACCTCGAGCCCGTACTCGGGGGTGCGCAGCGCGCGGACGACGCCGAAGAAGCCCGGGTCGCCGTCGGCGAGGACCACCGCCGTGCCGCGGTGCCGTGCGATCCGCCGGGCGGCGAGGTCGATGCTGCCCAGCACGATCCGCTCGGCGTCCTCGGGCACGAAGGGCAGCGCCAGGTGGTGCCGGGTTCCGGCCACCAGCGTGGCGGCCGACAGCGCGGAGCGCGCTGCGTCCCCCGGCGGTGAGCCGTCCCACCCGATCACGGTGACACGGTCGGCCATCGTCGTCCTGCCTCCTGGGCGCGTCGCGGTGTGGTGCCCGGGGGCATGGGGTGATCCCGGGGTGTGCACAGTACCCCGGACAGGATCTTGCGCTAGCGGGTGCTCACTGCCAGTCGGCGTAGGCCGCGTAGTCGGAGCCGTCGGCGGACTGCTCCGCGAGGCCGTCGAGGTCCTCCGGGAGCAGGCTCCACACGATCAGGTCGGTGCGGATCTCCTCCCAGCGGCCGTCGGTCTCCCCGTCGGGACGCGTGCGGACCAGGCCGGCGTTGCGCAGCACGCCCTCGCTGATGCAGCCGATCTTCTGCGCGACCTGCTGGGAGGCGGCGTTGTCGGCGGCGGTGCGCAGCTCCAGGCGCTCGAACTTCTGATCGTCGAAGAGCCACTGGGCGGTGGCCTGCACGGCCTCGGCGGCATAGCCCTCGCCGCGCGCCCAGGGGGCGATCATGTAGCCGGCCTCGCTGCTGCGGATGCGCCAGTCGGTGCGCTGCAGGTGGACGGTGCCCACCAGCCGCTGGGTGAGGAACTCGGTGACGGCGAGCACGATGCCCCGGCCCGCCGCGCGCTCGGCGGGGGCGAACTCGGCGATGAAGGCGCGGGCGTCGGCCTCGGTGTACGGGTGCGGCACGGAGGTCCAGGCGATCACGGACTCGTCGTTCATCATCTCCGCCAGGGCGGGGAGGTCGGCCTCCTCGTACGGGCGCAGCACCAGCCGCTCCGTACTGATGGAGATCTCCGGGAAGCTGGTCATTCGACGCTCCGTAGCCAGGGCATGTGTGAAGTGCACAGCATGCAGCATCCACCGGGTCACCGCAGGACCGGGTCGCCGCGGGGGCCTGCGCGGCCGTCGCCCCAGGGTACGTCCAACCATCGGCGCGACGGGAGCAGTTGGTGTGCTGTTCCCCGGCTTTTCCGCAGGTCCGCTCCCCCTGTGGTCATACGGTCCTGCTAGCGTCTGCCCGCGTGACGGTGCACCACGCAGCAGGAGTCGGATATCAGCGGGCCGCGGGTGTGTACGAGCGGTCGCGGCCCTCGTACCCCATGGCGGCCTTGGCCGAGTTGGCGGACGCCCTGCCTCTCGAGGCCGGCCGCACGGTGGTCGACCTGGGCGCCGGCACCGGCAAGTTCACCCGCCTGCTGGCGCTGACCGGCGCGGAGGTGGTCGCGGTCGAGCCGGTGACGGAGATGCGCGAGCGGCTCGCGGAGCTGCTGCCGGGCGTACGGGTGTCCGCGGGGACGGCGGAGGCGACGGGGCTGCCGGACGGGTGCGCGGACGCGGTGGTGGCGGCGCAGTCCTGGCACTGGTTCCAGGAGGACGCGGCGCTGGCGGAGGTCGAGCGGCTGCTGCGGCCGGGCGGTTCGCTGGCGCTGGTGTGGAACACGTACGACACCTCGGTCCCCTGGGTGCGGGACTACCAGGACATCGTCTTCCGGCTGGCGCCGCGCGATCTGCCGAGTCCGCTGGACGACGGCTGGCGCAAGGCCTTCACCGATCGCGCGGGCTGGTCGCGGGTGCACGAGCGGCACTGGCCGAATCGGCATTCGACGACGGTCACGGACGTGGTGGAGCGGATGACCTCGTCGAGTCACATCGCGGTGATGGACCCGGCCGAGCAGGAGCGGGTGCGCGCCGAGGTGGAGGCGGTGCTGGCGGGTCACGCCGCGACGCGCGGCAAGGACGCCGTCGAGATGCCGTACACGACGGACGTGTACTGGGTGCGGCGGCGCTGACCCCGCGGGTCCGTGCGGGTCTGTCGGTGGCGCCCTGTTGAATGGGCGGATGGACGCGGACGGGCTCAGGGGCTTCTGCCTCGGCTTCAACGGCGCGGCGGAGGAGAACCCCTTCCCGCGGGACACCGAGGTGACCGTCTTCAAGGTCGGCGGGAAGATCTTCGCCATCAGCGCGCTGGGGGACGAACAGCTGAAGGTGAGCCTGAAGTGCGACCCCGACCTGGCGGTGCGGCTGCGTGCGGAGCATGCGGCGATCGCGCCCGGCTGGCATCTGAACAAGCGCCACTGGAACACGGTCACGCTGGACGGCTCGCTGCCCGACGCGATGGTGCGCGAGCTGGTCGAGGACTCGTACGACCTGATCGTGGCCCGGTTGCCGCGCGCCGAGCGGCTGCGGCTGGACTGGCCGGGGACGGCCGAGGGGGGCGGGGCGCGGTGACCGCGGCACCCGCCCCCGTTCGGGGCCCGCGGGTTCAGAAGGAGGGGATGACGGAACCGGCGTACGTGTCCTCGATGAACTTCTTCACCTCGGGCGTGGTGAGGAGCTTCTTGAGCTTCAGCACGCGCGGGTCCTTCTCGTTGCCCTCCTTGACGGCGAGGAAGTTGCCGTAGGGGTTGTTCTCGGCGGACTCCAGCACCAGGGCGTCGTCGGCGGGCTTGAGGCCCGCGGAGATGGCGTAGTTGCCGTTGATGACGGCGGCGTCGACGTCCTGGAGGGAGCGCGGCAGCTGGGCGGCCTCGAGCTCCTTGAACTTGAGGTTCTTGGGGTTGGCGGTGATGTCGGCGGGGGTGGCCTCGTTGCCGACGCCGTCCTTGAGGGTGATCAGGCCGTTGGCGGCGAGCAGCTTGAGGCCGCGGGCCTCGTTCACCGCGTCGTTGGCCACGGCTATCGTGGCACCGTTCTTGATCGCGTCGGCGGACTTGACCTTGTCGGAGTACAGACCCAGCGGCTCCAGATGGACGGTGACGACGGGCACGATGTGGGTGCCCTTCTTCTTGTTGAAGTCGTCCAGGTAGGGCTGGTTCTGGAAGTAGTTGGCGTCGACGGAGCCGTCCTCGGTGGCGGTGTTCGGCGTGACGTAGTCGCTGAACTCCTTCACCTCCAGCTTGAGTCCGGCCTTCTCCGCCAGGTTCTTCTTGACGAAGTTCAGGATCTCCGCGTGCGGGACGGGGCTCGCGGCGACGACGAGCGGGTCGCTGGCGCTGTCCTTCTTCGAGCCGGAGTCCGTGCCGCAGGCGGTCAGCCCGAGGGTGAGGCCCGCGGCGGCGAGGAGGGCGGTCGTGATCTTGACGGTGGTACGCACGAAAAGTGCCTTTCTGGAACGGTGTTGCCTTGCGGTGTCAGGAGGTCTCTGAGGTCGCGGCCGGGCGCAGCAGGCGCAGCCGGGGCGCGGCGGAGGCGCGGCCGCGGTGCGAGGCGGCGCGGGCGGCGAGGTCGCCGGCGAGCTGGACGACCGTCACGATGACGATCAGCACGCCGATGGTGACGAGCATCAGCGAGGTCTCGAAACGCTGGTAGCCGTAGCGGATGGCGAGGTCGCCGAGGCCGCCGCCGCCGATGGTGCCGGCCATCGCGGAGTAGCCGATGAGCGCGATCACCGTGGTGGTGAGCCCGGCGATCAGGGAGGGCAGCGATTCGGGCAGCAGGGCCTTGCGGACGACGGTCCAGGTGCTGCCGCCCATGGCCTGGACGGCCTCGACGAGTCCGCCGTCCACTTCGCGGACGGAGGTCTCCACCAGCCGCGCGAGGAACGGGATGGCGCCGATGGAGAGCGGGACGACCATGGCCTCGGCGCCGATGGTGGTGCCGATCACCCAGCGGGTGAAGGGCAGCACGGAGATCATCAGGATGAGGAAGGGCAGCGAGCGGCCCAGGTTCACGATCACCCCGACGGCCTTGTTCACCGGCGCGTTGCGCAGCAGTCCGCCGCGGTCGGTCAGCACCAGCAGGACGCCCAGCGGCAGTCCCCCGGCCAGCGAGATCAGCGTGGACCAGCCGACCATGATCAGGGTTTCCCAACACGCCTGCGACAGCAGCGGCTGCATCTCCGACCAGCTCACTTCGCGCCCTCCTTGACGAGCTCGTCGCCGGCGACCGGTGCGACGTCGACCTGGAGGCCGCGCTCGCGGAGGAAGCCGATCGGCACGACGTTGTCCTCGAAGGCGCCGGGCAGTTCGATCCGCATCCGGCCGACCTGGCGGCCGCCGATGGTCTCCAGCGCGGCGCCGAGCACCGAGATGTCGATGTTGTAGGTGCGGGAGAGCTGGGAGATGACGGGCTCGGTGGCGGCCTCGCCGTGGAAGGTGAGGTCGACCACGGTGCGGCCCGCGCCGGAGGGCTCGCCGCCGACCGGGAAGAGTTCGTGGGCCAGTTCGGAGCCGGGCGTGGCGAGCAGGTCGGTGACCTTGCCGGATTCCACGATGCGGCCTCCCTTCATCAGCGCGGCGGAGTCGCAGATGGCCTTGACCACGTCCATCTCGTGGGTGATGAGCAGGATGGTCAGGCCGAGCTGCCGGTTGAGGTCGCGCAGCAGGTGCAGGATCGAGCGGGTGGTCTCGGGGTCGAGGGCCGAGGTGGCCTCGTCGGAGAGCAGCACCTTGGGGTCGCCGGCCAGGGCGCGGGCGATGCCGACGCGCTGCTTCTGGCCCCCGGAGAGCTGCGCCGGGTAGGCGCGGGCCTTGTCGGCGAGGCCGACCAGGTCGAGCAGTTCGAGGGCCTTGCGGCCGCGCTCGCGGCCGGAGACGCCGAGGATCTCCAGCGGCAGTTCGACGTTGTCCCGGACGGTGCGCGAGGACAGCAGGTTGAAGTGCTGGAAGACCATGCCGATGCCCGTGCGGGCGGTCCGCAGGGCGGAGCCCGCGCGGTCGGAGCGGCCGGCGAGCGCGGTCAGGTCCCGGCCGGCCACCTCCACGGTGCCCGACGTGGGTCGTTCCAGCAGGTTGACGCAGCGGATGAGCGTGCTCTTGCCGGCGCCGCTGCGTCCGACGACGCCGTACACCTCACCTTCGCGGACGTGCAGATCGACGCCGTCGAGGGCCACCGTCTCCCGGTCGCGGGAACGGTAGACCTTGGTCAGGCCCGTTGTGGTGATCACTGGGAATTCCGTCACTGTCGAGTGCGCGGCGGACGAAAGCCGCACACGGGGGCGTATGGACCGCGAACACGCATGGCTCCGCCCCGGGGAGGGCGCGGGAGGAAAGGTCAGCAGCGGGAGCCGGGCGGCCGGGCGTCGTGCGCCGGCCGACAGCGGCTGGTGGTCTGCTGCAGTTCCATGGGGGTGTGCGGTCCGTGGCAGGAGGGGCGGGTCTCGCTTCGGGGCACGAGACTCAGATGGCGTGGGCCCTCAGCGCGCACACATTCGACACATACGACGAACACCGGGCGTCATCGCCTCGGTCGCGCGGCAGCGGCGGTTCGTCGTGGTCATGCGCACCAGTAAAGCAGACAGTCGCGCGGCGTACCAATATCCGGTCTCGCAGTCCGGAATGTGGACAGCGAGGGGGCAGGGATCCGGTCTTTCCCGCCCGTAATAGAGTCACGCCATGCTCGACGCGCTCACGATCGCGGTCTCGGCCACGGCTCTGCTCCTCGCCGCCTGGTGCGGCTTCGCGGCCTTCCGGGACCAGCCGACCAAGGACTGGCACTTCATCGGCATGGCCGTGGTGGCGGTGCTGGCGCTCGTCCAGCTGGTGACAGGCGTGGTCAAGCTCACCGGCGGCGAGAAGCCGGTGGACGGCACCACGATCTTCCTCGCGTACCTGATCGGCGCGGCCTGCACCGTCCCGGCCGCGGCCTTCATGTCGCTGACCGAGCGCACCCGCTGGGGCTCGGCGATCGTGGCGGCGGGCGGCGTGGTGCTGGCCGTGCTCGAGGTGCGGCTCTACGACATCTGGGGAGGCGTCAGTGCCTGAGACCGCGAAGGGCACCAGCGCGCCGGCCGCGCCGGAGGGCGGGATCGGCCGCGGGCCGGGCAGGCTGCTGCTCTCCCTGTACGGGGTGTTCACCGTCGCCGCGCTCTCCCGCGCGATCGTGCAGATCAGCCTGCAGTTCGACGAGGCACCGCTGGCGTACGTGCTCTCCCTGCTGGCCGGCGTCCTCTACGCGGTGATCACGGTGGCCCTGTGGCGCGGCGGCGAGGGCGCCCGGAAGGTGGCGCTGGTCAGCTGCACGCTGGAGCTGGTCGGCGTGCTGACGGTGGGCACGCTGACGCTGGTCGACGCCGGGGCGTTCCCCGACCAGACGGTGTGGTCCGACTACGGCATGGGCTATCTCTTCCTGCCCGTCGTCGTGCCGGTGACCGGCCTGCTGTGGCTGCGCCGGCAGGCGCGGCCACAGCAGGACTCCTGACCCGCTCGCGCGCTCAGGCGCTCGCGGCGTACGTCTCGGGCCGGGCGGCGGGCTTCTCCATGTGCACCAGGCTCAACTGCCGGGTGACCGGTTCGACGCTGCCCACCTGCGCGTAGCCGAGCTTGCGGTACAGCCGCAGGTTGAATTCGCTGCGGTGGCCGGTGAAGAGCCGGTAGCGCTTGGCCTCGCTCTCGGCGGCCAGCCGCTCCTCGATGGCCCGCAGCAGGCGGCCGCCGAGTCCGTGCCGCTGCATGCGGGGGTGGACGATCAGCTTGGCGATGCGTGCGGTGCCGTCCTCGTCCACGGAGCCGCGGACCGAGCCGACCACCTCCTCGCCGAGCCGCGCCACCAGCACGATCCCGCCCGCGAGTTCGGCGCGCAGCGCGTCGAGGGTCTGGGTCAGGGGTTCTATGCCGTAGTCGCCGTACAACGCGGCTTCGCTCTGGTAGCAGAGGTACTGCAGTTTGAGGATCTTCTCGGCGTCGTCACCGGTCGCCGCAGAGATGGTCACGCTCATGCCCATGTGCGCTGGCCTCTCCTTCGAGTCCGCCCGGGCCGCGGGGGGTGAGGGTGCGGCGCGGGACGTTGCCCTGAATTGTGTCCGGAAGGCGGCGCGGCCGTGCACAAGCGTCCATACGCCGACTGTTTACGGTGCATTACCCCGTCGTACGGGTGATGCAACCCCGGTTCCGAGGATCGTACGCAGGCAACTCAGGCACCGGGAACGCAAAGGTCCGAGGCTGCCCTGTGAGATTCCCAACTCCCGGGAGATTTCCCGGTAAGTGGGGTCGGAACGGGAGATCAGGGCGGATACCAGCTCGGGACAGCGCCCCGGCAGACGGTGTGCGGCGGCCAGCAGCGCGCGGCGCTGCTCGGCGGCGAGCACCTGCTGTTCGGTGCTCGGGAGGGCCGCGGCCGCGGGATGGCGGCCGGGGACGTACGGCGTCTCGCGGCGGGCGCGGCGGACGGCGAGGCGCGCCTCGGCCCGCACCGCCCGGCGCAGCCAGCGGGCCGGGTCGGCGGGTGGCTCGGGGAGCTCCAGCAGCCGCAGCCACACGGACTGTTCGAGGTCGGCCGCCTCGACGCCGGCGGGCACGGACTCGGCCGCGGCCTCGGCGGCGAGCAGCGGGCGGATGGCGGCCAGTTCTTCGTGTCGTACGCGCGGGGTCATGCCCGCCGGGACACCCGTGCCGCGCCGGGTGGTTGCCCCGTGGCGGGGTAACCACCCGTGCGCGGGAGGGCGGTCACCTCCTGTTGACGAACTCCGCGCGGGCCAGGAGCGCGGTGTCGCAGTTGTCCGAGAAGATGCCGTCGATGCCCTGCTCGAAGTAGACCTTGAAGGCGCCGAAGGCGTCACCGTAGGCGTTGGGGTCCGTACCGACGCGGAAGTCGGCGGGCAGGAAGCTGTTCTCGTTGCGCATCGTGTAGGGGTGCAGGATCAGCCCGGCCTTGTGCGCGTCGCGCACCAGGGTGGTGGGCGTGCCGAGCTTGCCGGCCGCGTCGCGCGGGATGATCAGGTTGAGGGTGGGGCCGATGCCCTGCGCGAAGCCGGCGATCCACTTCAGGCCGGCCGGGGTGACCAGGTCGGCGACGGTGCGCGGGTCACCGGCGACGACGAAGTCGTACGGGCGGGTGCCGGCCGCGTCCAGCAGGACGACCTTGGGGTTGCGCAGGCCCAGCGCGCCGAGCCGCTGGATGCTGCCGGGTTCGAAGGACTGCAGGAACAGCGGCGAGTTCCGCTTGTCGCGGCCGTAGCGGCGCAGCAGCTTGGCGAGCCGCTCCTCCAGGCCGAGGCCGATGCCGCGGAAGTAGGTGGGGTGCTTGGTCTCCACGTGCAGCCACACCGCCTTGCCGCGGCGGCGGCCCTGCTCGTCGGCCCAGCGCAGCACCTCCTCGAAGGTCGGCACCTCCCAGTGGCCGTTGTAGAGGGTGTTGCGCTGCCGCTGTGCGGGCAGGCGCTCGACCGCGCGCAGGGTCTTGAGCTCGGCGAGGGTGAAGTCCTCGGTGAACCAGCCGGTGGTGGCGACCCCGTCGATGGTCTTGGTGGTCCTGCGGGAGGCGAACTCGGGGTGGTCGGCGACGTCGGTGGTGCCGCCGATCTCGGGCTCGTGGCGGCAGACCAGGTGACCGTCCTTGGTGGGGACGACGTCCTGCTCGATGACGTCGGCGCCGAGGTCCAGGGCGAGCTGGTAGGAGCCCAGGGTGTGCTCGGGGCGGTAGCCGCTCGCGCCGCGGTGCCCGACGACGGTCGGGACGGGCAGGGGGTGGACGGGGACGGAGCCGTGGGAGGAGTCGTGCGAGGAGGACCGCTCGCCGGCCGCGGCGGTGCCCGCGGTGCCGAACACGGTCACGCCGGCGCCGAGCGCCGCGGCTCCGATCAGCGCCCGGCGTCCGGGCCCCCTGCCCTGTTCCCGCCCGCTCTGCCGCTCGTGCGTCATGTGCGCTCCCTCGTGTCGTCCGAACGCGTGTCCGGCCCCTGTCAAGCTGCGGGCGCATCGTAGGCGGGTCGGTGTTGCCGTCGAGCGGCGCGCGACGGAACACGACGGAAACGCACATCAACAATGCGTATCCGTCATGTGAACCCGGTGTGCGTGTCGCGACGTGGCGGAAGTATCGTCCTCACCGGGGGAGGCGCACACTGGTGAGCGAACCCCCGCGGGAGCCCGGCCGGACTCCCGCCGACCACGACCGGAGGACCCGTTGTTCCGCATCATCCTCAAGGCACTGCTCGGAGTACTGATGCGCGTTCTGTTCCGCCCCCGGGTCGAGGGCGCGGAACACATCCCGGGCAGCGGCCCCGTGATCCTCGCCGGCAATCACGTCACGTTCATCGACTCGATGTTCCTGTCGCTGGTCGTGAAGCGTCAGGTGTTCTTCATCGGCAAGGACGAGTACGTCACCACCCCCGGGATCAAGGGCCGGCTGATGGCGGCCTTCTTCACCTCCGTCGGCATGATCCCCGTGGACCGCGACGGCGGTCACGGAGGCGTCGCCGCCCTGATGACCGGCCGTCGCATCCTGGACGAGGGCCGGGTCTTCGGCATCTACCCCGAAGGCACCCGCTCCCCCGACGGCCGGCTCTACCGGGGCCGCACGGGCGTGTCGCGGCTGGCGCTGATGACCGGGGCCCCGGTGGTCCCGTTCGCGATGGTCGACACCGACCGGATCCAGCCGGGCGGCGCCGGTGTGCCGCGGCTGCACCGCTTCACCGTCCGCTTCGGCGAGCCGCTGGAGTTCTCCCGCTACGAGGGCATGGACCGCGACCGCTATGTGCTGCGCGCCGTCACCGACGAGGTGATGAGCCACGTGATGCGGCTGTCCGGCCAGGAGTACGTGGACATCTACGCCACGAAGGCGAAGGCCGGCCGGGCCGCGGACCACGCGAAGGCGGCGTAGCCCGGTCCCGGTGTCCCGGGGTCCGCTCACGGCCGGGGCATCCGCCCGACCGGCCCGTTGCCGGTGGGCATCCGGGCCGGGGTGAGGACGACTTCGCCGCGCGGGGCCCTCGGGAGATCCGCCTGATCCTCGCGGACGGATCCGCCTCCATGCCCTCGGGCGGCTACGGCCGGATCTGCACCGGCCGCGGGAAGCCGACCGCGACGGACCCGGCCGGCGCCGGTGTCGGGGCATCACCCTCACAGCGGTGACAGGCAGTGGGATCCGGCTTCCGCGCCCCTGCCGATGCAACCCCCTGGCCCTCGCCGCGCGTCCTCGCGGTTGACGGATCCGCCGGGGGCGGGGGGCGTATGCAGTACATAGAGGTCACGGAGCTGGCGGGGGTGCGGTCGGCGCTGCTGCGCTTCCGCAGCCGGGGGACGGCGCTGTCCTTCGAGCTGTACCCGATGGTCCATCTGGGGGAGCCGGCGTTCTACCGGGAGGTGACGACGCGGCTGCGCGCCTCGTGCGACCTCGTGATCGCCGAGGGCGTCCAGGGCAGTTCGGCGGTGCGGGCGCTCACCCGGTCGTACCGCAGCCTCGCGGGGCACGAGCGTCTGGGGCTGGTCGTCCAGGACATCGACTTCGCCACGCTGGGCGTGCCGGTGGTGTTCCCGGACATGACCGGTGAGGAGTTCGACGGCCGGTGGCGGCGGCTGCCGCTCCGGGAGCGTGCGGCGGTGGCCGCGCTCGTCCCCGCCTACGTCGCGGGGATGCGGCTGCTCGGCACCCGGCGGTTCCTCGCCCGGCACCTGCAGTCGGAGGATCTGCCCAGTGACGCCGAGGAGGAGTCCGCGGACTTCTCGCCGGGGATCGACGACCTGGTGGTGCACCGGCGCGACCGCCTCCTGATCGACGCGGTGACGCGTGTGCACCACGCCCACTCCGGCCGTCCCGAGCCGTTCACGGCCGGAATCCTGTACGGCGCGGGGCACATGCGCGCGGTGACCACGGCGCTGATGGACCTGGGGTACCGGCCCGCGGGCTCGGAGTGGCTGACGGTCTTCACCCTGGACGATCCCGACGCCGCCTGACCCCGTGTCGGGACGGGGACCAGGTCCGGCCTTCGGCAGCACGAAGCACCCCGGCGCGACGGGCGGCCTCGGCCCGCCGCCCCGGAGCGTCAGTGGCCCACCGTGGAGACCCGGCTCTCCGCGAGCCGCTGGCCGCGCAGCAGGCGCCAGGCGGCCGCGGCGGCCAGCAGCAGGACGGCGCCGCCGACGGCGGAGGCGGCACGCAGGCCGTCGGTGAAGGCGGCGGGGTCCGCCGAGGCGGGGCCGCCGGAGATGCCGGTGACGATGGAGCCCAGCAGGGCGATGCCGAGGGCGGCGCCGAGTTCGTAGGCGGTCTCGGAGACGCCGGAGGCGGCACCGGCCTGCCGCGGCGGCACGCTGGAGAGGATGACGTCGGCGGTGACGGTGAACGACAGCCCGGCGCCGGCCCCGACGACCAGCAGGGCCGCGCCGAGCATGAGGTAACCGGTGCCGGGCCGCAGGGCGAGGAGTGCGAGCAGGGCGAGGCCGGTGGCGCCGAGTCCGCCCGCGACGGCGCCGCGGACCGACCAGCGGCGCGCGGCGGCGCCGGCGGCGAGCCCGGTGACGGCGGCGCCGAGGGTCGCGGGGAGTTCGCACAGGCCGGCCTCCAGGGGGGAGCGGCCCTGGACGATCTGGAGGAACTGGGAGAGGAAGAAGACGCTCCCGGCGAGCCCGAGCACGGTGAGCAGGTCGGCCAGTACCGCGCCGGAGAAGCCCCGGTGCCGGAAGAGCCGCATGTCCAGCAGCGGCTTGGGCAGGGCGAGTTGCCTGCGGACGAACGCGTACAGGCAGCTCGCGCCGAGCAGCCCGGTGGCGAGGGCGGTGGATCCGGGGCCGTGGACGGCCAGTTGCTTGACGGCGTAGACGACGCCGAACATGCCGAGCAGCGAGAGCAGGACGCTCACCGGGTCCCACGGGCCGGGCGCGGGGTCCCGGGACTCGGGCAGCAGGCGGGCGCCGACGACCAGCAGCACGGCCATGACGGGCAGGTTGATGAGGAAGACCGAGCCCCACCAGAAGTGTTCGAGGAGGATCCCGCCGACGACGGGCCCCAGGGCGGCGCCCGCGGTCGAGATGGCGCCCCAGACGCCGATGGCGAAGCTCCGCTCGCGCGGGTCGGGGAAGAGGGTGCGGATCAGGGCGAGCGTGGACGGCATGAGGGTGGCGCCCGCGACGCCCATGAGGGCGCGGGCGGTGATGAGCGTGCCGGGGGTGGTGGCGTAGGCGGCGAGCAGGGAGAGCCCGCCGAAGGCGGCGGTGCCGGTGAGCAGCAGCCTCTTGCGGCCCACCCGGTCGCCGAGGCCGCCCATGGAGACGAGCAGGCCCGCGATGACGAAGGAGTAGATGTCGCCGATCCACAGCAACTCGGTCGAGGTGGGCCGCAGGTCCTCGCTGAGGAAGGGCACGGCGAGGCCGAGCACGGTGGCGTCGACCGCGACGAGCAGCAGGGCGAGGGTGAGGATGCCGAGCGCGAGCCAGCGGGCGGGGTGGCCGCGGTCGTCGTGGTGCGCGGTCGCGACGGGTGCCGCGGTGGTCATGAGGCGCTCCCGGTGTCACGGGGGACGCGCAGCATGCCGCCGAGGAGCAGTTCGGTGACCATGCGGGCGGGGTCGAGGCGGGCCATGCGGCCGTCCTGGACGGACCAGGCGGAGGCCGCGATGAGCGCGTAGAGCGCCTCCACGAGCCAGGCGGGGGTCAGGTCGTAGCGAAAGGCGCCGGATTCCTGGCCGCGCCGGAAGAGGGCGGCGACCCGGGCGTCGATGCGGGCCCAGCCCTCGTTGATCTCGGCGAAGTCGTAGATCTGGTTCTCGCCGTAGAGGAAGGCCAGGAAGCCGGAGACGGGCACGGCTTCGGCGATGAGCCGGCGCACGGCCTCGACCGGGTCGCCCTCCTCGATGCGCGCGGCGTCCAGGCGCTCCTCGGTCTGCTCGATGCCGAGCAGACCGAGGGCGCGCACCAGCGCGTCCCGGCCGGGGAAGTGCCGGTGGAGGGTGGCACGGCTGACGCCGGCCGCCTTGGCGATCTCGTCCATGGAGGCGGTGGCACGCCGCGACAGCAGGTCGGCCGCGTCCCGCAGGACCTGCTCACGATCGAAGCTCATGAGACAAGGGTAATCCGGATGAGACACTCTTGTCTCATCCGAGAGGACGAAGAAGCCCGGCCGGATGGACGGACCCGGCCGGGCTCGCGGAGACCTCGGATCAGTCCTTGGCCTGCGCCCAGGCCAGCTGGACGGCGAGGTTCCGCTTGACTTCGGCCAGCTGCACCACGACCGCCGACGGCGCGGTGCCGCCGCGGCCGTCGCGGGCGGCCAGCGCGCCGGGGACGTTGAGGACCGCGCGCACCTCGGGGGTCAGGTGGGGCGAGATCTTGGCGAACTGCTCGTCGGTCAGCTGGTCCAGCTCGATGCCCTCGGCCTCGCAGACCTTGACGCACTCCCCCGCGACCTCGTGCGCGACGCGGAAGGGGACCCCCTGCTTGACCAGCCACTCGGCGATGTCCGTGGCGAGCGAGAAGCCGGCCGGGGCGAGCTCCTCCATGCGCTGCCGGTTGACGGTGAGCGTGGCCATCATGCCGGTGAAGGCGGGCAGCAGGACCTCGAGGGTGTCGCAGGAGTCGAAGACCGGCTCCTTGTCCTCCTGCAGGTCGCGGTTGTACGCCAGGGGCAGCGCCTTCAGCGTGGCGAGCAGACCGGTCAGATTGCCGATGAGGCGCCCGGACTTGCCGCGGGCGAGCTCCGCGATGTCCGGGTTCTTCTTCTGCGGCATGATCGACGAGCCGGTGGAGAAGGCGTCGTGGAGGGTGACGAAGGAGAACTCCTTCGTGTTCCAGATGATGACCTCCTCGGCGATCCGGGAGAGGTCGACACCGATCATGGCGGTGATGAAGGCGAACTCGGCGACGAAGTCCCGCGAGGCGGTGCCGTCGATGGAGTTGGCCACCGAGCCGTGCTCGAAGCCGAGGTCCTTGGCGACCGCCTCCGGGTCCAGCCCGAGCGAGGAACCGGCCAGGGCGCCGGAGCCGTACGGGGAGACCGCGGTGCGCTCGTCCCACTGCCGCAGCCGCTCGGCGTCCCGGGAGAGCGCCTGGACGTGGGCCAGCACATGGTGGGCGAAGAGCACCGGCTGGGCGTGCTGCAGATGTGTACGGCCGGGCATGGCGACGTCGATGTGCGTCTCGGCGAGGCGGACCAGGGCGTGCTGCAGCTCGGCGATCAGGCCGCCGATCGTCCGGGCGTGGTCGCGCAGGTACATCCGGAAGAGCGTGGCGACCTGGTCGTTGCGGGACCGGCCGGCCCGCAGCTTGCCGCCGAGGTCGGGGCCGAGCCGCTCCAGCAGGCCGCGCTCCAGGGCGGTGTGGACGTCCTCGTCGGCGATGGTGCCGGTGAAGGAGCCCTCGGCGACGTCGGTCTCCAGCTGGTCGAGGCCGGCGAGCATGCGGGTCAGCTCGACGTCGCTGAGCAGGCCCGCCTTGTGCAGGACGCGCGCGTGGGCGCGGGAGCCGGCGATGTCGTACGGCGCGAGCCGCCAGTCGAAGTGGACGGACGCGGAGAGTTTGGCCAGCGCCTCCGCGGGACCGTCGGCGAAACGGCCGCCCCAGAGCCGGACGTCGCCGCTGTTGGTGCTCACTGCTCTGCTCGCTTCCGTCGGGGTTCGGTTGTGCGGCCGCCTCCCCGCCGGACGGGCGGGGAGGCGGGCTGCCGTGGTCGAGGCTACTGACTAGGCGAGGTCGCGCTTGGCGGCGATCTTCGACGACATGCCGAAGATCTCGATGAAGCCCTTCGAGAGGGACTGGTCGAACGTGTCGCCGGTGTCGTAGGTCGCCAGGTTGAAGTCGTACAGGGACTCGCCGGACTTCCGTCCGGTGACGACGGCGCGGCCGCCGTGCAGCGTCATCCGGATGTCGCCGGAGACGTGCTGGTTGGCCTCGTCGATGAAGCCGTCCAGCGCCCGCTTGAGCGGGGAGAACCACAGGCCGTCGTAGACCAGCTCGCCCCAGCGCTGCTCGACCTGCCGCTTGTAGCGGGCCAGTTCGCGCTCGACGGTGACGTTCTCCAGCTCCTGGTGGGCGGTGATCAGCGCGATCGCGCCCGGCGCCTCGTACACCTCGCGGGACTTGATGCCGACCAGGCGGTCCTCGACCATGTCGATCCGGCCGACACCCTGGGCGCCCGCGCGCTCGTTGAGCTGCTGGATGGCCTGCAGGACGGTGACCGGCTTGCCGTCGATGGCGACCGGGACGCCCTGCTTGAAGGTGATGACCACCTCGTCGGCCTCGCGGGCCGTGGCCGGGTTCTGGGTGTACTCGTAGACGTCCTCGATCGGGGCGTTCCAGATGTCCTCGAGGAAGCCGGTCTCGACGGCCCGGCCGAAGACGTTCTGGTCGATCGAGTAGGGGGACTTCTTGGTGGTGGCGATGGGGAGGTTCTTCTCCTCGCAGAACGCGATCGCCTTGTCCCGGGTCATCGCGTAGTCGCGGACCGGGGCGATGCAGGTCAGCTCGGGGGCGAGGGAGGAGATGCCGGCCTCGAAGCGGACCTGGTCGTTGCCCTTGCCGGTGCAGCCGTGGGCGACGATCGAGGCGCCGTGCTTCTTGGCGGCGGCCACCAGGTGCTTGACGATGGTCGGCCGGGAGAGCGCGGAGACCAGCGGGTAGCGGTCCATGTAGAGGGCGTTGGCCTTGATCGCCGGCAGGCAGTACTCGTCGGCGAACTCGTCCCTGGCGTCGGCGACCTCGGCCTCCACCGCGCCGCAGGCGAGCGCCCGCTTGCGGATGACGTCCAGGTCCTCGCCGCCCTGGCCGACGTCCACGGCCACCGCGATGACCTCGGCGCCGGTCTCCTCGGCGATCCATCCGATGGCGACGGAGGTGTCCAGTCCGCCCGAGTAGGCGAGTACGACGCGCTCGGTCACGGGTCTCTCCTTTGGTGCACGAGGTCGGGTGCGTATGGCGGCGGTGATGAGGCATACGCTGATGGGTATAAGTATGCACTCCTCTGCATGGTTCGTCAATCGGCCGTGTCGCCGCAGGTCAGAGGGGCGGGCCGGATCACACGCGGCATCCGGGCCGTCGACCCCGCCTCGCCCCGGCACGCCCCCTGCGCACGTTCCGGAACGGCCGCGCGGCCATACCACATCGCCGCACGGCTCGAAGGACGAAAGCGTGCTTTGAGCGGCGGCGCGGTGCCGCCCGTACACATGCGCATGGCGGCCACCACCACGATGATCCACAACAGCAGGGCGGGCAGACGGCAGGCCATGCGCCGGATCCGGCCCCGCCGCTCCCCCGCGATCCCGCTGCTCCTCCTGGCCTGGGCGGGCGCCGCCGGCGTCGTCTGGCTGTGGTGGGGCAACACCCCCTACATCCAGCCCACCACGGCCGGCTGGCTCACCGCGGCGGGCCGGATCACCGGCCTGCTCGGCGGCTACGCCATCGCCCTGGTCGTCCTGCAGATGGCCCGGGTGCCCGCGCTGGAACGGCGCGTGGGCAGCGACCGGGTGGCCCGCTGGCACGCGATGAGCGGCCGCTACGCCGTGTCCCTGGTCGTCGTCCACGTCGCGCTGATCCTGTGGGGCTACTCCGAGCAGTCCGGGCAGCCGATCGTGCAGCAGTCGGTCTCGGTGGTCCTGGACTACCCGCGGATGATAGAGGCCACGGCCGGCACCGTGCTGCTGCTGGTCATCGGCTTCGTCTCGGCGGGCGCCCTGCGCCGCCGGCTGCGCTACGAGACCTGGTACTACGTCCACCTGCTGACCTACGCCGCGGTCTATCTGACCTTCTGGCACCAGCTCGCCACCGGCGCCGAGTTCGCCGGCAGCGCCACCGCGCGCGGCATCTGGTACGCGCTGTACGGCTCGGTGACGGGGCTGGTGCTCTGGTACCGGGTGCTGGTGCCCGTCCGGCTCAACATGAGGCACCGCATGCGGGTCGCGGAGACCGTGGAGGAGGCGCCGGGCGTGGTCTCGGTGCTGATCACGGGACGCAGGCTGCACCGGCTGGGCGCCGAACCCGGCCACTTCTTCCGCTGGCGCTTCCTCGCCCCGGGCCTGCGCTGGAGCGCCAATCCGTACTCCCTGTCGGCGCCGCCGCGGCCCGACCTGCTGCGGATCACCGTCAAGGCGGTGGGCGGCCACAGCTCGGCGCTGGCCTCGCTCGAGCCCGGCACCCGGGTGTGGGCCGAGGGCCCGTACGGCGCCATGACGGCCTCCCGCCGCCGCGGCGGCAAGGTGCTGCTGCTGGCGGGCGGCGCCGGGATCACCCCGCTGCGGGCGCTGTTCGAGACGCTGCCGGCCGCGCCCGGCGACCTCACGCTGCTGTACCGGGCCCGCAGCAGGCAGGACCTGGCGCTCTGGGCCGAGCTGGAGGAGATCGCGGCGGACCGCGGCGCGCGCCTGGTCTACGCCGTGAACGGACCCGACGGCGCCCGCCCGGAGATCACCGCGCAAGGGCTGCGGCGGATGCTGCCGGACATCGACCGGCACGACGTGTACCTGTGCGGCCCCCCGGGGCTGGCCGAGGAGTCGTACTCCGCGCTGCGCGAGGCGGGAGTGCCGGAACGCCGTATCCACCACGAGTCCTTCGAGATGTGAGGTCCGAGTGAAGAAGAAGCACCCGCTGCGCCGGATCCTCCTGAGCAGCGTGACGACCGTCTCCGGGGTCGTGCTGCTGCTCGCCCTGAAGCCGACGACCGCGCCCTTCACCTCGCAGGCGGGGGCACCGGCCCAGCAGGTGCCGCCGGTCTCCGCGGCGCCCTCGCCGGCCGGCCCCGATCCGTCGGTACCGGTGGCCTCCGCCCCCTCCGACGGGCGGGGCTCCGGCGGCGCGGACGCCCCGGGGAAGCAGGGCGGCGCACCCGCGCGGAAGACCGTCACCGGAGAGGCGGCGCAGACCAGTTACGGCCCGGTCCAGGTGAAGGTCACCGTGGAGGGCGGGCGCATCGTGTCGGCCGCCGCCGTCCGGGCCCCGAGCGGCACCCCCACCAGCGACCAGCTCACCGCCACCGCCGTCCCGAAGCTCAACCAGGCGGCGGTCACCGCCCAGAGCGCGCGGATCGACACGGTCTCCGGAGCCTCCTTCACCAGCGAGGGCTACCGCAAGTCGCTGCAGAGCGCCCTCGACAAGGCCGGTGCCTGACGATGTCCGACAACCCCCCGCGCCTGCGGCACGTGGAGCACTGCATGGGCACGGTGTTCTCCTTCGACGTGCACGGCGCCCGCGACCCGCGCGTCCGCGCCGCCCTCGAGGAGGCGGTGGCCTCCCTGCACCGGGTCGACGCGGTGTTCTCCACCTTCCGCGAGGACAGTGAGATCAGCCGGCTGGGCCGCGGGGAGCTCGCCCTCGCCGCGTGCTCCCCCGAGGTGCGCGAGGTGCTGGGGCTGTGCGAGGACGCCGAACGCCGCACCGACGGCTGGTTCGCCCTCCGCCACGCGGGCGCCGACACCGCGCCCGACCCCACCGGCCTGGTCAAGGGCTGGGCGGTGGAGCGGGCTGCCCGGACGATCGCGGCGGCGGGCGCGGAGAAGGTCTGCCTCAACGGCGGTGGCGACGTCCAGCTGCTCGGCGGCCCCTGGCGGGTCGGCATCGCGGACCCGCTGCGGCCCGGCGGGCTCGCCACCGTCGTCGAGGCGGACGCCGAACTGGCCGTCGCCACCTCGGGACCCGCCGAGCGCGGCTGCCACATCCTCGACCCGCGCACGGGCGAGCCGCCGTCGGGGGGACTCGCCTCCCTGACCGTCGTCTGCCCGTCCCTCACCGAGGCGGACACCTGGGCAACGGCCGGATACGCCATGGGCGGCCGGGCCCGGGAATGGCTGGAAGGACTCCCCGACGTGGAGGCCTTCGCGGTCGCGCCCGACGGCACGACCTGGCACACCTCGGGATTCGGGCGATTCGTCGCCGAGTTGAGCGCTTGACGATCAGCTGTTCCCAGTGGCAAGAATGCGTCACATGGATCTGCAACTGAACGACAAGGTCGTGCTGATCACCGGAGGGTCCGACGGCCTCGGCGCGGCCCTCGTCCGGCGGCTGGCCGCCGAGGGCGCCAGGGTGGCGCTGTGCGGACGTGACCCCGAGCGCATCGAGCGCCTGGTCAAGGAGATGGGTGCCACGGGCGCCGACGTGGTGGGTGTGCCCGCGGACGTCACCCGCCCCGAGGACCTCGAGCGCTTCGTCGCCGCCGCCGACGGCCGCTGGGGACGGATCGACGCCGTGGTCAACAACGCCGGCCGCAGCGCGGCCGGGTTCTTCGAGCGCCAGGACGACTCCGTGTGGGAGGAGGACCTCGAGCTGAAGCTGCACGCCGCCGTACGGCTGACCCGGCTGGCCCTCCCCCATCTGCGGGCCGCGGGGGGCGGCAGCGTCGTCAACACCCTCGCCGTGTCCGCCAAGGCCCCCGGCGCGGGCAGCACCCCGACGTCGGTCTCCCGGGCCGCGGGCCTCGCCCTCACCAAGGCGCTCTCCAAGGAGCTCGGGCCCGACAACATCCGGGTCAACGCCGTGCTCGTCGGCCTGGTGGAGAGCGGCCAGTGGGCCCGGCAGGCCGAGGAGCGAGGGGTGCCCGTGGAGGAGCTGTACGCCACCATGGGCCGCGAGTCCGGGATTCCGCTGGGCCGGGTGGGCCGTGCGGAGGAGTTCGCGGACCTGGTGGCGTTCCTGCTCTCCGGCCGGGCCGCCTACGTGACCGGCACCGGCATCAACTTCGACGGCGGCCTCAGCCCCGTCGTGTGATCCGGCTCAGCGCTCGCCGCCTCCGGCCAGGCGCAGCAGGTGGTCCGCGACCGCCTGCCCGCCGGCCGGGTCACGGCTGATCAGCATGACCGTGTCGTCGCCGGCGATGGTGCCGAGGATGTCGTACACCTCGGCCTGGTCGATCGCGGAGGCGAAGAACTGCGCCGCGCCCGGGGGCGTGCGGACGACGACGAGATTGGCCGACGCCTCGGCGGAGATGAGCAGTTCGCCCGCGAGGCGGCGCATACGCTCCTCCTTCACCGACTCCCCGAGCGGTGCCATGGGGGTGCGGAAACCGCCCTCGCTGGGCACGGCGTAGATGAGTTCGCCGTTGTTGGTGCGGATCTTCACCGCGCCCAGTTCGTCGAGGTCACGGGAGAGCGTCGCCTGGGTGACGCTCAGCCCGTCGTCGGAGAGCAGCTTGGCGAGCTGACTCTGGGACCGCACCGGCTGCCGGTTCAGGATGTCCACGATCCGCCGGTGGCGTGCCATCCGGGTCTGCGGTACGGCGGCGGCTCCGCCGGCCTGCTGCTGCGCCTCGCTCATCGTCGTGTCATTCTCCGGATCGCGGTCCCGCTACGGCGTGTACGGCGTCGAGGACGCCCGGCAGCGCCCCGAGGAACGCGTCCACCTCGGCGTCACCGAGGATCAGCGGCGGGGCGAGCCGCACCGTGTCGGGTACGGCGGCGTTCACCAGGAGTCCGGCGTCCTGAGCCGCCTTCTGCACCTGGGCGGAGAGCGGCTCGGTGAGCACGATACCCAGCAGGAGGCCCGCACCGCGCACGTGATCGACCAGAGAGTGGCCGAGTGCCTCGATGCCCTGGCGCAGTCTCTCGCCCTGGCGCTTGACGTTCTCCAGCACGCCCTCGTGCTCGATGGTGTCCAGGACGGCCAGCGCGGCGGCGCAGGCGACCGGGTTGCCGCCGAAGGTGGTCCCGTGCTGTCCGGGCGTCAGCAGGTCGGCCGCGGGGCCGAAGGCGAGGGTGGCGCCGATGGGCAGTCCGCCGCCGAGCGCCTTGGCCAGGGTGACGACATCCGCCTCGACACCCTGCGCCTGGTGCTCGAACCAGTGGCCCGTACGGCCGATGCCGGTCTGCACCTCGTCCAGGACGAGCAGGGTGCCGGTGGCGCGGGTGATCTCCCGCGCGGCGGCCAGGTAGCCGGCCGGGGGCACGATGACGCCGTTCTCGCCCTGGATGGGCTCGATCACGACGAGCGCGGTCTCCTCGGTGACGGCGGAGCGCAGCGCTTCGGCGTCGCCGTACGGCACATGGGTGACGTCGCCGGGCAGCGGGCGGAAGGACTCCTGCTTCTTGGGCTGTCCGGTGAGCGCGAGCGCGCCCATGGTGCGGCCGTGGAAGCCGCCCTCGGTGGCCACCATGTGGGTGCGGCCGGTCAGCCGGCCGATCTTGAAGGCGGCCTCGTTGGCCTCGGCGCCGGAGTTGCAGAACAGCACGCGGCCGGGGCGGCCGGACAGCTGCAGCAGCCGCTCGGCGAGGACGACGGTGGGCTCGGCGATGAAGAAGTTGGAGACGTGGCCCAGGGTCGCGATCTGCTCGGAGACGGCGCGGACGACCGCGGGGTGCGCGGTGCCCAGCGCGTTCACGGCGATGCCGCCGAGGAAGTCCAGGTACTCGTTGCCGTCGGCGTCCCAGAACCTGACGCCCTCGCCGCGGACCAGGGGCAGCCGCGGGGTGCCGTAGTTGTCCATCAGGGAGCCCTGCCAGCGCCCGGTCAGCGCCTCGTTCCCCCGGCCGGCGGTCCCGGTCATGCCTGTCCCCCTTCGTTCACGGATGCGTTCGCGGACGTGCCCGCGGCGTCGGGCACCACCATCGTGCCGATGCCCTCGTCGGTGAAGATCTCCAGCAGGATCGAGTGCGCGACCCGGCCGTCGATGACGCGAGCGGTGTGCACGCCGTTGCGCACCGCGTACAGGCAGCCCTCCATCTTGGGCACCATGCCGCTGGACAGCTCGGGCAACAGCTTCTCCAACTCGCTCGCGGTGAGCCGGCTGATGACGTCGTCGCTGTGCGGCCAGTCCTCGTACAGGCCCTCGACGTCGGTGAGGACCATCAGCGTCTCGGCGCCGAGCGCGGCCGCCAGGGCCGCGGCGGCGGTGTCGGCGTTGACGTTGTAGACGTGGCCGTCGTCGGCGCTGCGGGCGATGGAGGAGACGACCGGGATGCGGCCGTCGTCCAGCAGGGCCTCGATGGCGCCGGTGTCGATCTCGGTGATCTGCCCGACCCGGCCGATGTCGACGGCCTCGCCGTCGATCAGCGGGCGGTGCCGGGTCGCGCTGATGGTGTGGGCGTCCTCGCCGGTCAGACCGACGGCGAGCGGGCCGTGCTGGTTGAGCAGATTGACCAGCTCGCGCTGCACCTGCCCGGCGAGCACCATGCGGACGACGTCCATGGCCTCGGGCGTGGTGACCCGCAGCCCGGCCTTGAACTCGCTGACCAGGCCGTGCTTGTCGAGCTGCGCGCTGATCTGCGGGCCGCCGCCGTGCACGACGACCGGCTTGAGTCCGGCGTGCCGCAGGAAGACGACGTCCTGCGCGAAGGCGGCCTTCAGTTCCTCGTCGACCATGGCGTTGCCGCCGAACTTGATGACGACGGTCCTGCCGTGGTGGCGGGTCAGCCAGGGCAGTGCCTCGATGAGGATCTGCGCCTTGGGCAGCGCGGTGTGCTTGCGGGCGCTCATGAGCTGTAGGCGCTGTTCTCGTGGACGTACTCGGCGGTCAGGTCGTTGGTCCAGATGGTCGCGGTCTCGGTGCCCGCGGCGAGGTCGGCGGTGATGTGGACCTCGCGGTAGCGCATGTCGACCAGCTCCCGGTCCTCTCCAACGGAGCCGGACTTGCAGACCCACACCCCGTTGATGGCGACGTTGAGCCGGTCGGGCTCGAACTCGGCGGAGGTGGTGCCGATCGCCGAGAGCACCCGGCCCCAGTTGGGGTCCTCGCCGTGGATCGCGCACTTGAGGAGGTTGTTGCGGGCGATGGAGCGGCCCACCTCGACGGCGTCCGCCTCGGTCGCCGCGTTGATCACCTCGATCCTGATGTCCTTGGACGCGCCCTCCGCGTCGCGGATCAGCTGCCGGGCCAGGTCCGCGCAGACCTGCTCGACGGCGGCCGCGAAGGGCTCGTACGCGGGGGCGACGCCGGAGGCGCCGGAGGCGAGCAGCAGCACCGTGTCGTTGGTGGACATGCATCCGTCCGAGTCGGCCCGGTCGAAGGTGGTGCGGGTGGCCGCGCGCAGCGCCTTGTCGAGCGTGGGTGAGTCCAGGTCGGCGTCGGTGGTGAGGACGACCAGCATGGTGGCCAGGCCCGGCGCGAGCATGCCCGCGCCCTTGGCCATGCCGCCCACGGTCCAGCCGTCGCCCTCGTACACGGCGGTCTTGTGGACGGTGTCGGTGGTCTTGATGGCGATGGCGGCCTTCTCGCCGCCGTGCGCGGAGAGCTCTCCGGCGGCCTTGGCGACGCCCGGCAGCAGCCTGTCCATCGGCAGCCGGACGCCGATCAGCCCGGTGGAGCAGACGGCCACCTCGCCCGCGCTGTGGCCGAGAGCGTCCGCGACGGCCTCGGCGGTGGCGTGGGTGTCCTGGAAGCCGAGCGGGCCCGTGCAGGCGTTGGCGCCGCCGGAGTTCAGGACGACGGCGGAGACCCGGCCGCCCTTGAGTACCTGCTCCGACCACAGGACGGGGGCGGCCTTGACGCGGTTGGAGGTGAAGACGCCGGCCGCGGCGAGCCGCGGGCCGCCGTTCACCACCAGGGCGAGGTCCGGGTTGCCGTTCTCCTTGATCCCGGCGGCGATGCCCGCCGCCGTGAATCCCTGTGCTGCCGTGACGCTCACTGTGCCGTCTCCTTGTCCGCTGCTGGGCCGACGCACCGCAGGGGCGCGGCCTTCGCCGTGATGTCCGTGTGCGGCCCGGCCGCGGGGCCCGTCCCGTCCGTGTCGGCGCCCGTGTCGCAGGGCGCTGCCCGGGTGAGCAGCACGGCGACGGCCCGGCGGGCGCGGGCGGCGGGGCGGGGGGTCATGGCGCGACCCCCACGGTGCTCAGGCCCAGTCCCTCGGGCAGGCCCAGCGCGATGTTCATGCTCTGCACGGCGCCGCCGGCGGTGCCCTTGGTGAGGTTGTCGATGGCGCTGACGGCGATGAGCCGTCCGGCGGCCTCGTCGTACGCGACCTGGATCAGCGCGGCGTTCGAACCGTGGACGGCGGCGGTGGCGGGCCACCGGCCCTCCGGCAGCAGGTGCGCGAACGGCTCGTCGGCCAGCGCCTTCTCGTACGCCGTCCGCACGGCGTCCGCGGTGGTGCCGGGCCTGGCCTTGGCGCTGCAGGTGGCGAGGATGCCGCGCGTCATCGGCGCGAGGGTCGGGGTGAAGGAGACGGTGACCCGCTCCCCCGCCACGGCCGAGAGGTTCTGGATCATCTCGGGGGTGTGCCGGTGCCCGCCGCCGACGCCGTACGGGGTCATGTTGCCCATGACCTCGCTGCCCAGCAGGTGCGGCTTGGCCGCCTTGCCCGCGCCGGAGGTGCCGGACGCGGCGACGATCACGGCCTCGGGCTCCACCAGGCCCGCCGCGTACGCGGGGAAGAGCGCGAGCGAGACCGCGGTGGGGTAGCAACCGGGCACCGCGATGCGCTTGGACCCCTCCAGCGCGGCACGGGCACCCGGCAGTTCCGGAAGGCCGTACGGCCAGGTGCCGGCGTGCGGGGAGCCGTAGAACCGCTCCCAGTCGGCGGCGTCCTCGAGCCGGAAGTCGGCACCGCAGTCGACGACGAGCGCGGTGTCGCCCAGCTGCTCGGCGACCGCGGCCGACTGCCCGTGCGGCAGCGCGAGGAAGACCACGTCGTGCCCGGCCAGCGCCTCCGCGCTCGTGGCCTCCAGCACGCGGTCCGCGAGCGGCAGCAGGTGCGGCTGCAGGCCGCCGAGGCGCTGCCCGGCGTTGGAGTTCCCGGTGAGCGCGCCGATCTCGATCTCGGGGTGGCTCAGCAACAGGCGCAGGACCTCTCCGCCCGCGTACCCGCTCGCTCCCGCCACCGCTGCCCGGAATGCCATGGACCCTCCTCCTTGATGGCATGACTATACGGCCTCCGGAACTTTTATGCAAAGCTTTCCGGGCCCGCCACCCCGCGATGGGCGCCGCGGAGCCCGGCGAGTCTGGGCGCCCCGGTTGGCGTGCGGGCCTCCGCCCGGTGGCGGCCGCACGCCGCCCGGCGAACACCGGGCGAACTCCGCGCTGGTCAGTCCAGCAGCGCCACGGCCTCGCGGAAGTCGTCGTAGGCCTCTCCATACTGCAGGGCGGCGAGCAGGAACATCGAACGGTCGGCCAGCGCCCTGCCCAGAGCCTCTTCGCCCCGCTGGGCGCCGGGCAGGGCCGCGAGGCGGCGGGCGAGCGTGACACCCTCGGCGAAGAGCGGCCGCAGCGGTTTCAGGATGCGGTGCGTACGGCGCTCCCAGCGCAGCGCCGCCCGGACGGTCAGCCTGCGATGGGCGGCGACCAGCGCCGGAAGGTGCCGGCCGGGCTCGGCCGCGGCCGCCTCGGTGAGCGCGGCGACCTCCGCCTCCAGGCCCGGGAGCTCCGCGGCGTAGGCCCGGGAGACGTCCGGCGACCAGTGCATCACGTGCCGGCCGTACGGCGGTGCCGGTGCGCCCGGGGCACCCGACGGCTCCAGCGCCCTGCCGGACAACAGGTACAGCGTGGTCCACCACGTCTGGATGTTGCTCCAGCTCTGGCGCTCCCCCGTCAGGTCGAGTTCCGCGAGGAGCGTGAGCGCCTCCCGCCTGGCCTCGGCGGCCTCGGCGGGACGCCCGCCCTCGTCCAGCATCTGGGAGTGCCGTACGAGGGTCCACGTCACGATGGCCAGCGACGTGTGGTCCTCGTCGAGCCGGCGGCGCAGGAAGTCCAGCAGCGGCACCAAGGCGTCCAGCGCCGCGTCGCGCAGTCCCGCGGCCTCCAGTTCGGCGACCCATGCGACCGTGGACCAGAAGGAGACGTCGTCGTCGCCGTCCGAGCCGCTGCCCCGGACGAACCCCTCGCAGATCTCCGCCGCCTCCCGGTGGCGCCCCTCCTCGGCCAGCACGACGGCGAGCCGCGTGTGCCCGTACACCGGGCTCGGCACCTGCCCCAGCTCGAACCCCAGCCGTCCGGCCGCCGCCATCTCCTCGCACACCGCCAGACCCTCGGTGCGCCGCCCGGCCGAGTACAACCCGTGCTCGTACGCCCCCAGGGCGTCGAGCAGCGCCTTCGTGCGCCCCGGCTCGGCCGGGGCGATCCGGCGCGCCGCGACGGCCGCCTCCTCGTGCAGGGCCAGCCGCTCCTGCGGCCGGTCCCGGAACTCCTCGTCGTAGCCGTGCGCGATCAGCGCCTCCGACAGTTTGGGCAGATACGACAAGGGGCTCACCTCCGCCAGCACCCGGTACGCCGCGACCTTCTGGCGCGCGGTGAGCCGGCCGGATCCGAGCAGCATGGTTCGCGCACGCAGCACCGCGTCCTGATCGACGCCTGTGGAGAAATCCATGACGGGGATTCTGGAAGCCGCCCCAACTCCCCTACAAGGCCTCTGAGCTGTGCGTTCCGTCCTACAAAAAGCGCCGCCGGACTGTCATGATGGAGGTGCCATCACCCCGGTCACGAACGTCGACGGGGCTTTCCGCGCTTCGCGGCGGGCCGGGGCGTCTTCGCGGACCCGCGGCCGGACGATTTGGCGGCTGCGGGCTTGCGGCGTGCGGCGGCCTCGTGGGCCTTCTTCTTCGGCTCCGGCTCCGCCTGGGCGCGGCCGCGCGTGCTGTTGACGGTGCGGCCGCGCACGATGCCGATGAAGTCCTCGACCCGGTCGGTCGTGGTGTCCTCGCGCCACGACAGGGCCACCCGTGACTGGGGGGCGTCGACGACCGTGCGGTAGGTGAGGTCCTTGCGGTGGTGCAGACGGGCCAGCGACTGCGGGACCACGAGCAGCCCCACCCCCGCCGCCACCAGCTCGATGGCGTCCGCCGTCGTGGCGGGGCGCTCGATCGCGGGCCGCCCGGGGAGCTCCTGCCAGTCCAGGGTGTCGTCGAGGGGGTGGAACACCACGTCGTCGGCCAGGTCCGCCAGGGTCACCTCGTCGGCGGCCGCGACCAGGTGGTCCTTGGGCACGACGACGACCGTCGTCTCGGTGTAGAGGGGGATCGCGCTGAGGTCCGTACGGTCGATCGGCAGCCGTACGAAGCCCGCGTCCGCGTCGAGGCCGCGAAGCACGCCGGGAGCCTCGGCGGCCGGGACCATGACCAGATCCAGGGGGATGTCCGGCAGCCGCTCCTGCCAGATCCGCACCCATTTGGCGGGGATCACGCCCGGGACGTAGGCGAGGCGGAACGAGGGGGGAGCATCCGAGCCGGTCATCCGGCCAGGCTACCCGGCACTGGTCGGAGGCCGCGCACGCGCTCGATATCCTTGGGGCATGACGTCGCACCATTCCGCCCAGACCATGAAGCCCGCCACGGCGGCGAAGAAGCTGGGTGTGTACCTCGAGGCCACCCCCGCCGAGTTCCGGGAGGGCGTCGTGTCGCGCGACGAGCTGAACGCGCTGCAGTCCGACCCGCCCGAGTGGCTGCGGGAGCTGCGCCGCAACGGCCCGCACCCCCGGCCGGTGGTCGCGGCGAGGCTGGGCGTCTCCATCTCGGGCCTCGCCCGCGGCGGGATCACCGAGGCCCTCACCACGGAGCAGATCGAGGCGCTGAAGTCGGAGGCTCCCGAGTGGCTGGAGAAGGAGCGCGCCACCCAGGCCGAGGTGCGGAAGGAAGCGGTCCGCATCAAGGAGAAGAACGCCGAGCGGGCCGAGCGCGCGCAGCGCGACGACTCCTGACGCCCGCGCCGCCCCGCGGCCTCCCCGACGGACGCCCGCCGTGCCGGCGCCGGCGCCGCGGGCCCACCCGCGGGTCCGGACGGCCCACCGGCGAACACCAAGCACCGCGAATGTGTTGGGGTTGTGCGGGCTGGGGGTGATAG